>JAFRQL010000088.1 GCA_017428655.1 Bacillota bacterium | reverse complement strand
GACCCAGTCGGTGGCCGACGGAAGCATCGAGCGCTTCCTGGGCATCCTCATCGAGAACTTCGAAGGCAAGTTCCCCCTGTGGCTGGCTCCGGTCCAGGTCAAGATCCTGACCGTCACCAACAAGCAGGACGAATACGCCCTGGCTCTCGGAAAAGAGATGACCGAGAAGGGCCTCAGGGTAGAGGTCGACACCAGAAACGAGAAGATCGGTTACAAGATCCGCGAAGCAAGGAACGCCAGAGACTCCTACATCGTCGTCATCGGCGACAAGGAGATCGAGACCGGCGTCTTCGCTCCCAGATCCAGCAAAACCGGCGACATGGCCCCCATCGCCAAGGACGATTTCATCGCCATGCTCCTCAAGGAGATCGAGACCAAGGCCCTCTAATACCGGCCGCGCCTCACATATCAAACGCTTTCAAAGCCCCGCCCGAAGACGGGGCTTTTGCTTGTTATAGAAAACCTTTCAGCAGCAGCCTGGCCCCGCTGCGCTCAACGGTTTGCAGTTTATCTTCTTTGGGATCCCTTTGCAGTGAACGCCGCAGGACCTTCATTTTCTTCACCAAATCGTCAAGGAGCATTTTTCACAAAACTGTTGACATTGATGCGGGGCGAGGGTATATTAATCATAGTTGTTAGCACTCCCAACTAAAGAGTGCTAACAGCGAGAGAAAAATTCGACAGGAGGTACAGATGGAACTCAATGAAAGAAAGCTTCAGATCCTTCAGGCTATAGTTGCAGATTTTATTTATTCCGCTGAGCCTGTCGGAAGCAGGACCATCTCAAAGAAATACGACATGGGTCTTTCTCCCGCTACCATCAGGAACGAGATGAGCGACCTTGAAGAGATGGGATATCTCACCCATCCCCATACGTCCGCCGGCAGGGTGCCCTCGGACAAAGCCTACAGGCTCTATGTGGACCAGCTGATGAGGGCGTCGGAACTCACCGACGAGCGCAAGCAGGCCATATCCAGCAAGCTAAGCGATACCGCGGCGGAGCTGGACAGGACCATAGAGAAGGCGGCCAGCCTTCTTTCGGAGATCACCAATCTGGTGTCCTTCGCCATCACTCCCAGCGGAAGGGAGAGCAAGCTCAAGTACGTGAACCTTCTCCCCGTCGACGAAAGGACCATCGTACTGATGATCGTTTCCGAGGACGGCCAGATCAGCAACACGCCGGTCAAGCTCTCCTGCGGATACACCGAAGACAATCTCAGGCTGATGTCCCGGGTCATGACCCACAACTTCATGGGAAAGACCGTCAGCGACGTTCTGACCATGGACATAATAGAGACCATAAAGTCCGACCTTTCCGCCCTCGATAAACTGACCGGAGCGGTAGTCCCCAGCTTCATGCAGACCCTCGAGAAGATGCTGGACGTGGACCTATACATGGACGGATACACCAATATCTTCTCCATGCCCGAGTACAGCGACGTGGAGAAGGCCAGGAACTTCCTGACCATCCTTCAGCAGAAGGACCACATCACCAACGTGCTGGTCAACAGGGACAACGGCCTAATCATCACCATCGGAGACGAGAACTCCGAGCTCAAGGACTGCAGCCTCATAACCGCCGACTACAGGGTCAACGGAAGGCTGGTGGGAAAGCTGGGCGTCATCGGGCCGACCAGGATGAGATACAGCGAGATCAGTTCTGTCATAAGATACATGACTGATAATATAAGCAAAACATTTGAGATCACAGGAGATAACGACGAATGACACAGGAAAACATGCCGGATGCCAAAGAGCTGAAGCAGGAACGGCAGCCGGATGAAGAGACCTGCGAACAAAAGGAACAGGCTGAGGATGAGCCCAAGGCCTGCGGAGACGAAGAACAGGTAAAGGATGGAGCCAAGGAGACCTGCGAAGGTGAAAAGACCGAAGAGCAGGCGGAGCCTTCCGAAGAGGCTGAAGAAAAGCCCGAGGAAGACCTGGCCAAAAAGCTCTCGGAGCTTGAGGACAGCCGCTTGAGGCTCATGGCCGAATACCAGAATTACCGCCGCCGCAGCGAAAAGGAAAAGAGCGACATCTACGCCTATGCCAACGAGGAATTCGCGAAGCAGATCCTCGAAGTCACCGATAATTTCGAAAGAGCGATGGCAGCTCCGACCGCGGACGACAAGTACAGAGAGGGCATGGAACTGATATTCAAGCAGCTGCTCTCGGTCCTTGAGAAGAACAAGGTCGCTGAGATAGAGGCTTTGGGAAAGCCTTTCGACCCCCGGTCCCACGAAGCGGTCATGAACGATCCTTCATCGGACGCGGAGAGCGGAACGGTGACCCAGGTGCTTCAGAAAGGGTACACGTTAAATAATAAGGTCATCAGGACGGCAAAGGTAGCCGTCGCACAGTAGACCGTAAATAACATATCGGAGGATAAAGAAATGAGCAAAGTCATAGGAATCGATCTGGGAACTACCAACAGCTGCGTAGCAGTTCTCGAAGGCGGAGAACCTACCGTCATAGCAAACGCAGAAGGCAACAGGACCACGCCGTCGGTCGTAGGCTTCACCAAGGGCGGCGAGAGGCTGGTAGGCGAGACCGCAAAGCGTCAGGCCATCACCAACCCCGAGAGGACCATCTCCTCTATCAAGCGCCACATGGGCAGCGATTACAAGGTGTCCATCGACGGCAAGGAATACACCCCGCAGGACATCTCAGCAATGATCCTGTCCAAGCTCAAGGCCGATGCCGAGAGCTATCTGGGCGAGAAGGTCACCGAGGCGGTCATCACCGTCCCCGCATACTTCTCCGACAGCCAGAAGCAGGCTACCAAGGACGCAGGCCGCATCGCAGGCCTTGACGTCAAGAGGATCATCAACGAGCCGACCGCGGCCGCTCTGGCCTACGGTCTTGACAAGGGCGAGAGCAGCCAGAAGATCCTGGTATACGATCTGGGCGGCGGCACCTTCGATGTCTCCATACTGGAGCTGGGCGACGGCGTCTTCGAGGTGCTTTCCACCAACGGCGACACCAAGCTGGGCGGCGACGACTTCGACAACGTGCTGATGAACTTCATGGCCGACCAGTTCGCCAAGGAGAACGGCGTCGATCTGAGAAGCGACAGGATGGCGATGCAGAGGCTCAAGGAGGCCGCAGAGAAGGCCAAGAAGGAGCTCTCCTCCAGCCAGACCACCAATGTGAACCTGCCCTTCATCACCGTCAACGCCAACGGACCTCTCCACATGAACATGGACATCACCAGGGCCAAGTTCGATCAGCTGACCGCTCACCTGGTCCAGAGGACCATCGAGCCCATGAGGAAGGCAATGGCGGACGCCGGCGTCACCAACAGCGACATCAACAAGGTCATCCTCGTCGGCGGCTCCACCAGGATCCCCGCAGTCCAGGAGGCTGTAAAGCAGATCACCGGCAAGGAGCCCTTCAAGGGCATCAACCCCGATGAGTGCGTCGCGGTAGGCGCTTCCATCCAGGCAGGCGTTCTGACCGGCGAGGTCAAGGACGTTCTCCTTCTGGACGTAACTCCGCTGTCTCTGTCCATCGAGACTCTGGGCGGCGTAGCCACCAGGCTCATCGAGAGGAACACCACCATTCCTACCAAGAAGAGCCAGATCTTCTCCACCGCCGCTGACAACCAGAGCGCGGTAGACATCCACGTCATGCAGGGTGAGCGTCAGATGGCAGCCGACAACATCACCCTCGGCCGCTTCCAGCTCTCCCGTATCCCCCCAGCGCCCCGCGGGATCCCTCAGATCGAAGTCACCTTCGACATCGACGCTAACGGCATCGTAAACGTCAGCGCAAAGGATCTGGGCACCGGCAAGGAGCAGAGGATCACCATCACCTCTTCCACCAAGCTCTCCGAGGATGAGATAAAGCAGAAGGTCAAGGAAGCCGAGCAGTACGCCGAGGCAGACAAGGCCAAGAAGGAAGGCATCGAGGTCCGCAACCAGGCCGAGACCCTGGTCTACGAGACCGAGAAGAACCTGAAGGAACTGGATGGCAAGCTCTCTGCCGACGAAGTTGCCAAGATCAATGCAGCCAAGGACGAGCTGTCAAGGGCAATGGAAGCCGGAACCACCGAGGAGATCAAATCGAAGATCGAGGCTCTCACCAACGAGTATCATGTGATCAGCACCAAGCTCTACGAGCAGGCCGCGGCTCAGCAGCAGGCTCAGGGCCAGGCGGGCCCCAACATGGGCGGAGCGGGCTTCAACCCCAACATGGGCGGATTTGATCCCAACAACATGGGCTTCAATCCCAACATGAACGGCCAGCAGGGCGCCAAGAGCGATGACAATGTGGTCGACGCTGACTTCGAAGTCGTTGACGACGACAAGAAGAATCAGTAATATATAGGGGCGGCCCGAAAGGGTCCCCGCAAATAAAATGAGCGTGAAAGGCCCCTGTCTTACGGCAGGGGCTGTATCAGGCTCCGGAGAAAGAAATGGCAGAGGAAAAGAGAGATTATTACGAGGTGCTCGGCCTTCAGAAGGGCGCGGGCGAATCCGAGATCAAATCTGCATACAGAAAGATGGCCATGAAGTATCACCCGGACAGGAATCCCGGTGATAAGAAGGCCGAAGAGAAATTCAAAGAGGTCAACGAGGCATATTCTGTCCTGTCCGACCCCGAAAAGAAGGAAAAGTACGACCGCTTCGGCTTCGCCGGCGTCGATCCCAACGCTCAGGACTTCGGAGGAGGCTTCTCCAGCCAGGGCTTCGGCGGCTTTGAGGATATATTCAACATGTTCGGCGGCTTCGGAGGCTTCGGAGGAGACGCCTTCGGCGGCAGAGCGGCCAACTCCCCCAGAAAGGGCAGGGACATCCAGAAGAACATGACCATCAGCTTCAATGAGGCTGTCTTCGGATGCAAGAAGGAGATCCGCCTGACCAAGGACGTGGTCTGCGATACCTGCCACGGCAGCGGCGCGGCTCCCGGGACTTCCAAAAAGAAGTGTCCGACCTGCGGAGGCTCTGGCCAGGTGAGGACGGTAAGGTCCACCATGTTCGGCCAGATGCAGCAGGTCACCACCTGCTCCAACTGCGGAGGCACCGGCGAGATCAACGAGAAGCCCTGTCCCGACTGCAGAGGGACCGGCAGGATCAGGAAGACCGTGAACCTCACCGTCAACATCCCGGCGGGAGTCGACAACGATTCCGTCATAAAGATGAGCGGTCAGGGCGAACCGGGCTACAACGGCGGGCCCAACGGCGATTTCTACATCGTCATCAGGGTCACCCCGAGCACCGTGTTCGAGAGAAGGGGAGACGATCTTAAGATCACCGTGCCCATCACCTTCACTCAGGCTGCCCTGGGCGACGAGATCATGATCCCGGGCCTTAAGGACAAGCAGGCCTGCAAGGTGCCCGCGGGCACCCAGCCCGGCGACGTCACCAGGCTCCGCGGCAAGGGAGTCCCCAACATCAAGACCGGAGTTCCCGGGGATCTTTTCGTCGAGTTCGACCTTGAGGTCCCGACCAAGCTGACAGCGGCCCAGAAGGAGCTGATCCGCCAGCTAGGCGAGGTCTCCAATACCGAGGGCTATTCCAAGAGAAAGAAATTCACGGACACTCTGAAAGACCTTTTCAAATAAAGGGCGCGGGTGTAAAATGTGTTAGTTTTGTGCAGGATCCTCGTCCGAATGATCAGCGCATTCGGCGGGGATCCTGTTTTGCGATATGAGACCTAACGGAGGATCGATGCTTCTTCTTGTTATCAATCCCGGCTCCACGTCGACCAAGGTGAGCCTTTATAAAGACGATGAAGAGATCTTCGAGGAGAGCGTCTTTCACGACGCCCCAGTGCTCCTGTCCTTTAAGACCGTCAACGACCAGATCCCCTTCAGAAAGCAGCTTATCATAGACATGCTGAAGAAGAGGGGATACGAGCCCGGGGACGTGGACGTGTTCATCGGAAGGGGAGGGAGCGCCTGCACCCAGAAGTCCGGCGTCACCGTCATCGACAGGCTCCTTTACGAGCATACGAGAGACGCGGTGGGCGGAAGCGAGCATCCCGCGAAGCTGGGCGTCATGCTGGCCTACGAGCTCTGCAGCGAGTACGGCGGCTCCATGTATACCATGGACCCGACCAATGTTGACGAGCTTTGCGATCTTGCCAGGCTCACCGGCATAGACGGCGTCTACAGGAACGCCCAGTCCCACGTCCT
>JAFRQL010000087.1 GCA_017428655.1 Bacillota bacterium | reverse complement strand
GTGCTCCACCCAGCCGGGCTTTGGGAAGATCTGGCCGAATTCCTTCTGGGAGACGGCGATCATGCTGCCGTCCCGGTCAAAT
This sequence comes from Bacillota bacterium, assembly GCA_017428655.1. Taxonomy (GTDB): domain Bacteria; phylum Bacillota; class Clostridia; order Peptostreptococcales; family Anaerovoracaceae; genus RGIG2707. The sequence continues at coordinate 11,005 of JAFRQL010000087.1, read as the reverse complement.
ACGATGCTGCGGCAGCTTGTGGTGCCCTCGTCGAGGGCGAGTATGTATTTCTTCTGTGCCATGACAGCCTCCTTTTCTTCTCATATTCTACCATCAGGGAGCAGGTCAGTCAATTTTGCATAAAAAAACACCGCAGGAATCAGCTGCGGTATCTTTTCTGGCAATCGTGATGACATCGTTTCAATGTCGTTGTCTGTATAATACTCTATAAAACTTTTTAATGCAATAGGGCTGAATATTCGATTATTAAATAGATCGGTAAGGTTTGCCGCACCGATATGGGATGATGACCGTGGGAGCTGCGGCGTAAGGCCCACCTTTGAGCCACCCCTCGCTGTGTACGACAGAAAACTGCTGCGTATCATAATGCTTCCAGCAGCTTTTCTTCTATGGGATTGGTCATGTCCAGGCCTTTTTCGGTAAGGCGGATCCTGTCCTCGGACGTCTCGATAAGACCGTCTGCTTCCAGCTCCTCCAGAGCGCCTCCGACGTCGCTCTCGATGGAGGTCCCGAAGAGCCTTTGATAAAGGCCTGTGTCCATGCCTTCTATGAGCCTCAGCTGGGTAAAGAGAAAGTCTCCCTTAAGATCCGCGAGCCTTTCCCCCTCCGCCCAGGTGAACGACCTGCTGCGGGCTATGGTCTCATCTGGATCTTCGCCCACGGCGAACGGAAGAGCCCCGCCCTCGTACCTGACGCCTCCGATGAAGGAATGAGCGGCGCTGCCAAAGCCCAGGTAAGGCTCCATGGTCCAGTATCTCAGATTGTGGCGGCACTCCCTGCCGGGCAGCGCCCCGTTGGAGATCTCGTAGTGGACGAATCCCGCGTCCCTGATGATCTCAAGGCCCTTGTGATACATGGCCCGGTCCTCTTCCCACGAAGGGAGCTCCAGACGCCCCGCCCTGTAATCATCGTAAAATGGCGTGCCCTCCTCCAGCTGCAGGCTGTAAAAGGAGAGATGGGAAGGTCCCAGATCTATGGCGCGCTCAAGAGTATCGGTCCAGATCCTCTCGGTCTGAAGCGGGACCCCCAGCATCAGATCCGCGTTGATGTTATCGAAAAAACGGGACGCGAGCCTGAAGGACGCGGCGGCCTCCCTGCTGTCATGGATCCTTCCCATGGCGGCGAGGACCCGGTCGTCCAGGCTCTGGATCCCCAGGCTCAGCCTGTTAAAGCCCGCCTTTCTGTATGCGGCAAGCTTCCCCTCCGTAAGGGTCCCGGGATTGGCCTCAAGGCTGATCTCAGCGTCCTGGGTGACTGTAAAACATTTACGGATCTCATCCAGTACGGAGCACAAAAGCCCCGCGTCTATGAGAGACGGCGTCCCGCCGCCGAAAAATACGCTGGAAACGCTGAGCCTTCCGTCAAAATGCTCAGCAGTCCGCCTTATGCCGTCCTTAAGTCCCCCAATATAAGGGCCCACCGTCCCTTCCCTGCCGGCAATGGCAGACGAGGCGAAATCGCAGTAGCGGCACTTTCTCACGCAGTATGGTATATGTACATAGATTCCGACGTCCATGGATATATTTAACCATCGCGGCCGGGCTTTTTCAAGCATCATAAAACCCCCGCCATTTGATGACGGGGGCCAGATATCAATAGGCGCCGGCAGACCGGCCTTTATCCGATGGATGCGGCTTTTATATTACAGCCAGCTCCACTCTTCGACCCAGAATCTCTTGCCTGCGGTCACGAATACGCCGTCCAGATACTTGTTGTAGCCGGAAACGTTGGACTGCTGATAGAGGGGGATCTGGCAGCAGAGATCGTTGAGGTATCTGCTGGTCTCCTTCAGGACGACTTCGCGCTCTGCGTTGTCGACGGTGGCGCATGCCTTTTCGATGAGCTCGTCAAGGTGCGGATCGTTGGTCCTGGTCTTGTTGGAAGCGCCGATGTTCATGGAGTGATATACGCCCTTCAGGAAGGACATCATATCAGAAGAGGTGTAGTTGCCGATGAAGCCGGTGAAGTTGCCTTGAGCGGTCTCGGAGAGGTAGGTAGCGAGGTCCATGGAGACGACTTCTACTGCCATTCCGAATGCGGAATTCAGGTTGTCCTGGATGACCTGGGCGGCCCTTCTCTTGGTATCGTCGGAGCAGATGACCTCGAGGACTGCGCCGTTGAGGTCAACGCCGGACTGCTTGTAGTATTCCTGTGCCTTTTCGGGGTCATAGGGATCGCAGCCGGTGGCATCGAATCCGAGCTGTCCGTAAGGAGTCTGTCCGGGAGCCACGATGCCGGCGCCGTTGAGGGCAACGGTGACGCAGTCTTCCTTGTTGACTGCGCAGTTCATGGCCTTTCTGACCAGCTGGTTGTCATAGGGCTTCTTCTCATTGTTGAGGCAGAGCCAGTTGTGGGTCAGGGAGTCAACATTGAGCAGAGTGAGGGAAGGATCGTCTTCGATCAGACCCATATCGTTTGTATCGAGCTCGATGACGTAGTCGACCTCGTGAGCCTGAAGGGCGATGGTCCTGGCAGAGCCTTCGGGGATGATCTTCCAGATGACGTTCTTGATAGCGGGAGCGCCACCCCAGTAATCTTCGTGAGCCTCAAAGGTCAGAGATTCGGAAATGTTCCACTTTACGAACTTGTACGGACCGGTGCCGACAGGCTCGGTGTTGAAATCATGACCGTTCTTGATCAGGTCGGCGGGGCAGATGGCGTTGCCGTGGTGGCAGAGGTCATACAGGAGCGCTGCGCTGGGGCCGTTGGTGGTCAGGGTGACGGTATAGTCATCTACCTTCTTGACGTTGTCGAATTCCTTGGAATAGGAGGCGATATCCGGGGATACTTTTGCTTCCTCAAGGGATGCTACGACGTCATCAGCCTTCATTTCCTGTCCGTTGTGGTACTTGACGCCATGACGGAGGTTGAAGGTCCAAAGGGCGGTGCCGTCGGGCTGCTCTTCAAAGCTGTAGGACTCTGCAAGGCAGGGCTGGGGAGCCAGGTTCCTGTCCAGGGTCAGAAGACCTTCGTAGGTCAGGTAGTTGACATAGCTTCCTGCGGTAGCGTTGTGAAGACGTGCGGTGACGGAAGGAGTCTCGTCAGCGGTGCAGACGACGACGGTGTCCTTGTCTACTGCGTAATGGCGGTCTTCATTGGAGCTTGCTTCCTGCTTGGGTTCAGTGGTGCTGGTGCCCGAAGTGGAGCTCGGAGTTGAGCTCGGAGTGCTCGGAGTTGAGCTCGGAGTGCTGCTGTTTCCGCAGGCAGCACATGAGATCAGCATCATGAGGCAGAGAAGGATAGCTAAAGTTCTTTTCATTGTTTCTTCCTTTCTCCAAAAGCGATATTTTACCTATTGATACTTGTCGTATCGACCTCTGAAATATTAGCAAGTTTCATGAGATCATACAAGTAAATCAGGACTCACAGAAAAGAAAAGTCTTGAGATCTCAACGTTTTGCACAAATGTCAAAAGTTTATACATTTATTCTTTCGATTATTTTTATTCCTCCGTTTTGTCTGATCAGCCTCCGTTTTTTGAAGTTCAAAATCAGTTTCCGCTTTTCAAAATCCCGCCAGTACAAAACGCTCCTCCCATCCCCCTCTTACTCATATGTCCTCAGTTGTCCATACCGATCCGCCAAGGATCTGATATAATGATGACTATCAAAGTAAGGAGGTGCGCTATGAAAGCGACTATCATCTATCATTCCGAGAGCGGTACCACCAGGGCAGTCGCGGAGAACATCGCCAAGGGCATGATCGAGGAAGGCCTCGAGGTAAAGTGCTTTTCCATCGACGATGTGGACGCGGACTGGGCCAACGGATCCTGCTGCCTTATCATGGGAACTCCCGTCTACAGCGCCGACGTCAGCGGCAAGATGAAGATGTTCCTTGAGAAGATGCCCGGACTCAACGTCGCGGGAAAGCTGGGCGGCGCATTCGCCACCGCCAATTACGCCTACGGCGGCGGAGAGCTTGCCCTTCAGACCATCCTCACCCACATGATGGTGAGAGGGATGCTGGTCTACTCCGGCGGCGGAGCCGCGGGCAAGCCCATAATCCACCTGGGACCTGTCGTCTGCAAGCAGGCTGCCGACTGCCTCGAGGACGTCCAGACCGACTGGGGCCGCAGGATGGCAAGAAAGGCCAAAGAGATCTTCAGGTAGTCCCCTGCCCTTATACCTACCCAAACATAAATTCAGCCGCCCCGTATGCCGGAGCGGCTGTTTCGTTATTTTTCGTCGTCGTACTTGAGGACCGCGGTGAAGGCTTCCTGGGGGACCTCCACGCTGCCGAACTGGCGCATGCGCTTCTTGCCCTCCTTCTGCTTTTCCAGCAGCTTCTTCTTTCTTGAGATATCGCCGCCGTAGCACTTGGCGAGTACGTCCTTCCTGAAGGCCTTGACCGTCTCTCTGGCGATGACCTTCTGACCGATGGAGGCCTGGATGGGTATCTCGAACTGGTGCATGGGTATGACTTCCTTGAGCTTTTCACAGACGAAGCGTCCCCTCGCGTAGGCCTTGGACTCGTGGACTATCATGGAGAAGGCGTCCACCTGCTCCTTGTTCAGAAGTATGTCGAGCTTGACCAGGTTGGACTTCTGGTAGCGGTCGAACTCGTAGTCCAGCGAGGCGTAGCCACGGGTCTTGGATTTCAGCGCGTCGAAGAAATCGTAGATGACCTCGTTGAGGGGCAGATCGTAGTGGAGCGCCACCCTGGTCGGTGTGATGTATTCCATGTGGTCCATGGTGCCCCGCCTGTCCTGGCAGAGGGCCATGATGGAGCCCACGTACTCATTGGGAGTCATTATGGTCGCCTTGACCATAGGCTCCTCCAGATGGTCGAATTCGGTGGGATTGGGCAGGTTGGAGGGGTTCTCGATGAACCTCTCGGTGCCGTCGTGTTCCACGATCTTGTAGATGACGCTGGGGGAAGTCGTTATGATATCCACGTCGAATTCCCTGTCCAGCCTTTCGACGATGATCTCCATGTGGAGCAGCCCCAAAAATCCGCAGCGGAAGCCGTAGCCCAGAGCCTGAGAGGTCTCGGGCTCGAACTGGAAGGCCGCGTCGTTGACCTGCAGTTTCTCCAGGCAGTCCTTGACGTTCTCGTACTTTTCGTCGGGGGTGGGATAGATGCCGCAGTAGACCATGGGCTGGACCTTCTTGTAGCCGGGAAGATGCTCCGCGGCGGGCCTGTCTGCCAGGGTGATGGTGTCGCCCACCCGGGCGTCCTTGACCTGCTTGATGCTGGCGCAGATGTAGCCTACGGAGCCCGCGGAGAGCTCCGCCACCGGAGTCTGGTAAGGCGCGTTGACGCCGACCTCTGTGACGTCGTAGACCTTTTTGGTGTTCATCAGCAGGATCTTATCCCCCGCCTTGACCGAACCGTCCACGATCCTTGTATATATGACCACGCCTTTGTAATTGTCGTAGTAGGAGTCGAATATGAGGGCCTTGAGAGGCGCGTCGGGATCCCCCTGGGGAGCCGGCACCTTGGCCACGATCGCCTCAAGGACGTCGGGGATGTTGATCCCCTCCTTCGCGGAGATCTCGGGAGCGTCCTGGGCTTCGATCCCGATGACCTCCTCGATCTCGTCCTTGGTCTCCTTGGGACGGGCAGACGCCAGATCGATCTTGTTTATGACGGGGACGATCTCCAGATCCTCATCGATGGCAAGATAGACGTTGGCGAGGGTCTGGGCCTCTACGCCCTGGGTAGCGTCCACCACGAGAACGGCGCCCTCGCAGGCAGCCAGGCTCCTGGAGACCTCGTAGTTGAAGTCTACGTGGCCCGGAGTGTCGATGAGGTTGAGGATGTACTCGTTGCCGTCCTTGGCGTTGTAGATCAGCCTGGTGGTCTGGAGCTTGATGGTTATGCCCCTCTCCCGCTCCAGCTCCATATTGTCCAGGAACTGCTCCTTCATGTCCCTGTGGGCGACGGTGCCGGTGCTCTCGATCAGACGGTCGGCCAGAGTCGACTTACCGTGGTCGATGTGGGCGATTATGCTGAAATTTCTTATGTACTTCTGGTAATCCTTCATATATGATGTCTCCAAAAAGGACCGGATGTTTATTATCGGTCGGGCTTTTTCGGGCGGGACCCTGGGATGATCCCCGCCCCTGCGGATATCTCTGCAATTCTTCAATATAATAATAAAAAAAGCCTTGCATTGCAAGGATTTTGCTTGTATACTTGCTGATGCGATATTACGCAGAAAGTGGGGTAAATTATCAATGGCGAATATCAAATCTGCTAAGAAGAGGATCAGTGTTATCTCCAAGAAGACCGCTATCAACAGGCGCGTAAAGAATGGCCTCAAGGCTATCATCAAGAATTTCTACAAGGCTCTCGCAGCCAAGGATCTTGCTGTTGCCAAGGAAAAGCTCGGTCTCGCGGAGAAGAAACTCATGCAGGCAGCTGCAAAGGGCACTATCCACAAGAACACCGCCAGCCGCAAGGTTAGCAGGATGACTCTGGCCTACAACAAGGCTAAGGCAGAAGAGTAAATCTCACCCGTCCCCACCAACGCATAAGTTAAATGCGCAGAAAAACCGGGATGTGTCTCCCCGGTTTTTTATTTTTTTGATATCATAGTGGAAGGAATGCAGTTATCGTTTAAATCATTCAGGAAAGGGACACCATGGAATACAGAAGATTCGGAAACAAGATCGTAGCCCGCATGGACAGAGGAGAAGAGATCCTTGAGCAGGTAAAGACCATCGCCCTTGCCGAAGACATCAGGCTCGCTTCGGTCAGCGCCCTCGGCGCCACCTGGGACTTCACCGTCGGCGTCTTCTCACCGGAAGAGAAGGTCTACCACCCCTGCGACTTCAAGGGCGACTACGAGATCACCGCCCTCATCGGCACCATCAACACCATGGACGGAGAGTTCTATACCCACCTGCACATGACAGCGGCAGGCTATGGCGGCACCACCGTCGGAGGCCACCTGAACCGAGCCGTCGTCAGCATAACCTGCGAGATGGTCATCGATATCATAGACGGAGCCGCGGACCGCGAATTCGACCCCGAACTGGGATTCAACAGGATGAAGTTCTGATCCGCCCTGCCCCGCTTTCCCAAACATAAAAGCCTTCCGATATCACACCGGAAGGCTTTTTGATGTCATATATAATAATTCAGGCATCAGCCGAGGACAGCCTGAAAATCCCTGACCCTGGCGGGTATGTCGTCAGCGCCGAAGACAGCGGAGCCCGCCACCAGTATGTCGCAGCCGGCGGCCTTGATATCAGCGGCATTCTTAAGGTTCACCCCGCCGTCGATCTCGATGACGAAATGAAGGTCCTTCTCCCTTCTGATCCTGTCCAGGAGCCTGATCTTGTCCATGGCGGAAGGTATGAACTTCTGACCGCCGAAGCCCGGATTTACCGACATCACCAGCACCAGATCCAGGTCCGAAAGGACGTATTCCAGGGACGATACGGGGGTCGCGGGATTGAGAGCGACGCCGGCCTTTACGCCCAGATCCTTTATCTGCTGGATCACCCGGTGAAGATGGGTGCAGGCCTCCTGATGGACCACGATGAACTCGGTCTGGGGAGTCACGAAGTCGGGGATCCTCTGCTCGGGGTGCTCGATCATCAGGTGGATGTCGAAGGGAAGCCCGGTCTTTCCGACCACGCTCTTTACGACGGGACCGCCGAAGGTGATGTTGGGTACGAAGGCTCCGTCCATAACGTCCATGTGGACGTAGTCGGCCCCGCCCAGCTCTATGAGGGCGATCTGATCCGCGAGCCTTGAGAAATCTGCTGAAAGGATGGAGGGCGCAAGTTTTGCCATGGGATCTCCTTGGTATGTCAGTACTCTTTGTTGTCTTTGATCTGCTGCAGCATCTCCTTGTAGGATCTGTAGCGGCTCTTTGATATGATGCCCTTCTTCAGGGCCGAGGTGACCGCGCAGTCCGGCTCCGCCAGATGCATGCAGTCCGAAAAGCGGCACTTTCCGATGTAGGGACGGAACTCCGGAAAGCAGTGCTGAAGCTCCTCTTCCTCCATGGTCTCGGGATCGAAGGCCGAGAAGCCTGGGGTGTCGAAGAGGGAGAAGTCTTCGGTGATGAAGAGCTCGGTATGGCGGGTTGTGTTCTTTCCCCGCAGGTTCCTCCTGCTGATCTCTCCGGTGGCCGATCTCTCGCTCTCAAGGAGAAGGTTGGTCAGGGTGGATTTTCCGGCCCCGGAGGGGCCTGTGAGGGCCGCCTGCCGCCCCTTCAGGGCGGCCCGCAGCGCTTCTATCCCTTCCCCCGTCCTGCCGCACAGAAAGAATACCGGATAAAGCCCACCGTAGATCTCGCCGAAGCGCTGCAGAAGAGCCGGCTCGGCCAGATCGGTCTTGTTCATGCATATCATAAGGTCCGCGCCGGCTCTTTCGGCGGCCACGGCGAACCTGTCCGTGAGCCCGAAGCTGGGCAGCGGATCCCTCGCCGACATGACCAGCACCAGGACCTCCACATTGGCGGCCGGAGGCCTGTCAAAGGCGTTGAGCCTGGGCAGGATCTTCTCCACTGCCCCGGTCTCGTCGTCGTAAAGGCTGATCTCGACCCTGTCTCCCGCCAGCGGGGTGATACCGTCTTTTCTGAATATCCCCCTCGCCCGGCACTCATATTCGCGGCCTTCCGAAAGGACGTAATAGAAACCGCCGATGCCCCTTAATATGACGCCCTGCATCAGTTGAACTCGCCGGTCTCGAAGTTGACCTTAAGATCGTAGGCGATGGTATTTCCGAATCTTATGACCACCCTGCCGTTGGTGCCGGTGCCGGTGACCGTGATTATCCTGGAGCCCTCGGCCTTTTCGGTCTGCTGCCTTGAGATCGGGGTCCTGGAACCGTTGACGTCGTCGGACACGTTTACCGTAAGCAGGAATATGTCTTCCTCAGCCTTAGTGAAATCCACCGGGATCGAGACGCTCTTGGTCTCCTGGCTGGGCTCCTCCTGGCCGGTCTGGGTATTCTCCGCCGGAGCCTCGTTCTTCTCTGCGCCGGTGCTCACCACCAGATCGATCTCAGCGCCTGGTTCAAGGGCCGTTGTGGTGCCGGGCTCCTGGCTGATGACGCAGCCCTCGGGGACCGACACGTTGCTGGTCCTCATGACGCTGCCCACCGCAAGGCCCAGACTCTCGATCTTTTCCTTGGCCTTTTCAAATTCCAGGCCTATGACGTTGACCGTAAGATCCGTCGGAGCTTCATCCGGCTCCTTCCCCTGGCTTATGACCAGATCGATCTTGCCGCCTTCGCCCAGCTCGGTGCCCTTCACGGGACTCTGGCCCATGACGGCGTTCTCCCTGAAGTCCTCGCTGTAGCTGTAGGTGACCTCGCCAACCTCAAAGCCGTAGCTTTCGATTATGAGCTTGGCCCCCGCGTAGGTCTTCTCAAGAAGGTCCGGGACGAGGCTCACGGCCTCTCCCTTGCTGACGCTGACGCGGATGCTCTGGCCGCTCTTTATCATGGTGCCCGGAGTAGGCTTTTGGCTCATGATCTGGCCTGCGGGATACTCCCTGCTCACCAGCTCCATCTCAACCTCGAGGTTGAGCCCCTGCTGAGCGAGGGCCCTTCTGGCCTCATCCACGTCCTTGCCCCGAAGATTCGGGGCTTCGACCTGCTCCTGCATGCCGGGGATCAGTTCCTTGACGTCGTCGATGGAGGGCTTGTTCTCCATGCTGTTGTATTTATTGCTTATGAAACGTCCCACGGGAACGGCCAGCATGAGCCCTACGCACAGAGCGAGGAGCACATGGAACCACCTTGCCTTGTAGAAGGGAACGATCTCTTCGTCGTCTTCGTCTTCGTCCAGATCCTCGTCTTCTTCTATGGGCTTTGCCGGCTTATGGGGCTTCTTGGGCTTCTTTTCTTCGGTCTTTTCCTTCTTGTCTTCTCCGGTCTGGATGTTCCTGGTCGCCTGGCTGCCGTCATCCTGCTTATCGCCGTGGTCCTGCTCTGCGGCCTCCCCTGCGATGTCGGCCTTGCTGACTCCGCTGCTCTCAGAATGCCTGGAGAACTTGACGAAGTTCAGGGCGGTTATCATCTCGTCGGCGTTCTTGTATCTGCCCGTCTGCAGCTTGCTGGTCGCCTTCATGATGATATCCTCGAGATCCTTGGGGATGTCGGGCTTGATCCTGGAGGGCGGGACCATCTGCTCGTTCATGTGCTTTACAGCGACCTCGACTGCGGTCTCACCGTCGAAGGGCACCCTTCCGGTCAGCATCTCGTAGAGGACAATGCCCAGGGAATATATGTCGGACCTCTCGTCGACGTAGGCGCCCCTCGCCTGCTCCGGCGAGAAATAGTGGACCGAGCCCATGATGGCGTCCTTCTGTTCGCCCACGAAGGTGTCCCTAGAGACCGCCTTGGCGATACCGAAATCGGTGATCTTGGCGATCCCCTCCTTGGTTATCATGATGTTGTGGGGCTTGACGTCCCTGTGGATCAGCTGGTTCTTATGGGCCAGGGACAGGGCCGATGCGACCTCTTTTGCGATGTCCGCCGCCCATCTGGGATCCAGAGGACCCTGCTCTCTTATGATGGTCGAAAGGGGCTTGCCGTCTATGAGCTCCATGACGATGTAGTAGATGTTGCCCTGCTTGCCCACGTCGTAGATGTTTACGATGTTGGGGTGGACCAGGTTGGCCGCGATCTGTGACTCCCTTCTGAAGCTCTCCACGAAGAGGCTGTCCCTGGTGTATTCGGGCCTGAGGATCTTGATAGCGACCATCCTGTTGAGGAGCCTGTCCCTGGCCTTGAAGACCACGGCCATCCCGCCTTCTCCGATCCTTTCTATGAGCTCGTATCTGTTGGCAAGAATTCTGCTGCCCATAATGACCTCCTTACTGCACCCTGATGCAGACGACGGAGATGTTGTCCCTGCCGCCGTTGGCGTTGGCCTCGTCGACCAGCTGCTTGGTCAGACGGTGCATGGTCTTGTATCTGCTGCAAAGCGCTGCCATACGCGCCCCGGAGAGCTCGCTGTAGAGCCCGTCGGTGCACAGAAGTATGGTATCTCCGGGATATATGGTGAAGCTGAAGAAGTCCGGCTGTACCACCGGGTCTC
>JAFRQL010000086.1 GCA_017428655.1 Bacillota bacterium | reverse complement strand
GTAAAGACCCGGGCATCTGCTTCTTCCATATTACGAATTATCAATTCGTTATCATTGTAATAAACCATGGTTCCTCCCTGCAGTCTGACGAATCGGGAAACAGAATTTTTTCTATTTATACAGAACGCAGTTATATCGAACTGCTGGCCCGTCAGGGTATTCAATGACGATCTTCTCCTCCGAAAAGCCGCATTTGCGGTAGAAACCAATCGAATCATCATCCGTTTGGGCTTTGACGAATTCCAGATCATCCAATTCCATTACACGCCGGATCAGTTGTTTTCCGATTCCCTTACGGCGAGCATCAACAGATACGGCTATTCCAATGATTTCCGCGGCAGCATCTGAAAACTTCAGGATTATCATACCTGTTTTCCTGCCTTGATCTTCATATACAAATACTTTTGTCGACGGATCGCATAACAGGTCATCCATCTGTCCTTTATAGTCCTTGTATGTCGGATGATACATACAGGAAGCATAGATTGAAAACGCTTCTTCTGACAGTAGCCAATCCGCATTCTCGCATAACATAACCTTCATAAACATCCTCACAAATGTCGATTTGGCGACTTCACGGTAAACTGGAATCTGTCTATCTCTTTGTCTGCTTGTTGATCTGCACCGTCGATACAATTGCATAAATGATAACACCAACTATCAGGGGTATCTCAAGCAGAAACAACTTGTCTTTATGAAGCAAAAAAGATAGGCCAATGACAAGAAAAACTGCACACAAAATACAGAAGACAATCGCTGACTGCCTATAATAAGGCTTCTTATCCATCTTTCCCCTTTATTCCTTTGAGGCATAAATATATCACCCGGAAAACGATACGAATCGTCACATATGTAGCTTCGAAGCCAGAGATTGCCATCTACATTTCGAAGATACAGTCCCTTTGGGAAATCATCATCCTGTTCAATGATTTCAGACAGCACTGTGACTGCCTGATCCGGTGAACTGTGTGTTCCGCTAAGAGTGGAGTTATGGCTCTATGGTTGATCTGTCCATGCCAACCGAAGAAACAAACCGGTGCTTACGTGACATGCTTTCAAACCTGTTTTCGAAATATGCGTGAAAATCTCACGTAATGTTGCTCCGTTTTCAAGACCTATTTCCTGCAGGGATGCTATCGTAACGATTGTTTCTTTTGAACGTTCAATCGAAAACCGTGGGTGGGCAAAGAACTCCTCGGCATAATGATTGATTAAGATACCGTGCTCTGTCAGCACATCGGGGATCTGTTCCGATGGGAAATGTTCTATTTTCAGAACTATTTTTTTCATATTGTCTGTCTTAACAAAGCCCGATTTGTTTTGATCCTTGTACCATTGCTGCCCCGTGTGGTCAATTACCCTACATTCAAAAGGAAGGGGGCGCTTCCTTACGAAGCGCCCCCTTCCGGGCTGCCCTTCTCTATTATGATCTTCTATTCTTCGTTGAACTGATCCTTGCCTACGCTGCACAGGGGGCATACCCAGTCCTCGGGCAGCTCTTCAAAGGGAGTTCCGGGAGCGATGCCGTTGTCGGGATCACCCACTTCGGGATCATAAACATATCCGCATACGCTGCAAACATACTTTGCCATTTTTCTTCCTCCTTGTTGTTGTGATATAAATCTTCGGCCTGCCGGCCGCCGTTATCTCTAAAGTCCCTTGAAGGGCACCTTGGAAGGATCGCCGCCTGCGGCCAGAACGGCCCTGTAATCCTTGAGATTCTCCTGAAGCAGCGTCGGGGTGTCCAGATGATACGGGCACTTGGAAGCGCAGCTGTTGCAGTGCAGGCAGCTGTCGATCAGGTTCATCTTCTCCTGCCAGGCTTCGGAGACCCAGGACTTGGTCGGGGCCCTTCTGAGCATCAGGGCCATGCGGGCGCAGCTGTTGATCTCGATGCCCACGGGGCACGGCATGCAGTATCCGCAGCCTCTGCAGAATTCGCCGGACAGCTCCTTCCTGTCCTTCTCGATGACCTTTAGCCTGTCCTCGGTGAGCTCGGCTCCGTTCTTCACGCAGTCGATGAACTGGTCCAGCTCCCACTCCCTCTGGATGCCCCAGATGGGTACCACGTTCTCCTGGGTCTGGATGTAGGCCGCAGCAACGTAGCCGTCGCGGATCAGTCCTCCGGCCAGGCCCTTCATGGCGATGAAGCCCATGCCAGCCTTTTTGCAGTTGTCGACCAGAGCATGCTCGGGCTCCCCTGCCAGATAGCTGAAGGGGAACTGAATGGTCTCGTAAAGGCCGCTGTCGATGGCCTCCTGGGCGACCGCCAGCCTGTGGTTGGTGATGCCTATGTGCCTTACCTTGCCCTCTTCCTTGGCCTTGAGCATTGCCTCATAAAGGCCGTTGTCCTGTCCAGGCTTGGGGCAGAACGGGGGATTGTGGAACTGATAGATGTCTATATAGTCGGTCTGGAGCATCTCGAGGCTCTTTTCCAGATCCTCGTTGAACTTTTCGGCGGTCTTTGCCATGGTCTTGGTGGCGATGATCACCTTGTCCCTGATGCCCTTGAAGGCTTCGCCCACCTTCTCTTCGCTGTCGCTGTAGGCTCTGGCGGTATCGAAGAAGTTGAAACCGTTCTCATATGCCTTTCTCAGGAGCACGACGGCCTCTTCCTTGGGGATGCGCTGGAGCGGAAGGCAGCCGATACCGTTCTTTTCGATGATGATGCCGGTATGGCCTATCTCGATCTTTTTCATATATTCGGTCCTCCTTATATGTACACCATATATATCATTAAATCATGGCGGAGGGATGATTTCAAGACTTCTTCTCGGCGGTGACCACCCGGATCTTTCCGCCGGCGTCGAAGCCCAGATCGTCGTACCAGCCGGTGACGGTGTATGCCTCGGGATCCAGGTCCTTGAGATCGGTCTTGTAGTAATCCGAGCCGTCCTTTACGTAGGCCTGGACGCCGTCCGCGATATAGTACCTGACGTTGCCCGCGAAGGCAGTACCGGAGCCCAGCTCGGTGAGTTTGACGGAGGCGAGGTTCTGAAGGCTCCTGACCTGGCCGGAGGAGTCCTTTTTCATGGCAAAGCCTCCCGTTTCAACGATATATCTGCTGCCCTGGGTGTTCATGACCCCGGGGACGCCGTCGATGATATAAACGTAGCTGCCGTAGACCGAGAAACCGGTGGTGATGCCCATGATCTGGCTGTCGACGGAATCGCCGGCAACGCTGGTCAGCACCCCGTAGCTCCAGAGCTGCCCGGTGGCGTCGGAGAGGACCAGATCGGTGATCCTTCCCTCTTCCAGAACGTAATACCTGACGCTGTCCTCAGAAAGAGTGCAGCCGGCAAGATCCTGGGGCATGACCTTGGCCGCAAGAGCGCCGTCGGTATCGATGATCCTCACGTCGGGGTCGACGTCATAGCCGGCGAACCTGGTGCAGGCTTTGTTGAAAGCGCCGGACAGGGACTTTTGCTTAACGTATGAGAGAACCGCGCCGTCATCAGAAAGATCTATGTTGACCAGGCTCCCCGCGGAGACCGAGGTCTTCTTGACGCTGAAGCTCCTGGTCACGCCGTCGGTGCAGAAGACCGAAACGGTGGAGACGATGGAGGCGCTGTCGGTATCGGAAGCCTTCATGTTGGCCATGACGACCCCGGTGTAGCTTCCGGAGGCTCCTCCCTTGAGGATGCTAGCGACCCGGTCATCCATGCCAAGAAGCAGGGTCACCGTGTCTCCGGTCTTTATGCTGCCGTAGGGAGAGAGCTCAAAGCTGGCGTCGGAGCCTTCGATCTGGTACTGGACTCCCGCGATGACGACCACGGAGGGAGCCGCCGAAGGCGCCGCCTGATCGATCCTGCCGGAGGCCTTCTTGTCGTAGATCCAGACCGAGGAAAGCCCCTCGTTATAGTAATAGACCTCGTTTGCCGAAAGGACGTGGCCTTCGGTGAGCCTTCCGTTGAGATAGACCTTCTCGGGAACGAAGGAATAAGCGGGCTTCTCACCCTCTTCTGCGATATAAGGGCCGTTCAGGCCGGAATTAACGGCGGAGATCATGTCTACCCTGCCGCCGGAGACCGCGTATCCCAGGCTCTGGCCGTAGACCATCCCCTGGACCGTCGATGCGGAGAGAAGATCGTAGAATATATGGGCGGCGTCCTGCCTAATGACCGGGGTCCCCGCCCCGCCTCTGACCGAATCGGTGAGACCCAGGGCTGAAGCCTTGGTCAGCTGGGCCTCGGGATATGAGCCGGTGAGCTGGGCGCTGCCGTAGCCTAAAAGCTTAAGGCAGGCGGAGCAGACCTCCTCCAGTTTGACCTCGCCGGAGGGCCTGAAGCTTCCGTCGGAATAAGCGGAGAGCCAGCCCTGCTGGGCGCAGAGCCTGATGTACTGGCCTGCCCAGTGGCCGGGAGCCACGTCCTTATAGACCGAATATCCCAGCCCTTCCTCGTTGACCGTGTCCTTGTAAGAGGACGCCGCGCAGAGCATCTTGGCCAGCTGGGCGCGGGTCAGGACCATGTCCAGATGAAGATCTCCCCTTTCGTCTCCGGTCATTATGCCCAGAGCCTTAAGGGCGGTGAGGGCTTCCTGGGAAGACACCGCGGCAAAGGACGAGGCCGGGACCGCGAGAGAAAGGATCATGATAAGTATGAGCAGTAAAGATATCCTTTTCATTGAGTGCTCCTTATTCATATCTTAAGGCGTCTATGGGGTTGAGATTGGCGGCTTTTCTCGCCGGGAGCCAGCCGAACAGTATGCCTATGCCCGCTGACACTCCCACCGCCATGGCGATGGAGCCCGCAGAAGGCACCACCTGCATGTCCACGTCCAGCAAGGCTGTTACGATGACGGTGGCGATCCTGCAGAGAGCGATGCCGAAGAGTATGCCGACGGAGCCTCCCAGGACCGAGGTCACAGCGGCCTCGGTGACGAACTGGGACATGATGACGCTCTCCTTGGCGCCCAGGGCCTTGCGGATGCCGATCTCCCTGGTCCTTTCGGTGACGGAGACCAGCATGATGTTCATGATCCCGATGCCTCCGACCACGAGAGATATGCCGGCGATGATGGCGAGGATCGTTATCATCACGTTGAGCATGGTGGTGAAGGTGTCCAGGAGCTGGGCCATGCTGATGACCGTGTAGGACCTGTCGTCCTCGAATACCTTAAACAGCCCGTTCTCTATGGCCTTTACCGCCCTGTCAGAACTGTCCTTGTCCATAGCAGTAAACATATAAGATCTAATGTTACCTGTGTTGGAATACCGGGCCGCGGTCGTATACGGAAGATATATGAAGTCGTCGGTACCGCCGGACCTCATCTCGTCCTCTTGCTGCTCGGCGACCCCTATTATGGTCAGCTTTCTTGAGCCTACCTTCAGGGTCTTTCCCACCGAGCTGCCGTTGAAGTATTCCTTGTCGATGTAGCTTCCGATGATGCAGACGGCCTTGCGGTCCTTGATGTCCATATAGCGAAGATCCCTTCCGGCTGACAGCTGGTAGGTCTTCATTTCCATGTAGTCCTCGCTGACGCCGCTGACAGAGGTGGAATTGAGGGTCTCGGTGCCGATCTTGACGGTCCCTGCCATGGATACCGTGGGCGACACGTTCTCGATGCAGTCGCTGTTCTCATCGGCGATCCGGTAGATCTGGTCCACGCTGATGCTGCGGCTGCTGCCCCTTCCCAGGATCATCACCTGGATGGTGTTGGTCCCCAGGGTCTCGAAGGACCTCTCCATGTATATCTGCATACCGTTGCCCAGGCCGACGATGAGGATGACGGCGGATACGCCGATGATTATCCCAAGCATGGTGAGGAAGGTCCTCATCTTGCTGGTCATTATGTTGCCCAGGGCGAGCCTTGCGGTATCAAAGAAGTTCATGACACCGCCTCCTTCTGCTCCCTGGTCTTCATGGCGTCGGGATGATCGGCGGGCCCGTCGTAGGTGACCTGGCCGTCCTCAAGCCTGATGATCCTCTTGGCCTGGACCGCGATGGAGTTGTCGTGGGTGATAAGGATGACGGTCTTTCCCGCGGCGTTGAGCTCCTTGAGGAGCCTTAAGACCTCCCTGCCCGTCCTGGAATCGAGTGCTCCGGTGGGCTCGTCAGCCAGCAGGATCGGAGGCTTTCCCACCATGGCTCTCGCGATGGAGACCCTCTGCTGCTGGCCGCCGGAAAGCTCGTTGGGCCTGTGCTTCACGTGTTCGGCAAGGCCCAGCTCGGTCAGGGCCTCCATGGCCCTTCTGCGCCTTTCCCCTCTGGGGACCCCGGCGTACATCAGGGGGACCTCCACGTTCTCGATCAGATTGTACTTGGGAAGCAGGTTGTACTGCTGAAAGACGAAGCCCAGCATCTTGTTTCTGATCTCGGCGAGCCTTGGTTTTGAAAGGCTCCCCACGTCGGTCCCGTCCAGAAGATAGCTGCCGCTGGTCGGTACGTCCAGGCAGCCTATAATATTCATGCAGGTGGACTTGCCCGATCCGGACTGGCCCACTATGGCGACGAATTCTCCTCTGTCTATGGTCATGGAGATGTGGTCGTTGGCCTTGACCGTGTTGTCACCCATGACATAGTACTTGCAGACGTCGCGAAACTCTATGAGAGGCGCCATGGATCAGGGCCTCCCTGATGAAGGAGCGCCCGGCCCTTCGGCCATGCCTCCGAACATGTTGATCCAGGAGTTGCCGGCTGCGGTCTGCTCGATGTAGGCGACCTCGTCCTCTTCGGTGAGGCCGGACAGGATCTGGACGTATTCGTCGTCGGAGATGCCGGTGACCACGGGAACGTACACGTAGCCCTCGGGTGCTGTCATGGAGGTGTCAGCTGCAGACGCTGATGGAGATCCGGCGGTGACCAGGACCACATTGCCCCTGGTTACTGCCGCCGAAGGGATGGCCATGACCTGCTCCTCTTCGGAGATTATGACATCGGCGTCAACGTTCATCCCGGGAAGAAGGCCCGATATGTCATCGATCCTCACCGTCACCGGGTAGCTGGTGACGCCGTTCATGGTGCTGCCCGCCACCGATACCTTGGTGACCAGCCCGCTGAAGGTCCTGCCCTCGATGGCGTCGGCGGTGATGTCCACCGACTGGCCCACGGCGATGTCCATGATGTCCAGCTCGTCGATGTT
This sequence comes from Bacillota bacterium, assembly GCA_017428655.1. Taxonomy (GTDB): domain Bacteria; phylum Bacillota; class Clostridia; order Peptostreptococcales; family Anaerovoracaceae; genus RGIG2707. Next base: position 16,452 of record JAFRQL010000086.1, on the reverse strand, counting down.
GAGGACCATCTCAAGGTAGCTCAGGTCGTATATGGTGCACAGGACCTTTCCGGCCCCTGCCTTGTCGCCGGTCTTAAAGCTCTTGTCTACTATGGTGCCGCTGATGGGCGACTTTACGGTAAAGCTGTCGATCTGATCCTGGATGGACTCAAGGGAGAGCTCCGCGGATCGCATGTTCTCCCTGGCCCTCTGGACCGATTCGTTGATGTCCTTGCCTCCCAGGACCGCGATGACCTGATCCTTTTTGACGTAGGAGCCCTCGGAAACGCTGACCTTGGCCACCTCTCCCGAGGTCTTGGAGGTCAGGATGTAAGAAGAACCGAATTCGAAGGGGCCTGCGGAGGATGAAGAAACTCCTCCTACCGCCGCTGAAGCGTACTGCCCCTCGGTAAGAGCCCCGGGATTCGCCACCGCGATGGAGACGATCCTGGTCATCATGCCGCCGGCTCCCACGGTATCGGCACCGGAAACGGAGGAAACGGTGCCGGGAATGGTCTCAAAGCTGCCGTCCAGCATGACGGAGGCAGGCTGTCCCGCGTACATCAGGGCTGCGTCTCCGCTGGCAAAGGGGACCTTGAGAGTCAGGCTCGCGGTGTCCCTTACGACTCCGATCTGCTGGCCCATGACGATCTGATCCCCTGCCTTGATGTTCAGGGTGACCAGCTGCCCCGCTCCTGTGGACTTGATGTTCACGCTGTCGGAGGTGTCGGAATATGCCCTCCTGGCCTGGTTCAGGGTGATCTGGGCACGCTCAAGATTGCTGGCATAGTCGGAGCTGTCGATGGTGTAAAGTACGCTGTCCTTTTCGACCACGTCCCCCTCTTCGAAGGAGCTGGTGAGGATCTCCCCCTCCACCAGGGTCGTGACCATGTAGGAATTGGCGGGGGCAAGAGTGCCGCTGCCGCTGATCATCTTGACGATGTCGTGGTCCTCTGGATGGACCACCGTATACAGGGCCTGGCTCACCTGGGCCTTGAGGTCCTGGGCAGAACGGTAGATCCTTATGCCCACGATGACCGCGGCTATCAGTAAAATAAGCAGTATTATCTTGAAGATCCCGATCTTTTTGATCTTATCCCACAATTTTTTCATTCCGGACCGAAGCTCCTTTGTCGTCAGCGTTACAACGGAATATACTACCATATTGTGAAATTACAGTGAAGCGGGCACCCGTTTATTTGATACAAAAAACGGAATGAGCGCAAAGACCCATTCCGCCTGATATTGCCGTTTTTACTTCTTCTCGTTGAGCCAGGCGTAGAAGCCCTGCTCCGCTTCCTCGTTCTCGTCGGAGACTGTTCCTACGGGCATGCAATAGAAGCAGTACTCGTCCTTGCCGTCAAGGCCGATCATCTCATTGCAAAGGTCAGTGTGGAGAGCACCGATGGCGCAGCCGCCAAGTCCCAGAGCGCTGCAGCAGAGGTAAAGGTTCTGGGTGACGTGGCCGGCGTCCATCATCATGACCCTGTGGGCGTTGAATCCGTAGCGCCACTCGCCTCTGTACTGGAAGATGCTGTAGTAGAAGATCACGCTGGCCTTGCAGGCGAAGGCCTGGCCGCGGACCGAAGCCTTGACCTGATCCATGAAAGCGGGATCCTTGGGATCGACCTCCTTGATGAGCTCGATGGCGTTGTCCATGGGCAGATAGTGATAGATGCCCGGCTTAAGGCCCGTGACGTTGAGGCACAGAGGATAGGTCTCGAAGGGATGGCGTCCGCCGGCGCTGGGGACGGTCCTCAAGGTGGCGTAGGACTTGCCCCTGATGCCCTTGATGCCCTGCTGGGCCCAGAGCATGAAGGAGAGAGCCAGAAGGCTTACGGGCTGCTGGGTGTAGACCCTGTTGCTCCTTCTTCCGAAGAGGATCTTGACGAAGTCCTCCTCCATGTCCAGATCTTCGAATTCCATGGGGAGCTTGATGATGTTCTCCGTCATGGGAGCCTTTACGAGGGGCGGCTGGGGAAGCTGCAGCTTCTGATCGGAGTCAAAGGGGAGCCTGTCCCAGTTGATCAGCTGCCTGCTGAGCATTATGCGTTCCTGTTTTTCCTGTTCGGTGAGCTTTTTCTGTTCTTCCATCTTTAGATCCTTTCCTGTGATACTCTGAATGGCAGTAGAAATGTATGGGATTGTGGAATTACCTGAATAGATCACTTGTTTGAGAGGAACTCTTTTTTTGTCATCCTGTAGGAGGGATGCATGAGCCCCGTGGGGGGATAGTATTCGTCCTTTATCCTTCTGAGCCCCAGCTTTGCCGCGATCTTCGCGGACTTTATGTTGGCGGGATTGTGGCCCGCGAATACGCTCAGGGCACCGACTACTTCAAAGGCGTAGGCGATGACCCGCTTTGAGCTTTCCAGGGCAAGGCCTCTGCCCCAGAAGTCCTTCTTTAAGTGGCAGCCGATCTCGAATTCGCCCAAAGGACCGTGAGGCCTCAGGCCGCAGCAGCCTGCGAACTCTCTGGTCTCAAGATCGTAGACCTTCCAGTACTGGACGCCGTACTTCTCCTGATTGTGGATCTCAAGAGCCAGGCGGTTCTTGATCTGCTCTTCATTGAAGCGTCCGTTGGCCGAGATGAACCGTGTGACCTCGGGATCGCCCCAAAGGGAGCGGGCCAGCTCCAGGTCATCTTCTTTCCAGAGGGCAAAGCCCAGCCTTTCGCTGGTGAAGATGTATTCGTTCATGGCAGCCCCTTCTACAGCACCCACTGGATCGCGGTGAGGACGTCCCAAAGCTTATCGGTTGACATAACTATTGTATTGTCATCCTTCTTGGAAAACCCAGGGAAGAAGCTGGACTTGGTCGCCTGGACCTGCTCCTTGTAGCAGATCTCCAGCTTGAAATGATCGGGCACCTTGCAGAGGGCCTTGTCCAGAGGCTGCCTCAGGGCCTCCTCCGCGGCCTTTCTTATATTGTCGCAGGCTACCTGAGGATGCAGGCATGTGACCATACCGCCGTAGCCCCTCTTCACCGGGACGGTGATCAGCGAGGGATGAAGATCTTTGCTGTCGTCGCAGAGCATCTGGTCCCCTGCCAGCAGCACCGACGGGCACCCGCAGGAAGCGCAGGCCCAGGAATAGAGCATGAACTCGGACATCTTCTCGCCGTTGAGCTTGATATAGATTGTGCTGGTGTTGTGGGTGTGGGACATGGGATTGCCCTCTCTTCCCGCTGCGGCGTGCCAGCCTACGAACATGGCGGCGTCAAAGCCCTCTTCGATGCCGGCGACCATGCCCCAGGGGGAACCGTTCTTGGAGCGGGTGAGCTCCACGTAGGTGGGGAGCATCTCGGGGATGATGTTGGTCATGGGCCCGTGGGAATCCTTGACCCTGATGTAGTCCGCACCGGCTGCCCTGGCGCCCTCGCAGGCGGCGGCGACCTCAAGGGTCATCTGCCTTCTGGCGTCCTCGTAACCGTAGCCCTTCTCGCTGGTCTGGTCCCATTTGGCGGTGGTGGCGATGCCTTCGATATCGGCGCTGATGAATACTCTCATGTCCTTCTCCTTACTTGTCCAGGACTTCCACCTGGATGTGCTTCACGCTGTCCTCCATGAACGCCGCGTCCTCGTCGGAAAGGCCGATCTCAAAGGCCTTCACGCTGTCCTCGACGCTCTTCTGGGTCCTCATGCCTACGAGAAGGCTCATGTTTTCGTACTGCTTGAGAGCCCAGGCAAGAGCCAGATCGGCGTAAGAGCAGCCGTACTTCTCAAGGAGAGGCTCCCATCTTACGAAGACCTTGCGAAGCTCAGCCTTGTAATCCTCGCCGTACCAGGGGATCCTGGCCCTGATGTCGGTCTTTTTGAACTCCTTGTCCAGAAAGGCCGGGCCGGTCAGAAAGCCCTCTTCCAGGACGCCGTAGGTCTGAAAGCTGGCGCCGCACTTGGTGCAGGTGTCGAAATAGTCCCTGCCGTGGAAGGGTGAAAGTACGCTGAAGAACTCCTGAACGAGGGACGCTCCTCCGTTGGCTGACCCTTCCCCTGCCGCCTCGCAGTAATCGGAAAGATCCTTGGGCTGGCTGTTGGAGATGCCGTAGCAGCGGATCTTGCCTTCCTTGATCAGATCCTCCAGGGCTCCCACCGTATCGCTGACGGGCCAGAGATCGCAGACGTAGTGGACCATGAGCGAATCGAGATAGTCCAGATCCATGCGCTTTAAGATCTCGTCCACGTCCTTTCTGATGGCGTCAGGCCTGGTGTCCCTGTCGACCCGGTAGCCGTCACGCTCGTACTGGAGCTTTCCGCCCTCCAGCCTCCAGTTGAGGGAGCACTTGCTCTGGACGATGAAATCGTCTCTGCGGTCCTTGAGAGCCTTGCCCAGAAGCTCCTCGCTCCTGCCCATGCCGTAGACCGGGGCGGTGTCGATGTAGTTGATACCGTGGTCTTTGCAGGCTGAAAGAAGATTCTTAGTACCTTCCTCGTCGGACTCCCTGTCCGACCAGACTCCGCCTCCGCCGAGGGCCCATGTGCCGAGAGCCAGCTGAGAGACCTTTATCCCTGATCTTCCGAGTACTTTGTATTCCATAGTCCTGCCTTTCTCATCACTTACCGATGGATGTATGTTCCAGAAGGCAAACGCATTCGGTGTGCCTTGTAAACGGGAAATTGTCGTATGCCGTGACGCCGGAAGGCCTGTAGCCCGACAGGACCGCCGCCCTCAGGTTCTCCGCCATGGTCTTGGGATTGCACGAGATATACAGTATCTGAGGCACCTTATAAGAAAGGATCTGGCTCAGAGCCTTTGGCATGATGCCGCTCCTGGGAGGATCCACGACGATCACGTCCGGGGGTTCGGGAAGGCCGCTCAGGGCGTTCTGGACGTCGTCGGCGACGAACCTGCAGTTGTCAAGGCCGTTGAGCGCCGCGTTCTCCCGCGCAGCAATGACCGCCTCCTCGACGATCTCGACGCCGTAGACCATCTTCGCCTTGAGGGCCATGGCCTGGCTGATGGTGCCGGTGCCACAGTAAAGGTCGTAGACCGTCTTGCCTTCGATGCCCGGGATCAGATCGAGGGCGTCCCTGTAGAGCCTCTCCGCCGCGTCCACGTTGGTCTGAAAGAAGGAGAAGGCCCCTACCTTGAACTTGAGCCCCATGATCTCCTCCATGTACCAGTCGCGGCCCCAGAGGATCCTCATGTCCTGGACGTTGACCGCGTCGGAGGGATCGTCGTTGACCGTGTGGAGCACTCCGCAGACGGTGGAAGAAAGAGGCGCTCCCATGACCATCGAAAGGAAGCCCTCCTCGTCGAAGGCTGTCTCGGAGCTGGTGACGATGTTGACGAGGAGCTCACCGGTCCTCATGCCCCGGCGCAGTATGAGGTTTCTAAGAAGCCCGGTGTGGAACTTCTTGCTGTACTGGACGTAGCCCCGCTCAAGGCAGAAATCAAGAGTCATCCTGACCAGGGTGTTGAAATCCTCCGGGACTATCTGACAGCATGAACCGTCGGTCACCGAGATGAAGGACTTCTTTCTGTGCATTCCAAGGCGCAGCTCTCCGCCCTTCTGCTCGTTGCCGAAGGTGTATTCCATCTTGTTGCGGTAGCCGGCGATCACCGGACAGGGCTTGATGCCGGTCAGGATGTCGGGAGAAAACCCCGAGTTCTTCAGATAACCCCTGACCTCACCCTCCTTGTTTTTGAGCTGCAGCTCGTAGGGCACTCCCTGATACGAACAGCCCCCGCAGAGGTCTGCCGACGGGCACTTGACGGTCTCTGTCATCAGAATTCTCCGAATTTATCCATAAAATCCTTCTTGAGCTCGAGGAAGCGGTCGTTCTCGATGGCTTCCCTGATCCTTTCCATGGTCCTGACCAGGAAATAAAGGTTGTGCTCGGTGAGGAGCATCGATGAAAGGATCTCTTCGCTCTTGAAAAGGTGGTTGAGATAGCCCCTGGTGAAGTTCCTGCAGACGTAGCAGTCACACTCCGGATCGAGGGGGGTGAAATCCTCCTTGTAGCGGGCGTTCTTGATATTGACCTTGCCCTGAGAGGTGAAGGCCTGGCCGTTCCTGGCGACCCTGGTGGGAAGGACGCAGTCGAACATGTCGATCCCCCTCTCCACACCCTCGAACAGGCAGTCGGGACTTCCAACGCCCATGAGATATCTGGGCTTTTCCTCGGGGAGCCTGGGGACGCAGTCGTCCATGACCTCGTACATGAGGTCCTTGGGCTCGCCCACCGAAAGGCCGCCGATGGCGTAGCCGGGAAGATCCAGATCCACGATCTGCTTCGCGCTCTCCGCCCTAAGGTCCTTGTAGACTCCGCCCTGCATTATGCCGAAAAGCGACTGGCGCTCTGTGTCCTTATGATGAGCCTTGCACCTTTTGAGCCACCTGGTGGTGAGGTTCAAGGACTTTTCGACGTAGCTCCTGTCCGCGGGGTAAGGAGCGCACTCGTCGAAGGCCATTATGATGTCGGCGCCCAGTGCGTTCTGCACGTCGATGCTGGTCTCAGGGCTGAAGAAATGCTTGGACCCGTCCAGATAAGACCGGAAGGTGACCCCCTCCTCGGTGATCTTGCGAAGATCCCCCAGACTGAAGACCTGAAAGCCGCCACTGTCGGTGAGCATGGCCCCGTTCCAGTTCATGAATCTATGCAGGCCTCCGGCCTTCCTTACGATCTCGTGGCCGGGCCTGAGATACAGGTGATATGTGTTGCCAAGTATGAGATGGGAGCCCTCGTGGCCCAAAGAAGCCACGTCCTCGGGCTTCATGGCCTTGACCGTCGCCTGGGTCCCCACCGGCATGAAGACCGGGGTCTGGACGTCTCCGTGGGGAGTGTGGAGGACGCCCCTTCTGGCGCGGGTCCGGGGGTCCTTCTTGAGCAGAGTGAAATTCACAGCGTCCTTTACGCTCATGGGGCCTCCTTTACTGCTTCGAGCTTTCGTATATCAGCTGGGACCAGGTCGGATAGCACCTGGCGTAGAGGTGGGTGTTGTCGCCGGTGAAATCTTCGCTCAGGGCGCCGTTCCCGTCGTCGAACAGGGGATTGCCGTCGATGTAGATGACCTTGGTCCCGTCGCAGAGGGACTCGAGGCGGCTGTTGAGGGAATCGATCTTTCCGTTGTTGTGGGTCTTGTCCTTGCGGGACCTGGCCGCAGTGACGTGGAGGTTGGCCAGGACGTATATATTTGCCGAGGGCTGGTTAGCCTTGATCAGATCGATGAGTTCGCCGAATTTCTGGACGGTGGTGTCCTCCGCGTACCCCAGCTCGTTGATACCGAGGCCCACGTAGACCTTGTCGAAGCTGCCAAGCTCAAGAAGGTCGGCGAGGCTGATCTTTCCGAAGCCGGCGACGTCCAGATCGTCGTTGTCGTAGTTGTAGACGCTGAGGCCGGTATGGCAGAAGGCGGTGGGCTCTCCCACGTTGCCGTATTCCACCAGACCAACGCTCCTGGAGTCTCCGATGAACAGAGAATCCTCAAAGAACCCGCTGTAGCTGTCCTTCTTCTTCTTGCCGCCGTTTCCTTCGGCGGGAGCTTCGGGCTTGGCGTCGGTGTTGGCCGGCTGTTCAGAAGGAGAAGCAGGCTCAGACGGAGCTGCCGGCTCGGTCTTTTGCGCAGGCTTGGTATCGTCCGAAGGAGCCGCAGGAGCGGTCTGTGCCGGAGCATCAGCCGGTTTGTTCTCCGGCTGGGAGGGCTGGGCAGCCTTGCCGGGATCTTCGGCGGAAGGAGCGCTGTCCTTTCCCGCAGGCTCGGAAGCCGAGGGCCGGGATGAGGGATCTTCCTGAGGCTTGGCCTCGGATGAAGTAGCCTGAGGAGCCTCAGAGGAAGGCTCTGAAGACTTGGCTCCCTGTGCTTCTGCCTGAGCGGACTTCTCCCCAGACTCCGCGGCAGAGACCTCCTGAGCCGGCGCAGCTTTGCTTCCGCAGCCGCTGAATACCAGCGCTGTTAACAGTAACAGTATTACGTAAATAAGCGATTTCTTGAGTGACATTTGTTTCCCTTTTCCCTTTTGATCAGAATCTGAAATACATGAAAGGATCGTTGGACCCTTTGTATATGCAGAAGGTGGCAAGTCCCGCGCAGCCGGCGCAGACCAGCCAGAACCAGGTCTTTTTCGACCATCTGCGGTATATCCTCATCGGAAGCCCGGTTGACATTATGATCCCCAGAACGAGGAGCCACCAGTAGGTCCTTCCGTATTTCAGCCAGTCCCCCGGCATGACGTTGACGGCGCCTATGCCGACGAGCCTTCCCGCGTATACCCTGAGCTGCTTGAGCCTGCTGATGGCAAAGACCATCCAGCTCAGCGGTATGAGAAGCGCCATATATATGTGTCCGGCCGTCCTGTGGCTGTCCAGCCAGTCCTTGAGCCCCAGCCTTTCGACGGTCATCACGGCGAAGAGTAGCAGTCCCCAGAGGATGAAGTTCCAGTCGGCTCCGTGCCAAAGCCCCGTAAGGAGCCAGACGGCCAGCATGTTCAGGATCGTCCTCGCCCTGCCCCTGCGGCTGCCTCCCAGGGGGATGTATACGTAGTCTCTGAACCATCCGCCCAGGGTCATGTGCCAGCGCCTCCAGAACTCGGTCATGGATACCGAAGTATAGGGAGCGTCGAAATTCCTCGGAAGCTCCATCCCCATCAGCCGGGCGAGGCCCATGGCCATCAGAGAATAGCCCCAGAAATCGAAGTGGAGCTGAAGGCTGAACCCAGCCAGGCCCATCCATGCCAGCGCCACGGAGACCGAATCGAAGCCTATGGTCCTGACGTCGCTCCAGAGGTTGCCCAACTGGTTGGCGAGAAAGACCTTGAAGACCAGACCGAAGACGAAGAGCCTGACGCCCTCCTCTATCTGCTCCCTGGTGACCTTCCGGCTGCCCAGCTGCTCCGAAAAGCCCTCGTATCTGGTGATCGGACCGGAGGTGAGCTTGGGGAAATACAGCACGTAGGCTGCGAACCTGAGCGGGTTCTTCTCCGCGCCGATCATGCCCTTATGCACGTCGGCAAGGTAGGAGATCATCATGAAGGTATAGAAGCTCACCCCTAAAGGAAGCTCGACCCAGAAGGTTCCCAGCGGCCCGTCCGCCAGCGCGGGAAAGACCGATATCAGGCAGTCGCAGATGAAGACTCCGTATTTGAACAGCAGCAGGAGGCCGATGTTCCATATAAGGCCCAGGGCAAAAGATATCTTTTTGCTCTTCTCCCCCTTCTCCATCCCGAGACCGGCGCAGTAGTTGATGACGCCGGATGCTATGAGAAGACCGATGGACCAGGGCTCCTCGATGGAGCCCGCCGTGTAGAACACCAGGCTCGCGGCGCAGATCACAGGGATCTTCCATGCCTTCGGGACCGCATAGTATACCGCCAGGAACACCGGCAGGAACTTTATCAGGAAATCTACGGAACTGAATACCATGGCGACCTTTCATCATAGGGGAAGCTTCCCCAAATATGGGACCTCAGCGCCCTCGCGGAGCCTTTCGTCCACAATATATGACACTATACTATATCATATCCGCCAATGAAAAAGAAGAGGACAATGAAACTGTTCCTCTTCTTAATCCATTATCTTTTTGGATGATGCAGTGGTCATCCGCGGAAAGTCAGCAGGTCAGATCTATGCTGTCGTGATCCTCTTCGGAAAGCTTCTCCAAAAACTCGAAGGCCTCGTCTCCCAGCCTGTTTCTTAAGACCTCCCTGACGGCGTCCGCCGCCTTGGGACAGAGGTTTTCGCAGTCCTTTTTGACTATCTGGTACACGTCCGCAGTATGCCAGGTCATGTCGTATTTGTTGACGTGACCCTCAGGCGCCCTTCTCGCGCCGGATCCGAGGGAATCCCCGTCAAGCTCTGGGCTCCTGAAATCGAAGACGCAGCAGCCCTGCTCGTGCATGTTGCCGCCGTAGCGGTAATCCAGCAGGCAGTTGAAGCCCCTGACCACAGCGGCGTCGATCTCGCTGCAGTAGAGCTTCGCGCACTCCATGCCGCCCTGCTCCCTGAAAGCCGACGCCCAGGGGCATTTGTGCTGGACCTCGTGGACCAGGCCCTCAGAAGCCTCGTATGAGCCCTCGTAGCCTCCGGGAGTGGTGATAAGCTCCCCGTAAGCGAAATAAGAGGTGAAATCCAGAGGAAAACCGTCTCTCAGAGCCCTCTGGGCCATGCGCCTTCCCCGCCTTTCTCCGTACTGCCTTTCGGCAAGCAGGAAGGCCGCCCTGCCGCTCTCTTCGCCCAGAGCCTTTATAAAGCCCTCGTAGTATGCGATGAGCACCGCTGCATGTTCCTTTTCGCTGAACTTCATAGTCCGTCGCCCTCCGCCTAAGGCTGCTCGCAGACCAGGTCCCTTACGACCCTGTCCGACCAGGGCTCCAGCACCAGCTCGTCCTCTACGGCCTCGTGACCGCAGGCGAGGCAGACCTTGCCGTTGACCCTGACCAGGCACTTGCCGCAGGCCTCCTGATGGCAGGCCTCGTGACGGAAGAACGCCAGAGTGTTGTCCTGCTCGTCGTAGATCCTTTCGAGGACGTCCATGACGGACATGCCCTCTTCGGTCTCGACCATATATTCCTTGAAGCCTTCGCTCCGTTTTATACAAACTTTGATAGTCTTCATGCCGCGGCCTCCTTAGGAATAGCTGAGACGCTTGATAACGTCCTCGATGTTCTCGATATACCCCAGCCTGCCCGCCGGGACCGGGACGTCCGCCTGATCCACCGGCTCCAGCCGGACCCTGCCGTCCTTGTACCTGGTCGAGACCAGATATTCGTCGTTATCGGTATAGAAGTAGTCGCTCCTGATGAAGACTCCCCTGCTCTCCTTTCTCATGAGAGAAGAGGCAAGTATGGCCTTGGAGCAGGTGAGCATTGATCTGCTCTCCAGCCAGTCCATCCAGCTCCTGTTGTACGCCCTGGTATCAACGGTCACTCCGTAGGCCGAGAGATCCTGGGCCTCCAGGGCTGCCAGAGCCTCGGTCATGCCCTTTTCGTCTCTGACTACTCCGGCGCCGGCGGAGACGATCTCGTTGATCTTCTTCTTGAGCTTTCTCGGGTCCTCTTTTCCTTCTTCAAATGGTCTTAAAGCGTCCTTTTCGGCCTTTTCGAGGCAGACGGGACAGAAAGCCTTGAGCTCCGCTCCCGCGGCATAGGCCGCAGCGCTCTTTCCCGCCTCCAGGCCCTGGACCAGCATCTGGGTGGTCGCGGCCGAGACCCTGTTGGATCCGAAGGTGCCGCCGGTGCATTCGCCCGCCGCGAAGAGCCCCTCGAGGGACGTCGCGAAGGAAGGATCTACGAAAATCCCGCCGTCGAAATAGTGGGCAGCTCCGTAGACGGGTATCCCGCCGTGGTCCTTGATATACCTGAACATCTCATTGCAGGTGCCGGTCTTGAGGAAGGGATAGTGATCCAGGAAGGCCTGCTCGTCCTCTTCGTCCTTGAACTCGAGATCGAAGGTGACTCCGCCGTAGGCGTCGCCCTTGCCCTCCTGATTGACCTCCTTGTGCATGGCGTAGCAGAGCAGCATCTTGTTCCATTCGGAATGAAGGGCAAGATCCACCGCGCTCTGGGGCAGATGCTTTGCCATGAACTCCTCGCCGTCCGCATTCTTCAGCCTGAACTGATCGTTGGTGTGGATTATATACGGAAGGATGCTCCCTCTCCACTTCATCGGATGGGTTATGACGCCCGGGCAGAAGGTGACCATCTCCATGTCGATCATCTCGGCTCCGGCCCTGATGGCGGCTGCCTGGCCTTCTCCCACAAGTCCGGTGGTCCCGGAGGTGAAGCTGTAGCAGTTGTGCATGCCTCCGGTGGCCAGCACCGTAGCCTTGGCGTTGACAGCGAAGATCTCGCCGTGGATCAGATCCAGGAACAATGCTCCCGCGACGGTCCCGTCGGAAGCCTTGAGAAGATCCAGCAGAGAGGAATCCTCGACGACGTCCACGTTCCTCTCCCTGATCATCTTGTAATAGGTATCGATGATGGTGGAACCGGGGATGCCGATCTCGCGGTCGTCCCCCTTGGGATGGAGGTTCTTGTTGTTCTCAACTATCTCTCTGATGACGGTGGGAGCGTTCTCGACGTACTGCTTTACCAGCCCTCTGTCGTTGAGCCAGACCCCTTCGAGGATTATATCCTTGTAGAACTTCTCCTTGCTGTCGTTCTCGTCGCCTATGCCTATTCCCATCGACGCCATGGACCTGCCGTCGCACATGACGTCGGCGCTGACGTTGGCGCCTGCAAGAAGGGTCGAACCGCTGCGGTTGACCTTTCCCTTGCACACAATGAGAGCCTTCGCTCCTCCGTCAGCAGCCGCGGCCGCCGCCCGAAGGCCTGCTCCGCCGCTACCGACGATCAATACATCGGTCGTGATAGTCCTCATAAATCACTGCTCCTGTTCCGCCTCTTCGCTGTCCCTGGCGCTGAGATCCACCGGGTCCATGGAAGAGTAGCTCTTCATGTAATCTGCGTATTCATTGAGGGTGGAAACGATGACAGCCTTGGTCCTCTCGGGAAGAAGATCGAAGCTCTCGTAGAACTCCCTGCCGTAGACCTGATGGAAATTGACATGGGCCCTGTGAGCCTCCCTTCCCCTCTCGGTTATGCGGTAGTGGACCTCCTTATAGTTGTCATCGTGCTTGTAGCTCTCGATGAGGCCCTGATCCTCAAGCTTTTTCATCATCTTCGAGATGGACCCCTTGGGAAAGCCGGTGAGCCTTGAAAGGCCTGTGGTATTGATGTCCTCGTTCTCAAAGACCAGCTCCAGGGTATGCATCTCCTTGGGATAAAGGAAGAGCCCCTGGGTATACTGCTTGAGCCTCTTGTCGTCCTCGTTGGTATACGCGATGACCCTGAGCATCGCCTCGTCGAATTCCTTCTTGTAATCGATCATATCGCTACCTCGCAGGCAAAGGCGGTCCGGACACGGGACCTGCCGTATCAAAGAGAAAAGACGGGGACATCCCTATAATGATTATGGAACGCATCGCCCGGCTTTTCAAGTATTATTTCTTTGGAAACAAAATCCTGGTCTATCTGATATCCCCTGAGGGATACCGGTACGAGGAGACGATCTCACATGCCAGGCGGTACATGACCGCGGCGCTGTTTCCGAACCGGGATGCGACCTCCTCTTCGCTGAGCCCGTCGAACCACCGGGTAAGATAGGCCGCGAGAGTGAAGAGATAATAATCCTCCCGTGTCCTGCTGCTCTTCATCATTGAAGGGCTCATGTCGGTGTTGAAGCCAAGGGCCCTAACCAGGTCCAGAGGAGTATAGGCATTCCAGTCGCTGCTCACATGGGCGCTGAAAGTATCGATCTTTCCGTCCTCGATGAGCATCCTGCACAGTTCCTCAGTCTTTGTTCGGCAGTCCTGAGGAGTGAAGGGTGTCCCCTTGGAGACCTCTCTGTACATGCCCTTGAACCACCCTTCCATGGACCTGGCATCGTCCTTTTCGAGCAAAGCGAGGAGCGAGGCTCCGATAAGGAACAATACGGTCCCGTTGGAGAGCTGGGATCCGAAGGCGTTGTGAGCGGTGTAGTTCCTGGCCTGCTTGAGCACCCTGGCGAAGGTGCGGCGGAGCCTGAAATACTGGCTGAACGCGTTCTTGGCGGAGGGACCACCGTTCCTGATATCCGCGTCAAAGGGGATCAGCATGGCGGAGACCGCCTGATAGAACACGCCCCGCCTGGACGTATCTATGCGCCCGTCGAATACGAAGAACATCTGCCTGAAAGCCGATCTGATCCCGGGGTCCGCGCCGTCGTTCTCAAAGAGGTCCGCGACACTGGAATTCATGCCGCTTCCGTCCTGCCTGTAGAGGCTCTCGATCCTGTCCGCTGCGTCCAGGAGCAGCCACCTGGCCACGTTGTCTTCGGTGCGTCTGGATCTGAGCCACTTCTCCGCGTCCCTGCAGTTATGCCCGTCTATATCGTTATCGTTCTTGGAAAAATAGACCGGAGATTCAAGGTTGGACTCGTGGAACCTGTAGATCATCTTATCCCCGGTATTGTCGATGCTGCCTGTGACCATCGAGGGAACTACGTCCCCTATCAGTTCTCTCACCTTATCTTCGTCGCCGGAGAACAGAGCCTGGGCGCAGTCCAGCACAAGATCCGAGTCCTTATAATTGATGTTGACAGGAAGCTCCTCGACGATCTCTCCGAACCTTATGATATCGCCCTTGCTGTCCTGCCATGCTTTAAGAAATCCGTCCGCGATCTCATCCTTGGAGAGCCTCGCAGTGTTCTGCTCGGTGTAGATCCTCAGCTGGTTCACGATGGTCGGGTTTCCCGTAAGGAATGCCACCTGCTCGCTGGGATACCCCTTCTCCAGCAGGTAAAGATAGAGCAGATATCCGCCGTTCCTGATCAGGAACTTTACGTCGCCCCTCTGATCCTTGCTGAGAAAGATCTTCTTTGCCAGCTTCTCGACGACCTTCTTTTCGCCGTGAGGAAGCCCGTTCTCAAAATCGATATCGAAAACTATCGTGTCGTAATCATAAAGATGCTCGCCTGACATCTCATCGATGGCCTCCTCCATGGTCGAGACCTGCCTGGTCTCTATGGGGGAAAACAGCGATCTGACTTTGTTGTCGGGAATATCGTCGACCCAGAGGACTCTCTTGATTCCGGGCATCGGAGGCTCCTTTCTAAATGGCTTTGAGCAGGCTGGCAAGGAGCCAGACCTTCATCGAAAAGGCATCGTCCTGCCGGGAGGTCTCGATCCCCTTCTTTCTGTTGTTGAGCAGCATCACTGTCTCGCTCAAGGTCGGGATGCCGGCGTGGGTCCCTCCCTCATAGCTTTCGCCGCAGGAATTGACGCACTCGATGAACGCCCATCTGGGGACGCCCATGAACTCCTCCGACTGACCGAAGGTGATCGCGATCCCGCGGCTGATATCTCCGTGAGACAAGGCGTTGAACACCTGCTCTGTGATGATCTCGACAATGAGGTCGTAGAAGGCCATGTCCTTTACGATGTGGAGCCCTTCCCAGACGGGAGACCTTGAGATCTCAAGGCTGCAGACGTTCTCGTTCCACCAGTCTGTTATCGAGGCTCCCCTGCCCGAAAGAATATCTGTCATGAACGAAGACTTCATCAGAGTGAACTCCTCTTCGGTCTTGCCCATCTTGCTCCTGATGAAGCCCGCCCTCCTGTCGACGTCCCTGAAGATCACCCTTGCCATGATCGTCCTTAGGGCAAACTCCAAAGGCTCGGAGATATCGCAGCCCTCGGTCTTTGAGAGCCCGCTCCTGAGATTCTGCTTAAGGTAGCCGCTGTCCGCGGAGCAGCGCCAGACCAGACTGTTCAGCTGGCGGGTAAGGAACATCTCCTGCTCCGACTGAAGCATGAGCGAAAGGCCTTCACTGTGGAGCTGATCGACGGAGGGACTTCCGTCATCCGCGTCATGGAGCTTAAGCCCGGTATGGGCAAGCTTGTCGGGATCCAGATAATTTGAGGACGAATGAGAGAGCCCGGCGACCAGCTCCTGGTTGAGCCTGATGTGCTTTTTCAGGTCTTCGTTGACCACCTTGAGCTCAGCGTTCTGCTTTCTGGTGAGCTTCACCAGCTGATTTCTCTCCTCCCAGCCGTAGAAGACGTCGGGATTGAGATATAGGCCGATGCAGTTGACCGGTATCGTAGTGAGCCGGTATTCGATGTTGAGATACTCCTGACGCTTGGTGATATCCTTGGAATAGAGGTCTTCCCAGGGCTTTTCCTGCCAGTCGAAGGGTGTGACGTGATATGCGTTCTCCCTGCCGCTGCCTATCCAGGGAAGTATCGGGTATGACCCGACGAATCTGAGGCCCTCAAGGCTTCCGGGCTCTTTCCCGATGCGAAGAGTGAAGTTCTTGCCGTTGAAGGCGTCGTAGATCTCCATACGAAGCTTTCGCATGGAGTACGCATAGGTGCTCTTTCTCGCGGGATTTATGTTGTGCTCCCGGTCCTTTTCGGTGAATTCGTCTTCGTTTATGCCAGCAAAGTCCTCGTAGACCAGGTCCGCCGGTCTCGAAGGGCAGACCATACCGTTCATCTCGTCCATGAACCAGAATACGGTGTTGTGATAGATGTCCTTTCTGGAAAGGGTGATCTTTCTGAAGTCCAGAGAGACTGCCTCGCCGTTCCTGAGCTTTTCCGCCCTCTCTTCATCAAGAGGTGCAATGGAATCGACGGTGACCTCCTGAGCCCTGTCTTCAAAGAGCCTGATCGCCTCTTCAAGGCCGCAGAGATACTTGACGAGATCGCACTGGGGGAAACACAGACTGGCCTTGCCGTAGAGGCTTCCCAGATTGAAGCATACCGCAGGCACCAGGAGCCTGAGATACGAGATGTAATCGTAAGTCTGCAGGGCGGAATAGTGATCGCTCCTGATCATATCCCTTCTGTTGGGATAGACCTTTTCCGAAAAGGCTCCCGCCCTGTGAAGAAGCTCCAGTTCCCTTTCCGCATCGTACTTCCGGGAGGCGCTGTCGATGACGTCGATATATCCCGCGAGCATAAGGCCCAGACCGGTATCGAGATAATCGGTAAGCGG
>JAFRQL010000085.1 GCA_017428655.1 Bacillota bacterium | reverse complement strand
GGGGCGGAGTAGGATGCCTGGGTGAAAGCTCCGAAGGAGGCGATATATGAAAAATATCTTTTGCCGCCGAAGAATCCCACGTCGATGGGCATCCCCTGGGATCTGACGATCGCTCTGGCCGCTTCCGCTGGTTCCGAGGAGATGCCCAGGGTCGCCGCGAAATCGTTGGTGCTGCCGCAGGGGATGTAGCCGCAGGGGACGGCGGTGCCTGTCCTTTCCCTTGATATCATCAGACCTGTCAGGGTCTCGTTGAGGGTCCCGTCACCTCCGCAGCAGACGGCCAGATCGTAGCCTCTCGCGGCGGCGCCTTCGGCCAGCTCGATGGCGTGGCCACGCCTTTGGGTGAGGGCGGTGGTCACCGTCCAGCCTTCGGCGCAGAAGACCTTGAGGGCTTCGAACATGGCGTCCCGGGAACCGAGGGTCCCTGAGACCGGATTTACGATGAGCAGTACTTTCTTTTCTTTCATTTTCCGTGAAGCTCCGAAAATATTGCAGTTTTCATTATCTTTAGTGTATAATCTTTAGTGAGTGTAATTATACCATATCTCCGTGGAGTCTGCAAAATCCTAAGATCTGTTGACAACACAGGACCGTTAGTTTAAACTAACAAAAGTGCCGCCTTACCGGCGGCAACGGAGGAACCAATATGAAAGAAAGCAAATTCGCGAAGGAATTCAAGTCCTTCATCTCCCGCGGCAACGTGGTAGACATGGCTGTAGGCGTCGTCATCGGCGGAGCCTTCACCGCAATAATCACATCCCTTGTAAATGACGTGATCATGCCCATCATCGGAATGGTCACCGGCGGGATCAACTTCTCCGAGCTCAAGGCGACCGTAGGATCCGCCGAGCTGTGCTACGGAAACTTCATCCAGGCCATCGTAAACTTCCTTCTCGTCGCCCTCGTGCTCTTCTGCGTCATCAAGTCCCTGAACAAGATGAA
This sequence comes from Bacillota bacterium, assembly GCA_017428655.1. Classification (GTDB taxonomy): domain Bacteria; phylum Bacillota; class Clostridia; order Peptostreptococcales; family Anaerovoracaceae; genus RGIG2707. Next base: position 1,459 of record JAFRQL010000085.1, on the reverse strand, counting down.
GAAGAAAGAGGAAGAAAAGCCCGCAGAGCCTCCCAAGCCTGCCGAGGATATCGTCCTGCTCACCGAGATCAGAGATCTGCTCAAGAAGTAAGGAACAGGATCAAGAAGGAGAAGGCTGTAATGACACTCAAAGACATGGCTCCCGGCTCTTCCGCCCGCATCGTGCGGGTCGGGGGAGAGGGAGCTTTGCGTCAGCATTTTCTCGATATGGGAGTCATACCGGGAGCAGAGCTGACGCTGATCAAATACGCTCCCATGGGCGATCCCATGGAGCTCTCCATCCACGGTTACCAGCTCACCCTGCGCCTTGACGACGCCGCGAAGATCGATATCGAGCCCGTCGAAGAAGTCTCCCCAGCCAAGGGAAAGACCTCGATCTCGACCATCGAGCATCCGGGTCTGGGCGAGATGGGCAAGTATCACGTCAAAGCGGACGAAAAGCCCCTTCCCAAGGGGACCGTCATAAGCTTCGCCCTGGCGGGCAACCAGAACAGCGGAAAGACCACGCTTTTCAACCAGCTCACCGGCTCGAACCAGCACGTGGGCAATTTCCCCGGAGTCACCGTCGACAGAAAGAGCGGACCGATCAGAGACTACGAGAACACTCTGGTCACCGACCTTCCGGGCATCTATTCTCTCTCTCCGTATACCAGCGAAGAGGTTGTTTCCCGCCGCTTCATCCTCGATGAGAAGCCCAACGGTATAATCAACATCGTCGACGCCACCAGCATAAGCAGGGGGCTCTATCTTACCATGCAGCTGATGGAGCTGGATGTTCCGATGGTCCTTGCCCTCAACATGATGGACGAGCTGGAGGGCAACGGAGGCTCCATCGACATCAACATGATGGAGAGCATCCTCGGGATCCCGGTGGTCCCCATCTCCGCCGTCAAGGATCAGGGCGTGGACGAGCTGACCAGCCACGCGGTCCACGTCGCCCAGTATCAGGAGAGGCCTGGAAGGCTCGATTTCTGCGATAAGGACGAAGCCGGAGGGGCGGTCCACCGCTGCCTTCACGCCATAATCCACCTGATCTCGGACCATGCCGAGGCCGCGGGGATCCCGGTTAGGTTCGCCGCTACCAAGCTGGCGGAAGGGGACTGCACCGTCCTGGAGGCACTCGGGCTCTCCCAAAACGAGAAGGAGACCGTTGAGCACATAATCCTTCAGATGGAGGAGGAGAGGGGCCTTGACAGGGCTGCCGCCATCGCGGACATGCGCTTCTCGTTCATAAGAAAGCTGGTCAGCGAATGCGTCGTCCTGCCCCACGAGAGCAGGGAGAGAAAGCGCAGCGCCGCCCTGGACAGCATCCTTACCGGAAAATATACCGCTATCCCCGCGTTCATCGCCATCATGGGGCTGGTATTCTACCTAACCTTCAACGTTATCGGCGCCTGGCTGCAGGATCTGCTGGACGTCGCGATAACCGGGCTCGGGGAGACTGCCGCGTCGGCCATGG
>JAFRQL010000007.1 GCA_017428655.1 Bacillota bacterium | reverse complement strand
CTTTGCCTTATACTCCGCGGTCGGTCCATATCCCTTGACCCGGCCCTTTATCGAAAGATAGGCCATCGGCCAGGAAACGGCGCCGCAGATGAGGATCACCCACTGCATCAGGGGACGCGGATACTGGCGGAGATAGAGGTAGTACAGCACTGCGCCGAGGGTCGCCGCCGCCATCAGATCGAAGATCAATACCGAGATCCTGTTGGAAGGCTTGTCTCCGACGGTCAGTTTGTCATATTGTTTTTCCAGATCGAAGTACCGCACTTCGATATCCATCATCTTTTTCAGGAGCGGCAGCCCGTCATGCAAACGAACTTCAGCAAAAAAATAACAAAATAATTGTGAACGGCCACTCGCAATGCGGACCAGTTTAGTTTATAATATCTTTTAAGGTCAAAAATGTAATAAAAACTCATATATATACGCAGCCGCGCTCCAGTTGATCCAAGGAAGAGAGGATAAAGATAATGCCGCTTACAGCAAGACAACTGATCGACAAGCGAAACCAGCAGAGAGGTACGTTCTTCACCAATCTGGTCCCCCAGATGGACTACCTCGAGGCTCTGATGCGCCAGACCGCAGACGATCTCAGCGCCAGGGTCCCCAGAGACGACGCGAAGATCAAGAGCTTCAGGGACATGGCAGCCGCCATGCATACCGTCGCCCACAGTTCCGACTCCATATTCAACTCCGAGGGCGGCCTTCAGAAGGCCCTGGACACCCTTTACGGTCTCCCCGACATGCTCGAGGCCAACAACGGCGAAAATCTCAAGCTGATGCAGCAGACCGCCGACGAGAACCCGATCCTGATGAACGACCTTCAGCAGCAGGACAAGTTCAAGGACGTCGCGACTCACATCAGGGACGTCAACAGCTTCTGCGAGCTGGGCTACGGCGACAGGATGACCAGGCGCAGGAACGTCCAGGCCCGTGAGAATTTCTACGCGAAGATGGACAAGGACGGCGGCCAGACCTACAGAGAGACCACAGCCAAGCAGCTGAGGTTCCTCGCCCGCCTGTATGAACAGGCGGAAAAGGATCTTGAAAGGAAGGGCGGCAGCGCTTCCGTAAGGAGCACCTTCAGGCACTACGCCAATGTATTCAATGACCTTGCCAAAAGAGGCAACCTCTACATGGACGACAGCACCATCGAGGCAAGGATGGACAACCTCCGCAACTACACCTATTACGTGGGTGAGGGCGGCGATGAGGGCATGCAGGCTTTGCGAGACACCCTGAAGGAGCATCCCGAGCTCAAGGAGTATCTGCCCGAGGACCAGCGCTATCAGGACATGACCATCGCCGAGCACATCGCGGGAGTCGGAGGCTATTTCGACCTTCAGTTCGAGGACAAGACCCGGCTCCTGCTCAACGACCACAACGAGGCCGAAAAGAAGGAAATGCAGGAGGCCGCCGCAAGAAGGGCTGAGAACGAGCGCCTGAGAAGACAGGACCAGCTGGACAGGGAAGAGGCCAACCTGGTCGCTCAGGTGAGAGAAGAGGAAGATCTCGGGAGGCAGGAGGACGAGGCCGAGCGCCAGAAAGAGGAGCAGGCCAGGCAGCAGGCAGAGCAGGAAAGGCAGCAGAGGGTCCAGCAGCGCCGGGAGTACCGCCAGCAGAACGGAGCCTTCGCGGTCCCGCCCCAGTACGGAGCGAGAGACGTCGCCGGAATGTTCGTCGATTCCGCGAAGAAGAAGGGCCCCCAGTACAAAGCCCTGAGGAACTTCAGCCGCACCGCCGGCAATTCCCTGAGGCAGTGGAATGAATATGTTCCCGCCGAATTATCCAAGCGCCTTCCCCAGGTCATGAAGGATCTGCCCGATCAGCCCACCGAAGAGCAGAGGAACAACGCCGTGAGCGGCGCCATCGACTCGGTGAGCCCCGAGGAGAGGGAGCAGCACCTGAGAAGGTACTATCCGGATTACGAGCAGAGGCTTGCCGCGGAGATGGCAAGGCTCGGTGAGGGAGCCCAGCCGGAGCAGGCACAGAAGAACCTCTACCGCGCCGCGGTGACCGAGCAGTACAGGGACGACCTGCGTCAGAAGACATATACAGCGGACAAGATCCGCCAGGCCCAGCAGGACGCAGCCATCGAGCTCGCCAGAGAACAGCTGGATCAGTCCAGCGAAGAGGAAAAGCAGAAGTTCGAGAGCGACAAGCTGGCCAGGGCCAACGACACCATCGCTGACCAAGTCAGGAACCAGATCATCGAAGGCTTCAGAGAGCGCCAGGGAGAGTTCGTCTTAAGGCAGTTCGGCTCTGACTATTCCAAATCTACTTATGTTGACAATCACCCGCACCTTCGCGGAAAGACCGGAGAGGAGCTCAACAAGGCCCTGTACGAGACCAGGATGAACGAGCTCATCGACAGTGCTCTCTACGAACAGGATTCCTGGGACGGCGTCAACACGCTCCTGACCAAAGTGGGCGTGCCCAAGTCCATGACCGGTCAGAACGGCGAAGGTCCCCTGGACGTCGCCCTTAAGAGAGCAAAAGAGTCCCCCATCGACGAGATCTCCGAAAAGGATATGCTCCGCGAAAGGGCGAAGAATATCCCGCAGCAGGAGATCGACAGAAGGGCTGAGGAAAAGCTGCCCCTTCCCGAAAACGACGACCAGCTGATCTACCGCTGGGCAAAGGACAGAAAGCATGAGCAGCTGAGGAACGAGGTCCTCCGCGAAAGGGAGGAGAAGTTCCCCGAGATCGCAAAGATCGGCGCGGAAAACCTTTCCCAGATGCACAAGCAGGCCCAGGGCATCCTCAAGGTCTGCAACGAGGTCATTCCCCAGGAGGGCGAGGACCAGCCCGTAAAGTTCGATTACGAAGAGGAGCTCAAGAACGACAAGGACCTGAGCCGCGAGCAGCGCAGCATGCTCAGGACCGAATACAAGAACCATCTGGACGAGGCCAGAAAGGAGCAGGAGAGGAAGCTCCATCCCAAGCTCATGATCAAGGAGGATCAGGAGCTCAAGGAGCAGATGGAGCGGGACGCCGCCAGGCGCCTGGCTATGTCCGAGGACGAAAAGCGCGCCGAGAGGATGAAGGTCCTCAAGGATGAGCGGGAGGCCGCAAAGAAAAAGCGCCAGTTCAGAAAGGACTGGAAGGCCCGTCTGAACAAGGCCGAGGAAAAGAAGCAGGCCGACCTCGAGGACGCGAAGAACAAGAAGCTGGAAGGAAAGCTGGAGGAAGCCGGCTTAGCGGCAGGCGAGCTCTTCGGAAAGCTCAAGCTCGCAGGTCTTGAAGGCGAACTGGGCAAGGCCGCGGACGATCTGGACAAGGCCTTCACCGAAGGCGATCTTGAGAACGGCAAGGCTCTCCGCGAAAAGCTGGGAGTCGAGGCTGACAAGATGCCTGTGATCAAAGCCCAGCAGGCTGAAGAAGAGGAGCCCGATCTCGACAGCAGCATGAACGATGGCGAGGGCCTCAACTACACCATGGTCGAGGACGACGTATTGTACGCCCCTGTTCAGGGCCAGCAGGAGGAGGTCCAGGAGCAGAACGAACCGCAGATCATCCATCCCCAGCCTGTTCCCGTGGCAAAAGTGGAGCCTCCCAAGCCCAAAAAGCCTTACGTCTTTACCGACGAATACAAGCAGGCTCATAAGAAGGAGCAGGAGGAGGAGAACGCTCTCAACGATTCGGATGAGCTGGACCTCACAGATCTTGATCTGGATGATCAGAAGAACGGGATCTCCGCTTACACAGACAACATTCCGGCACTTTGGAACAACGTAAAGAACAATCCCAAAATGTCCGAAGAACTGAAGAACTGGCATCTTTCGACGATCCTTGCCGTGAATGCCCTGGCAAGGCAGGCCAGGAAGGACAAGAACACGGAGCTTCTGACCAACGACAACATCGAGGCCGAGGCAGAAAAGATCAGGAACAGCACAGCCTACAAGGAGCTCTTCCTCAAGGGCGCTCCCAAGTATACCGATGAGAGCTCCGCCGACAGGCTGATGGCCGACTACGACAAGAACGTCAAGAAGATCGCGGCCTACCGCGTGCCCAAGGGCCAGCAGCCCAGGCTTTCCGGAAGGCTCGAGCCCGTCGTCTCCGCCATGGAAAGGACCGGCTCCGGCAGGATGATCAAGTTCATCCCCAGAGGCCCGCTGTTCGGCAACAGCACCGGCTATAAGAATGCCCTTGCCGCCATCAAGACGGTCAAGGATCAGAAGGACCGCCTCACCGCGGAGCAGGTCTACGACAGCACCAAGATCGTCATGAACTACCTGGACGGCAAGGAGAAGGTCCGCACCCGCGCCTTCGGAAGAGAGCGCTGGAACGACTGCATGACCTTCCTCAAGCAGACCATGCCCCCCGACAAGTTCAAGGAGTACTGCGACAGCGTCAATGTGAAGAGGGGCGTCGCGAACGATCCTAACCACAAGGACTACGTCACTCCCGAAAGCTTCATCTCGCCGGTCTACAAGGACGCCTTCCAGGAGACCATGGACACCATAGAAAGGGGCAAGGACAGGCCCGAGGATTACGCGACCCTGCTGGCCCTGAAGAACATGGATCCCGACCAGCCCATCGACGGAAAGAGGCTGGCCCAGGAGAAGGAGAGGATCATGGAGGACGAGAACTTCAAGTACCTCGCCAAAAAGGAGAACATCCCGCACCTGAGGGCCATGGTGGGAGAGGGCAAAAATGACTACAAGGCTCTCGCCCAGAGCCTCAAGGAGGACGAGCCTGTAAAGGGTCCCCAGGCAGGCCAGATAATCGCTTAGGCGTCTCAGGGCCTGTAAGCCCTCACCTTCATAAAGAAAAGCAAAACTGCCGGAGAGATCCGGCAGCTTTTGTGATGCTCGATATGATGACGGGCGGACCGGCGGGACGGCCAGGCCATGCTTCCCTTTACTGTTCGGGAAAAAGATACTTGTAAAAGTTGTTCTCGACGATCCTGTTGGTGCAGTCCAGACGGTATCCGGCCAGAGCCTTGGTCCTTTCCACGTATTCCGCAGTCTCTTCGGGGGTCATCTCCACGCCCTCGGCAGGGGTGAACTCCTGGGTGAACCGATTATACAGGCCCTTGTCCGTGCGCCAGCATCTGGACGAGAATACCACCATGCCCTCGGAATCGGACAGGATGTCGGTGCCCGAGAGGAGCCTGGAATCGTACTCAAGGCCGAGAAGATTTGAGACCGTAGGCAGTATGTCCACCTGGCAGCAGACCTTGTCGACCACGACGGGCTCCTTCATGGAGGCGCTCCAGACGATCAGTCCGTTGCGGTAGACCTCAAGATCCAGGGCCTGCTCGTTGATGGCCTGGGCGGCCGCGGAGGTCCCCAGCTCTTTCCCCATCAGTTCCTCGATGGTGTCCACGTCGGTGTAGGGGATGTGGTCGGGAGCCGCGACGATCAGAGTGTTTTCAAGCTTTCCGGCCTCTTCCAGCTTATTTATCAGGATCTCCATGGCCCGGTCGAACTCCATCACGGTGGCGATGTAGGCCTTGGTGGTCTCGGAGTATTCGCAGTCCGCCAGGTCTTCTCTGTATTTGCTGGCCACCCAGTTCCAGGAATAGGGGGTGTGGCCGGAGACGGTCAGGTAGTAGATGTTGAAGGGCTGGTCGCTCTCCAGGTAGTCGTCGATGGAGTCTTCGATCATGAAGGTGTCCTGCTGGGGCCACTTGAGGTCTCCGGAGGAGGTCTTCTCGAAATTGAGCCCTCTGCTGCAGAAGTTCCAGTCGTATCCCATGTTGGGATGGGAGCTGGACCGCTCGTACAGGTCCCAGTTGTTGTGGTATCCCAGGCTGTGGTAGCCCAGGGCGTTGAGCTGGTGGGCGAGGGTGAAGGGCAGGGCGGTCTTGAGCTGGCCGGTCCTGACCATGGTGATTGGCTTTCCGTTCTTGGGGTAGAGGCCCAGGAGGTTCTGGCATTCTCCGTTGGAGGTGCTGGTGAAGTGGAGGGCCGTGTAGAAATTGTTGAAGATGAAGCCCTCGTTCATCATCCTGTACAGGGTCGGGGTGTACTTTTCGCTGACCGCCCAGGTATCCAGGGCTTCGACGGTGAAGAACACCACGTTGTAGCCCTTGAACATGCCGGTATACTCGTTCTTATTGGTCGGCGTGACGTTGGAATAGTAGTCGCAGAGCCACTTGATGTCCTTGTTCTTGGTGGTCTCGGCAAGGCCCGCCAGATCCAGGTCCATCACGTTGGGGGACCTGTCGACGGGGTCCGGTTCGGGTTCCTTGACGGGTTCCGGCTCGGCGGGCTGCTTGGGGGCGGGGTCCTCCTTGGTCTGGTCTTCGAATTTGGGGCTGGGCAGGTCTTCGGTCTCCTGAGGCTGCGCGGGATCCTCGGTCTTCGCGATGAGGCTGGGATCGAACTCGCTGCCGTAGTCGGCGGGGACGAACATGTGCTTGACGTCGAGCCTGAGCATGGTGTAAAGGCCCAGCTGCTGGACCTGCTCGTTGTAGTTTATGTCCATCCTGTACAGGTCAGCGGGGACCATGTCGCCCTCCCAGGGAAGGGTCAGGCTGGATAGTCCGCAGATGTGGAAGACCGCGAAGAGCAGGGCGTACTTGACGAAGGTACTCACGTGCTTTTTTCCGGCCCTTCTGGCGCGGCGTCCTTCCGAGGGACTTGTCTCACCATCGGTCTTTGCGTCGGCCCCTGTGTTTTCCATGCTGTTGACGTAAACATGCTTACCGTAAATAAACAGGAATACCAGCGGAAGCGATATGAAGATGATCTGTGGGATGTGGAGAGCGATGGCCTTAAGGATGGCTCCAATGAACTGATAGAGCCTGTTTCCCGCGGCAGTCCCGAGGATGGAGGCCGGGTAGTAGGTCTGAAGGATCTCCTTCGCGATGTATTCGACGAGGAAGATGAGGGTCGCGATGATCGAGACCGTCCTTACGAATACGAGCTTTCCCTTTCTCTTAAAAAGGGAGGTGATTGCCGCGAGAAGGCATCCCAGGGACGCCGCGAAGAAGCCGTAAACCGCGAAGAACTTCAGCGGGCTCATGTCGCAGATGTGAATGCTGAGCTCCAGCCAGACGCAGAGGGCGACGGGAAAACTTATCCCGATACTTTCGACATGCGCCGCCGTCAACGCTTTTATGCTCTTATCGATCTTTTTTATCAGGTTATCCTTTTCGGAAGTCGTTTTTTTCATTTTTACCCCTGCTTCTCAATGCCGCAGCATCGTTTTCAACGCGGCCTAAGCAGTTAAAGATTATATCCCCAG
>JAFRQL010000084.1 GCA_017428655.1 Bacillota bacterium | reverse complement strand
GGAAGAAATACGCACTCGCCTGCTGCGCCGTGGTCCTGTGCCTTTGCGGCGTCATCGCGGGAGTAAGGGCCAGCCAGACAAAGAAAGCGGAAGAAAACGCGGCGGCAGAGGGCCAGGCCCTGGCGTCCTCCGAGATCTACGCCAACATCGATGTCAGGGATTACGGGACCATCAGGGTAAAGCTGGAGCCCTCCGCGGCCCCGATCACCGTTGAAAACTTTGTAAAGCTGGCAAAATCGGGCTTTTATGACGGCCTGACCTTCCACAGGATCATGGAGGGCTTCATGATCCAGGGCGGCGATCCCGACGGCAACGGCAGCGGAGGCTCGGGCGAGAACATCAAGGGAGAATTCTCCTCCAACGGCGTCGAGAACAGCCTCTCCCACACCAGAGGCGCCATCTCCATGGCCAGGAACTCCTTCGACATGGACAGCGCCAGCTCCCAGTTCTTCATCGTCCACAAGGACAGCACCTTCCTCGACGGCGACTACGCCTGCTTCGGCTACGTGACCGAAGGCATGGAGGTGGTGGACGCCATCGCCGAGGACGCGCAGCCCATCGACAACAACGGGACCATCCCCGCGGACCAGCAGCCGGTGATCACCAGCATAACCATAGAAGAGAACTGACCTGAAAGGGGCCGGCTCCCGCAGACATAAAAAGAAAACGAACGGCCCGAAGACCACAGAGATCTTCGGGCCGTCCTTTATATATCAAGACTTTCATTCACGCCCCGCGGAAGGGATACGGGGCGGTCCCTCTCGTTGATATACTGCCGCAGGTCCGTTCTCCCGGACCGGCGTCGCTTTTCTTACGCCTGCTGGAGCACCAGCAGAGCCTTAAACAAGTCGCCGTCCACGGCGATAGAGAAGCTGCCGTTCATCAGCTGGGTCAGATCCTTCGCGATGGAGAGGCCCAGCCCGCTGCCCTCGGTGTTGCGGCTCTGGTCGCCTCTGGCGAAGCGCTCCATCAGCTCGTCCGCAGAGATGTTGAGCTGGTCCCGGCTGATGTTCTTGATCTGAAGGCCCACGTAGCTTCCCGCGCCCTCCTCCAGCCTTACCTGGGCGATGTCGATATAGACCCGACTGCCCTCGAGAGCGTACTTGCACACGTTGTTCAGCAGATTGTCGATGACCCTCCAGAGGAGCTGGCCGTCAGCCCTGACCATGGGGTTCTCGCAGCTGTTCTTTACTATGACCTCAAGGCCTCTTTCCTTGAACTTCTCGTCGGTCTCGCCCAGGGCCTGGTCCACCAGCTCCGCCATGTTGATCGATTCGATCTTGCAGGGCAGGCTCCCGGACGCGGCCTTGGCAGCGTCGAACAGGTTGTCGATCAGCTGCTTCAAGCGCTGGGTCTTCTGGTCGATGATCTCAAGGTATTCGGGGGCGTTGGGGCTGTCCAGCCCTTCGGTCTTGAGCAGATCTATGTAGCTGAGCATGGACGTCAGCGGGGTCTTGATGTCGTGGGAGACGTTGCTAATCAGCGAGGTCTTCATCCGCTGGTTCTTGAGCTCGTTCTGGACCGCGATGTCCGCGGCATGGGAGATCTCGTTGATCCCCGCCGCCAGACGGTCCAGTTCGGCGTTCATGCCGCGGGTGTTCTGCTCCACCGGGATCTTGTAGGTCAGATCCCCGCTCCTCACCGCGTCGACGCCCTTCTTGATCTCTTCGAACTTGGCCATGGTCCTGGGAGCGAAGCCGCTGAGGACCGACTTGCTGCTGCGGCTGAAGAAGCCCGCTACGGCAAGGACGACTGAGCCTATGAGAGAGGTCTTCCAGAAACTCTTTGCCTTGAGCTTTCTCACCACGGAGAGCAGCAGGGTGATGCAGAGCCAGGCGGCCGCAGTCATCCCCACCGCGCAGAGGATGAGCATATTGTCGTTGGGGACTCCCCCGAACCTGGCCCCGTTGACGATGTAGGGCTTGTAGAAGGGGAAGTAGCTCTCGGAGCCCAGTATGTACATCACCGGGTAGGCGATGGCGACGGCGCCGCCTCCGGCAAGGACGGCCAGGCAGATGTGGACCTCGGTCCAGATCCGGTCGAACCAGTTGAGGTATACGGTCCCGTCGGCGTTCTTCCTGTATCTTCCCGCCATGGCGCACAGCAGAGCGAATAGCAGCAGGAATATAAGGGCAAAGCCCGCCGAGGCCAGAAGCGCCATCCCCTTGAAGGATTCCCTGCTGACCTCATCCACGTATTCCGCGGC
>JAFRQL010000083.1 GCA_017428655.1 Bacillota bacterium | reverse complement strand
GTTGAGTCTATTAAATAATTTTGATAAAAATAAATCAATATCATTAATTCTTATAGCGTCATTTAGAAAAACGAATAGGGGAGGTGAGAGAAGCACCCTGACGCAGTATTTCGTGAAATGACAGGGGAAAATGAGTCAAATATCCCGATAAAACGCTATTATTTATTTCAGTCTTTTTTATATCGGAGGAAACCATGGAAAAGAAAAGTATTGGTTTTGGTCCGTTCAGGCTTGAACCCGAAGTATTCGGGTACGAACTGAACAAAAGCGAGCTGATCCGACTTGGACTGGCAGCTTGTCTCATTCTGTTTATGAAGTATATCCCCATCCCCAATCTGCCTGCTACCGGTGCGACCATGCTGGGAATAGTTCTCGGCTGCATGCTGATCTGGTCGATCAACAAGATCCCTCAGGCCTTTGGCGTATTCGTATGCCTGATCTCGATGATCATGCATCATATGCTCAACTGGGGCACGGTCGCCGGCAAGCTCGGTACCACGCCTTTGCTCATGCTGACCTGCCTGATGATCTTCTCGACAGGTATGCAGAACACTAAGATGGCGGAGCGTCTCAGCTACGGCCTCATGCTCAAGCTGGGCACCTCTCCCTTCGCTCTGGTTGCGGCTCTCTTCATCACCGAGGTCGTCCTCTCCGCGTTTATCGCCAACATGCCCGCTCTGCTGGTAGTAGCCGCGATCGCGGTCGGGATCCTCAAAGAGCTGGGCGAAGTTCCCGGAAAGAGCAAATTCGGCGCCGCTGTAATGATTTCGATCACGACGGCGTCCCTGGTCGGAGGTCTGTGCATGATCTCCTCCTCTGGCCAGAATCCCACCGTCATCTCCATACTCGAAGCGACCACTGACGGCAAGTATACCATCACCTTCAACCAGTGGGCTTCCGCAGGGATCCCCTTCGCCATCATCATGACCCCGATCATCCTGATCGTCCTCAAGGTCATGTTCAGGCTCAATCCCAAAGACTGCCCGATCACTCTCTCAAGGGAATCCATCGTTGAGAAGAACAAGGCTCTCGGCCCCATGACCGATCCCGAGAAGAGATTCCTCATCGATCTGGTCGTCCTCACCGCTCTTTATGTCACCACCAAGTATACCGGCTTCAATCCTCCCATCGTCGCAGTCATAGGCGCCCTGATCGTCACCTGCCCGTTCCTTGGCGCGGTAGACCTCAGGAACGCTCTGAAGAACCTGCCCTGGAACATCGTACTGATGACCATCAGCGGGACCTTCATGGCTCTGTGCATCACTGAATCCGGGCTCTCCGAGTGGCTGGTCGATAATCTGCTCGGATGGACCAAGGGCTTCACCCCCTTCTGGATCATCATGATCTCCAGCCTCATCACCACCTATCTGCACTTCATCTATGTCGGCAACAGCAGCACCATAGTTATGCCCGCAGGCGTCACTCTGGCTCTGGCAGTAGGCTTCAACCCGATGTATATAATCATCCCGATGGCCTTCGCAGGTTCCTGCACCGTCATGATGCCCTTCGCCACCGACACTCTGATCACTTACGGATACGGTTACTGGAGCTACAAGGAGATGGCCAAGTCCGGCACCATCATCGGTCTGTTCTGGGCTATCGGCGTCACCCTCGTATGCTACTTCGTACTGCCCATCGCGGGAGTACCTCTCTACATCTAGGAAGTATGAACAGTCCGCGCCATGGGACCTTCGGGGCCCCATGGCTTCTTTGAAAAAGGAGGTAATTATGGCTTTAACAGTTTCCCAAAAAGAATGGGACAGACGCTACGAAGCGGTCCAGAACGCCATGAAGGCAAAGGGCATAGATGCCCTTGTGATGCAGACCCATTCCGAGATATTCGATATGTACATGCGTTATCTCACAGACATGAAGGCCATTCCCGATCCTTATTCGGTGATGATCCTCGTTCCGGCAGAGGGCGAGATGTACCTGCTGATGCAGGGCCAGAGCAAGAGCCCCGATCTGCCGGTCCCCGAAAAGCTCAAAAAGCATCATGTTGGAAAGTTCGGCCATACGACCACTTGCATGTGCTTCAGCTATACCGACACGATCCCCGCAGAATATGTGACTGCAGAGATCAAAAAGCACGGTTACAAGAGGCTCGGCTATGTCGGCGGAGGACTGATGAGCTGGACCAGCCGCATGTATTTCGAAGCCAATCTGCCTGAAGCCGAGTGGGTGGATTTCACCGGTGATTTTGACAGGATCATCGCGGTCAAGAGCGAAGAGGAGATCATCCTTCTCAAGAAGACCGTCGATACTCACTGCGAGATCGCAAAGGCTATCCCCGATATGGTAAGACCGGGCAGAAAGCTCCGCGACATCAAGACCGACATCCTCGTCATGGGACAGGGTCTCAACTGCGAGCTTCAGCACAACATCTTCCTGAACGCAGGTCCCCATTCCAAATTTGCTGTCCCCGGTCCGATCGGTGATGAAGACTACGTGCTCCAGAAAGGAGACGGTCTCTATTACCTGCTCGAGCTCGCCGCAGAAGGCGGCATGTACGCTGAGGTCGGCCGTCCGATCCTGCTCTATGAGCCTTCAAAGGAAGAAGTCGATGCGTACAACGACTACTGCGCTGCTGAAGCATGGATGGCAACTCAGATCAAGCCGGGCATCACCTGCCAGGACATCGTCCGCATCAACGACGAGTACATGGGTTCCAGAGGCTTCGGAAAGGTCACCCGTATGGCGGGACACGGCCAGGGCTACGGCCTTATGGAGAGGCCCGCTTTCAGAATGGAAGACGACATGGTCATCGAAAAGAACATGTTCTACTGCATGCATCCGGGCGGGGGCGGAGTCACCAGACCGCATCTTGGTATGTGCAACAACTATATCGTAAAAGAGAACGGCTCTGAGCTCATGACTTGGCTGCCTATGGACATAACCGTTCTCGTGTAAATTAAGGAGGTCAATATGCGTTTGGATAAACTGGGCATAATCTGCCCCATGCACCCCAGCAATATAGATCAGAAGGAAGACTGGGCGAAGGTGGTCGCCGAGGCATCGCCCGAGACCAAGATGATCTTCGCATATGATATCGACGATCTGATGAGCCAGACCGACGACGTGGACGCATTGTTTACCATGCCGATCCTTGACCCGGAGGGGAATGCCAAGCTGGTCAAATTCTGCCTCGGAGCGAAGAGCCTTAAGTGGGTCCACTGCCTCATCGCAGGCGTCGATTCCTTCATCCACACCGAGATAGGAAAGCTTCCCATCGTGATTACCAGCACCAAGGGCATCCAGCACTATCCGATGAGCGATACAGTCATCGCCTTCGTATATTCCTGGCTCAGAAGATTCCCCGAACTGATGGCCTACCAGCTCAGGCATGAGTGGAACGGCACAGCCAGGCTCAGGGCTGACGAGTCGATAAACAAGACCATAGGTTTCGTCGGATACGGAGAGATCGGAGCTCCTATCGCAAAGAAATTCAAAGCATTGGGATTCCATGTGCTAGCTGCCAAGAGGACCCCGGTAAAGGATGACGTCCTTGACGAGTGCTACACCATGGATCAGGTCAAGGAGATGCTTCCTAAGTGCGATTTCGTAGTCCTGATCTGCCCGCTCACCGATCAGACCTATCATCTGATCAATGACGAGACCCTCGCCTGCATGAAGAAGAATGCCTTCCTCATCAACATATCCAGAGGCGCTGTCGTAGACGATGAGGCTCTGGTAAAGGCTCTTAAGAACAAGGTGATCGCAGGAGCAGGCCTTGACATATTCGTAAAGGAACCCCTTACTCCTGACAACCCCTATTGGGACCTGGACAACGTGATCATCTCGCATCACATCTCACCGATGACTCCGTATATCAACGAACGCACCAGAGGGGTCGGACTTGAGCAGATCAAGAGATGGGTAAATGACGAACCCATGAAGTATATCGCAGAGAGATAGACGGAGGTCCTTATGCTCGAAGAGCTGAAAAGCCGTCCCAATTATAAATGGCTCATCCTGGCCGTAAGCATGCTCACCTTCGGTTCCGCTAATATGGGGACCCAGGTGCTTTCCCCGCTGAGAGGAAAGATCGCTGCTGACGTCGCCATGACCGAGACCCAGATGGGCATGCTCACCAGCGCCTACGTCATAGCGGGCATCTTTCTTCCGATCCTGCTCAGCATGGTCTACAGAAGGGCCCCGATAAAGAAGATCGTCATCGCCGGCGGACTGCTAATGTCCGCCGGATTTCTGGCTTTCTCCTTCGCCTCGGACTACAGAGGGCTGATCATCGCCAGATTCATTTCCGGTATCGGGTCGGTGGTCTTTTTGACCGCATCCCCTGTGATCGCCAGCTATGCTTTCAGAGACGGAGGCCTTGGCTTTGCCATGGGGATCTATGGTATCGCTCCCTGCCTGTTCTCGCTGATAACCCTCAACGTCTTCGGAAGGTTCGCCAGCTGGAGGACGGCGATAAGGGTCGTATCCTGCTTCACCTTCCTGGTCGTAGCCGCGATAGTCCTGTTCCTTGATAAGAACACGGGCAACTACTCTTCGGAAAAAAAGTCTGAAGGCGGGAAAAAGGATAAGGGAGAGCCGCTGGGATTCGAGGTCTGGAAGCTAGCGATCATGAGCATGACCATGGGAGCAACGACTCTCATGTATGTCACCTATGCTCCCGGACTTTATACGGAGATGGGATACAGTGAACAGACCGCTCTGTTCGTGACCAGCCTTTACATGGGCCTCAACATATTCTTTACTGCGATCGTCGGAAAGATCCTCGACAAAAACAGGGATTATAAGAGGACGATCAGCGCCGCCGGTCTGCTGGCCCTTGGGATCGCAGACTTCCTGCTGGCGTCTGCCTTTATGCCCGGGAAGATCGTTCTCGGGGTACTGATGGGCGTGATAACCACCGCACCTCCTATCGCCATGTTCTCGATGTATGCTGAAGTATGTCCTCCGGACAAGATGACTAC
>JAFRQL010000082.1 GCA_017428655.1 Bacillota bacterium | reverse complement strand
TGCGCCTCTTCTGCGGCCTACGGCGTCGATCTCGTCGATGAAGACCAGGCAGGGAGCGTTCTTCTTTGCGGTGTCGAAGAGATCTCTGACGCGGGAAGCGCCGACGCCGACGAACATCTCGACGAAGTCGGAGCCGCTGATGGAGAAGAAGGGCACGCCTGCCTCTCCCGCTACGGCCTTGGAGACGTAGGTCTTACCGGTGCCCGGAGGGCCTACCAGAAGCACGCCTTTGGGGATGCGGGCGCCCAGCTCCATGTATTTCTTCGGGTTCTTGAGGAAATCGACGATCTCCTCAAGCTCCGCCTTTTCCTCGTCCATGCCTGCCACGTCGGCGAAGGTGACCTTCTTGTCGTCGCTCTTGAACATGCGGGCGTGGCTCTTGCCGAAGTTCATGGCGTTCTTGCCGTCGCCTCCTCCGGTCATCCTCATGAAGAAGAAGATCATGAAGCCGAAAAGCAGCAGATAGGGGACCCACGAGATCAGTCCCGCCCAGATGGAGTGGCTGCTCTTGACGGTCAGGATGCCTTCCGCGGTCTGGGGGATGATGTAGGTCTCGCTGACGATGGCCATGTCATAGGCATTGGGAGCGGTGGTGGTTATATAGTTGCCGTCGGAAAGGAGTGCCCTGTATGACAGGCCGCCTTCCGAGACGGTGACCTCGGTGATCTGCTTGTCCTCGAGGTAGCGGATGAACTGGGAGAAATCGACCTTGGTTGTCGTGGCAGAGGCTGAGGCGCTGCTGAAGGCGCTGTTGCTGCTGTAGGCGGCGACTATGGCAACTACCAGACCGAATATCAGCAGGTACATGAAGAGCGTGCTGAGAGGTCTCGGATTTTTATTGTTGTTCACTTACAGAATTCCTCCGTGATTTATCTTAAATATTGTTGCGAAAACAATCATTTGTGTGCAAAGAACATATTATTACACTGTGAATCCTATTTCAAGCAATAATGAATTTTTGGTGACGGGCGTCTTCTCACTTTTCGCCCGGTGAGGCAAGGGTGAGCTTTCCTTTGGATATCAAAGCCCGAAAGCCCCTGGGAAGCTCGATGGTGAGACCTCCCCTTCCGCTCCTTGAGGCCGAGAGCACTGCCGCGATCCTCTCCGCGGAAAGGTCCTCGGAAAGACCCAGCTCTGCCAGGGCCAGGGCGATGATCCTCTTTGAGACTGCGGGGGAAAGATCGTTTATCAGCGATGTACGAAGAACGGCGCTGCCTGAGGCAAAGACGCACTCCCTTTCAAGGATCTCTTCCGCTTCTTTTCTGAGCCGGGCGTCGTCCTCTCTTGCGAAGGCGGCCAGCCTTACCAGGGAATCCTTCACCCTCGGGCTGCACTCCTCAAGGGCGGGGAGCACTCTGAGCCTTATGTCGTTTCTGGTGTATTCTCCGGTCCCGTTGGTCCTGTCTATGCGGGGGGAAAGGCCTTTTCTTTGGCAGTATTCCTCTACCGCCTCTCTTGAGGTATCAAGCAGGGGGCGGATCACGCCGTCTTTTCTCTTGTATTCCATGGCGCCCAGGCCGTGGACCCCGGTGCCTCTGATGATCCGCATCAGGACGGTCTCCGCCTGATCGTCCCTGTTGTGAGCCAGGGCGATGAGAACGGTCCTTCCGCCCTCTTCCAGCTCTCTTTTATAATCGAACAGAGCCTGGTATCGGACCCGTCTTCCGGCGTCCTCTTCGGAGAGGCCCTGCTCCTTCGCCATGGCGGGGACGTCCTTTTTTATTATCCTGACGGGGACGCCGAGCTCTTTGCAGGTCTTTTCGACGAAGACCTCGTCCTCGTCCGCCTCTCTTCCCCTGATCATGTGGTTCACATGGAGGGCGTGAAGGTCAAATCCGGATCTTTCCCGAAGGCCGAGGAGCATATGCAGAAGGCAGAGGGAATCGGGGCCTCCGGAAAGGGCAAGGATGACGGTGCTCCCGGCAGGGATCAGTCCGTTCGCCTCTATGGTCTTTTTTACCGTTTCTTCTGCCTTCATCGTTTATGTGTGATTTTGTTTATACAGCCGCGATCGAACAAGCCGGGGACGCACACAGAGCTTAGTACCGCTGCGAGAAGAGTGTGAGCGGGAGCGTCCCCGACGGGGGCATATGCACCCCGCACGATCCTCTATTCTTTTATCCCGTAGAACCTCATGCCGTTCTCCAGAGTCGCCATGGCGGCCTCCTCGTAGGAGATCCCCTTGATCTCGGCGATCTTTCTGACCGTATGCTCCACGTAGACCGGCAGGTTCCTTCTGCCCCTCATGGGGACCGGCGTAAGGTACGGAGCGTCGGTCTCAGCCGTGAGCCTTGAGAGATCGACGGTCTGAACGACCTCCACGGTCTTTCTGGCATTCTTGTAGGTGACAGGCCCCGCGATGCTTATATCTGCACCCAGCCTTACGTACTGGCGGGCAAGCTCCGCGCTGCCCGAAAAGCAGTGGAGCAGAACCCTGGCGTCGGGGCTCCCGTCCGCCCTGGGAGGAAAGCAGGCAAGGCGTTCCTTTGAAAAGGCGCCGTTCTCCTTGAGGATCCTCATGGTATCGTCGTCGGCGTCCCTGCTGTGGATGCAGATGGGAAGGGCAAGCTCGCATGCCAGCTTTATCTGCCTTGCGAACCAGAGCTGCTGGCTCTCTTTATCGGTATCCTCGTAGTGATAGTCGAGGCCGATCTCTCCGACAGCGGCGACCCTTGGCATCGAAAGGATCCTGCGCAGACCGGCGAGATCGCCGTCCCCGAGACCTGTGGTATTTCCCGGCCAGAAGCCCGCGGCCGCGTAGCAGAACGGGTACCTGGCCGCGTTTTCGGCGGCCCTTTCCGAGGACTCAAGGTCGGTCCCTATGTCAACCAGATATCTTATCTGCGACCGCTCTATTTCACTTATCAGATCCTCCCTGCCATCGTCGTAACCTTCGTCAGTCAGATGGCAGTGAGTATCGAAAAGAATCTTTTCCATCGTTAACCTACGATAGAGCCCGGCTCGGCGTCTGCGGACACGAAGCGGAACTTTTCGTCGTCTCCGGTGGCGAACAGCAGCATGCCGTTGGACTCAAGGCCCCTGAGCATGCGGGGCTTGAGGTTCATCACAGCGACGACCTGCTTTCCTACGCAGTCCTCGGGCTTGAAGGTGCCTGCGACTCCGCTGATGATCTGGCGCTTCTCGCAGCCGAAATCGATCTGGAACACCAGCAGCTTGTCGGCCTTGGGATGCTTCTCCGCGGAGATTATGGTACCGGTGCGAAGATCGATCTTCTCAAAGTCGGAGAATTCGATGGCCTCCTTGTAGGGCTCGTACTCCTTCTCGGGCTTCTCGGGCTCCTGCTCAGCTCCCGCGGCCTTCATGGCCTGCTGCTTGAGCTCCTCCAATGCCTTCAGTTCAGCCTGAACGTCGAGCCTGGGGAAGAGGACCGGTCCTCTGCAGACCTTCTGGCCGTCCAGCATATCGAACACCGCGGCGTCCTCCCAGCGGACCTCTTGCTCAAGGCCCAGCTGCTCGCGGATCTTGCCGGAGGTGGTGTGCATGAAGGGATAGATCATGATGGAGACTATCCTGATGGACTCGGCCAGGTTGTGCATGACCGTGTCCAGCCTGCCCTTGCTTTCGGGGCTCTTTGCCAGCACCCAGGGCGCGGTCTCGTCGATGTACTTGTTGGTGCGCCTTACAAGGGTCCAAATGTCGTCCAGAGCCAGGTTGAACTCGAACTTGTCCATGCGGGCGGATGCCTTGTCGCGGATGGAGACCGCCAGCTCCTTGAGTTCAGCGTCGGGGCCCTCCTCGGGGCCTGCCGCGGGGAT
>JAFRQL010000081.1 GCA_017428655.1 Bacillota bacterium | reverse complement strand
CTGACGTAGTACCAGACCGAAGCCTTGTCGGGGACGATGTTGGGGGCAGTGCCTGCCTCTTTATATACATAATGGATCCTGATGTCGGAGGTGACGTGCTCTCTCAGGTAGTTGGCGCCTACGCTCATGAGCTCGGCGGCGTCCAGAGCGCTCCTGCCGTTGAAGGGATCTCCGCCGGCATGGGCGGTGACGCCTTTGAAGTGGAAGATGGCGCTGTTGAGGCCGTTGCTGTTGCCGGTCTCGACCTCGTTGAGGCTGCCGCCGTGCCATGCGATGGCGGCGTCCAGCTCGTCGAAGGCGCCTTCTCTTGCCATGAAGACCTTGCCGGTGAGGACCTCTTCAGCCGGGCAGCCGAAGAAGATGACGGTGCCGGGAAGGTTCTTTGCTTCCATCTCCGCCTTGATGCCTACCGCGGCGGAAAGGCAGGCCACGTCCAGAAGGTTGTGTCCGCATCCCTGTCCGGGAGCGCCTTCACAGACCGGTTCCTTCTCCAGGCCGACCTTCTGGGAAAGACCGGGAAGGGCGTCCAGCTCGCCGAGAAGACCGATGACCGGGTGGCCGCTGCCCCACTTGCCGTAGACGCAGGTGGGAAGGTTGGCATAGCCCGTCTTGACCTCGAAGCCGAATTCCTTCAGCAGCTCAGCGGTCCACTTGCATGCATTCACCTCGTTGTATGCGGTCTCGGGGCATTCCCACAGCTTTTTAGCCAGGGCGATGAACTTTTCCTGTTCTTTGCGTATCTTTTCGATCGCTACAGATCCTGTCATGTTATATCTCCTTTCTTGCGATATTCGCAGGAAAATTATATAATTTTTGTGGCTCCCAGTTCAATATTATTGTTGAAGAACGTTATTTTTGCTAAAATAGCAAGTATGAAGAAAGTCGCTTTTTATACCCTCGGATGCAAGGTCAACCAATACGAGTCCCAGCTGCTGGCCGATATGTTCAAAAATAAGGGCTGGCAGGTGGTGTCGGAGGAGGACCCTGCGGATGTATATATAGTCAACAGCTGCTCTGTCACAAGGCTCGCAGACCGCAAGTCCCGCCAGTACCTGCGCAGGATGAAGAGGGTCAATCCCTCCGCCTGCATGATCATCGCCGGATGCTATCCCCAGACCAACCCGGACGAGGTCAGGGAGATAGAAGAGGTCGATATAATCCTGGGGACGGCGGACAAGCTTCGGGCCGTGGAGCTGGCGGAGGAGTTTCTGGAAGGAAGGGACGTCCCGTCCTGCACCGTTGAAAAGCCCTACGCGGACAGCGCCGTGTACGTCGATCATCAGGGCTGCGGAGCCTCGGAATCCAGGACCCGGGCCCTTATAAAGGTCCAGGAGGGCTGCAACCGGTTCTGCTCCTACTGCGTGATCCCTTACGCCAGAGGTCCCATCAGATCCAGGCCTCTTGAGAGCATCCTCTCCGAAGCGGAGGACCTCATAGGCCGGGGCTACCACGAGCTGGTCCTCACCGGCATCAACACCGCCCTGTACGGCACCGAGGGGGGCAGCAGCGAGCCCTCGGGGATCCACAACGTGATCGCGGCCATCTCGCAGCTTGGCGGCGACTTCAGGATCCGGCTCAGTTCCCTGGAGCCTACGGTGGTCAACGCGGCCTACGTTGAGAAGCTCTTCGCCTTTGGCAAACTCTGCCACCATCTGCACCTTTCCGTCCAGAGCGGGAGCGACAGGATCATAAAGGCGATGAACCGGCGCTACACATCGGAAGAATACATGGATATCGTCAGGGCCCTCAGGTCCTTCGATCCGGATTACGGTATAACCACCGACATCATCACCGGCTTTCCCGGCGAGACCGAAGAGGACTTCGGGCAGAGCCTTGAACTTGTGAGAAGGGCGAAGTATCTTAAGGTCCACGGTTTTCCGTATTCCAGAAGGCCTCATACCAAGGCCGCGGACATGGCGGGCCAGATCGCTCCTCCTGTCAAAAAGGAGCGCAACAGGATCCTCATCGCCGAGGCCGACCGTGTCTCTTTGGAGTTCAGACAGGGCCTTGAAGGAAAGCCCATGCGGGTCCTGGCCGAGGAACAGACCGAGGTGGAGGGCCGCCTGCTTTGGAAGGGCCGCGCTTCCAACTATACGCCGGTGTATTTCCCCTGGGACGGGGACATCGCCAACACCTTCATCGATCTTACCGCCGCGGAGCCCGTGCTCGACGGCGTCTACGGAAGAAAGGAGAATCAATAAATGTCAGACTGCATCTTCTGCAGGATAGCGGCCCACGAGATCCCCTCAAAGCCCGCTTATGAAGACGACCTGATCTACTCGTTCTACGATCTGGATCCCCAGGCTCCGGTCCACGTGCTGATCGTGCCCAAGAAGCACATCGGTTCCCTGGATGAGACCACCCCCGAAGACGGAGAGCTCCTCGCCCACATGCTCCTTAAGGTAAAGGAGATCGCGGCATCTCTGGGACTTGAAAAGGGCTACAGAGTCGTCATCAACACCGGAGAGGACGGGGGACAGACCGTCCATCACCTGCACATCCACCTTCTCGGCAAGAGGAGCATGAACTGGCCTCCGGGCTAGAGTGCTTTTCGATATACAGTCCATTCTAAACGTCGTCCGTTATCACTTTTTTCATTGGAGGAAAATATGGACAAAAAAGCAGCAATCGAAAGTCTGGAAAAATACCGCCAGGAGCTCTACGATCTGAGCGATCAGATCTGGATGTATTCCGAGACCGCCTTCAAGGAGTTTGAATCCTGCAAGGCTCTCAGCGATTTCATGGAAGCTCACGGCTTCAAGGTAGAGAGGGGACTGGGAGTCGTCCCGACCTCCTTCAGCGCCACCTTCGGATCCGGAAAGCCGGTCATCGGCCTTCTCGGTGAGTACGACGCCCTCGCAGGAGTCAGCAACGTTCCCGAAGAGTACCAGCTCCACGCTCCCAACGGCAAGTCGACCCATCAGGCCTGCGGACACAACCTTCTGGGCGTAGGCTCCATCGCTGCTGCCCTCATAGTCAAGGAATATCTCGAGGATCATCCCGGCCAGGGCACGGTCATCTACTACGGCTGCCCCGCTGAGGAAGGCGGCTCGGGCAAGGCCTTCATGGCAAGGGACGGCATCTTCGACGGTCTTGACGCGGCCATCACTTGGCATCCGTCCAGCATCAACGAGATCGCAGGAACCAGCTCCCTGGCCAACGTCCAGGTAAGATATCAGTACAAGGGCATCTCCGCCCACGCGGCAGGCGATCCCGAGCACGGAAGATCCGCCCTCGACGCCCTCGAGCTCCTCAATATCGGCGTTCAGTTCTTAAGAGAGCACATGCCCTCCGACGCCCGCATCCACTACGCCATCACCGATACCGGCGGCAAGTCCCCCAACGTCGTCCAGTCCTACGCAGAGGCCATCTACCTGATCCGCTCCCCCAAGAACGAGCAGGTCCAGGAGCTGATGAAGAGGGTGGACAACATCGCCAAGGGCGCCGCGCTCATGACCGATACCGAGCTCAACAAGGTCTTCATGAAGGGCTGCTCCAACACCGTCATCAACACCACTCTCAACGAGGTCCTCTACAAGAACCTCTGCGAGCTGCCCATCCCGCCCCTCACCGCTGAAGAGGCCGAGTACAGGTCCAGGGTCAACGCCACCGTCGACCAGCCCCTGACTCCCAAGCCCCACATCCTGGCCACCATGACCATGGAAGAGAAGGCAGCCTTCATCGAGAAGTGCAAGCAGGACGATATCGATTTTGTGTTCCCGCTGGTGGAAGGTCCCGCCATGGGCGGTTCCACCGACGTGGCAGACGTGAGCTGGATCTGCCCGACCGCTCAGGTCCATACCGCGACCTGGTGCAGCAGGTCCCCCGGCCACTCCTGGCAGAACGTCGCGCAGGGCATCGGCAGCGCGGCAAAAAAGAGGACCATGTTCGCGGGACAGGTCATGGCGGCTTCCGTCATCGATCTCTTCAACGCTCCCGAGACCGTGGAGAAGGCCAAGGAAGAACTGAAGGTGAGAGAGCCCGGCGGCTACAAGTGCCCGATCCCCAAGGGAGTCATGCCTCAGCCCACCGTCTAAAAAAACTTTGTCCAAACTGAAAATATTTCTTGATTACCCGGGCACCCGTGTGTATAATAACTCTTGTTTTGATATGAGCTACCAGCTCGACGGCAAGGAGGTGAAGCGGTAATGGCACAGGTAGTCGTTAAGGAAGGCGAAAATCTGGAGAGTGCACTCAAGAGATTCAAGCGTTCATGTGCTAGAGACGGCGTCATGTCCGAGCTCAGAAAAAGAGAGCACTACGAAAAGCCCAGCGTAAAGCGTAAGAAGAAGTCCGAAGCAGCACGCAAGAAGGCTAACAAGAGATACTAAGAACCGATTTGAGCCTGCCTTTTTGGCAGGCTCTTTTGCAATCTGCCCGCATCCGGCGGGCCGCAGGAGGTCCTATTGAGCGAACTGAGATTTACCCCGGGCGTCGTAGCGTCCCCTGAAGAGGTCTTCGGGGTCTTCGACTCGAACCTCAAAGCGGTCGAGAACGACTGCCGCGTACAGGTCGCCATGAGAGGCGACGAGATAATCATAAACGGAGAAGAGGCTGAAAGGGCCATGCAGGTGATCACGGAGATGTTCCGCACCGTGGAGCAGGGCCAGCAGCTGGACGCCCAGAAGGTGGAGTACATAATCTCCCTTTCAAAGCAGGGCATCTCCTACAGCGAGAGCAACATCTCAAAGGACGTGCTGTGCTTCACCCACAGGGGAAAGCCCATAAAGGCCAAGACCCTGGGACAGAAGGACTACGTCGAAGCGATAAAGAAGAACGACATCACCTTCGGGGTCGGTCCGGCGGGGACGGGAAAGACCTACATCGCCGTCGCCATGGCCTGCAACGCCCTGAAGAACAAGGACGTGGAGAAGATCATCCTGGCCCGTCCCGCGGTGGAAGCGGGGGAGAAGCTGGGATTCCTTCCCGGAGACCTTCAGGAAAAGGTGGATCCCTACCTGAGGCCCCTCTACGACGCCTTGTATGATATACTGGGAAGAGAAGCGACCCTTCGCCTCAAGGAGAAGGAGACCATCGAGGTCGTGCCCCTGGCCTACATGAGGGGAAGGACCCTGGACAATTCCTTCATAATCCTGGACGAGGCCCAGAACGCCACCAAGGAGCAGATGAAGATGTTCCTTACCAGGATGGGCTTCGGGTCCAAGATAATCGTCACCGGAGACATCACCCAGATAGACCTGCCCAGAGGGAAGAGATCCGGCCTGGTGGACGCCATGAGGATCCTGGACGGGGTGGGAGGCATCGCCTTCTGCCGTCTGACCGATTCGGACGTGGTGCGCCATCCCCTGGTCAGAAAGATAGTCAACGCCTACGACAGATACATCCAGCGCCATCCCGAATGGTCTGAGGAATAAAGGAGCTTTAATTGACCATATATTTTGACGAAGAACGCCGTCCCGGCGAAGAAACGGAAGAGCTCATGAACAGGGCGGCCATGCTCTGCCTTGAGAACGAGGAGATGGAGACTGAGGACGTGAGCCTTTCGGTCACCATCGTCGGCAAGGACGAGATCCGTGTCCTCAACCGCGACTACAGGAACGTGGACAGCGTCACCGACGTGCTGTCCTTTCCCGCCTACGGAGACGAAGAGGAGATAAGCCTGGAAGAGGGCGAGGAGCTGAGCCTGGGAGACGTGGTCATCTGCGAGGAGAGAGCCAGGGAACAGGCTGAGGAGTACGGACACAGCTTTGACAGAGAGCTCATCTACCTCTTTACCCACAGCGTCCTCCATCTTTTGGGCTACGATCACATGACTGACGAGGACAAGGCCGTCATGAGGGAAAAGGAAGAGGCGGTCATGTCCGTTCTCGGCCTTACCAGAGGGGAAAACTGACATGAAGAGCGGATTCGCGGCCATCATCGGAAGGCCCAACGTGGGAAAATCCACCCTGATGAACACCATTCTGGGGGAAAAGATCGCCATCACCACCGACAAGCCCCAGACCACCCGCAACACCATCAGGGGAATATATACCAGGTTCGATGACGGCGAGCCAGTCTGCCAGACCGTATTCATCGACACCCCGGGCATCCACAAGCCCCACAACAAGCTGGGAAGCTACATGACCCAGGCCGCGGTGAATACCTTCGGCGAGGTGGAGGTCATCCTTTTCCTGGTCGATTCCCCCTACGAGGGAGAGGGCAGCGGGGACGATTTCATCCTGAACCTGCTGAAGACCGTGGATACCCCCAAGATCCTCGTAATAAACAAGATCGACACCATGGCGCCTGAGGCCTTTAAAGAGGCCTTCGACACCTACGAGGCCATGGGGATCTTCGACAGCGTCCTTGGCGTCTGCGCTGCGGACGGCACCAACGTGGATCGTCTCCTCGAAGCGGTGGAGGCCCGTCTCGAAGAGGGGCCGATGTACTTCCCGCCGGATATGATCACCGAGAGCCCCGAAAGGTTCATCGTCAGCGAGATCATCAGGGAAAAGCTCCTGCTTTACCTGGACGACGAGGTGCCCCACGGCACCGCAGTGGAGATCGAGAGCTACAGAGAAGAAGAGGGCCTGACGTCCATCAGCGCCGTGATCTACTGCGAGAGGCAGTCCCACAAGGGCATTATAATAGGGAAGGACGGGCGCAAGCTCAAGGGCGTCGGAAAGGCCGCAAGGCTTGAGATCGAGGCGCTCTTAGGCACGAAGGTCTTTCTTCAGACCCACGTCAAGGTCAAGGAGAGATGGCGGGACAGCGACGTCGCCATCAAGAATTTCGGATATAAAGAGAGCTGACCCTTCATGTATACCGAAACGGAAGGCATAATCCTGAGGCAGACCAAGACCCTGAACGGCAGGCGGATGATAACCCTGTTCTCAAAGAAGTACGGCAAGATAGGCGCCGGTACGTCCCTCTCGGAAAGGGGAAAGAACAGGAGCTCACTGGCCATCAGGCCTTTTTGCCGCGGAAGATATGAGCTCTTCAAGAACCGGGACACCTACAATATCAACGGCGCCGAGACCGTGGAGAGCTACTATTCCATCGGCGAGGACGTTGACAAGTACATGGAGGCCGCCAGGATCCTGGAGCTCACCGACGCCATGCTGGGGGAGGATCAGCCCCAGCCGGCCCTGTACGATCTTCTCTGCCAGTATCTTTCGATGATGGCGGATAGAAGGACCGGTTTTTCCACCCTGGGCACCGCCTACGAGCTCAAGGCTCTGAAGATCCTGGGCAGCGGGGTCAACGTCAGAAGGTGCGCCAGGTGCGGAGGCGAAAAGACCGATAAGGGCTGCGTCCTTTCCGTGACCGAAGGCGGACTGGTATGCGGGGGCTGCGCAAAGGAGCAGGACGGCTCCGATCCGTTGATTTTTACGGCTGGCGATGATATACTTTCCGTGATCGGGTATATCAACGATCACCCGCTTAAAAGCCTTGAAAAGCTGGTCCTTCAGCCCTCGGTGGAGGGCAGGCTCAGGACGTTTCTCGGGGCATATATTTCGTATCATCTCGGCATAGACCGCCTGAAAAGCGACAGTCTGCTGCCGCAGTAAAAGGGAAAGGAGATATATCATGGATAATTGTGAGATCACTCTCGATAAGATCGAACTGGTCAAGGACAGGACCGGCGTGAGCTACAGAGAGGCAAAGGAAGCACTCGAAAAGAGCGAGGGCAATGTCGTCGACGCCATCGTGGGCATCGAAGATACCATCAATTCCAATATCAAGAAGGATTCCAAGGTCAACGAGCTGGTCGCCGACGTCAAGGAAGCGGTCCGCAAGGGCAACGTGGCCAAGATCGTCATCAAGAAGGGCGACGACGTGGTCCTCAATCTTCCCGTCAACGTGGGCCTCATCGGCACCGTACTGTTCCCCTGGGCAATGCTGGCCGGCGTCATCGCCGCCTTCGGCACCAAGTGCACCATCGAGCTCTTCAGGGAGAACGGCGAGGTCGTCAATGTCTCCGAAAAGGCCGGCGACGTGGTCGAGACCGTAGTCAGCAAGGGCGGAGTCGTCCTGGACGAAGCCAAGGACAAGGGATCCGATCTTTTCAGCGCCGCCAAGGAGAAGGGCGGAGAGCTCTTCAGCACCGTGGTCGAGAAGAGCGGAGACCTGGTGGACGCCGCCAAGGACAAGAGCGGAGATCTGATGGAGATGGCAAAGAGCAAGGCAGCTGACATCAAGGCGAAGGCTCCCAAGGTAGAACCGATCAAGGCGGACGATTTTGATCTCTCCGATCTTGAGCTGGACGAGATGGAGCCCCTCGGCGAAGAGGTCTGCGACAAGGCCGAGGAAGCCTGCTGCGAGGCTGCAGAGAAGGCAGAAGAGGTCTGCTGCGAGGCCGCCGAAAAGGTCGAAGAGGCTTGCGACAAGGCTGAGGAAGCCTGCTGCGAAGCTGCAGAAAAAGTCGAAGAGGCTTGCGAAAAGACTGCTGAAGTCTGCGAAAAGCCCGAAGAATAAATAATACAGGAAAGAAGAAATACCGGATAATGAACAGCGAACTGACAATGGACAAGATCGTGAACCTCTGCAAGAACAGAGGCTTCATCTTCCCCGGCAGCGAGATCTACGGCGGTCTGGCCAATACCTGGGACTACGGTCCCCTGGGCACCCGCCTCAAGAACAACGTCAAGGATGCCTGGCGCAAGCGCTTCATCCAGGAGAGGAACAACTCCTTTGAAGTGGACGCGGACATCCTCATGAACCCCAGGGTCTGGGAAGCCAGCGGCCACGTAGGCTCCTTCTCCGATCCTCTGCTGGACTGCAAGGAATGCAAGATGCGCTTCAGGGCGGACGACCTGATCGATTCCTTCGATCCCGAAGCCCACGCGGACAACATGACCAAGGAGGAGATGTTCCAGTACATCAAGGACCACTCCATCCCGTGCCCCCACTGCGGAAAGCACAACTTCACCGATATCAGGGAGTTCAACCTGATGTTCCAGACCTTCCGCGGCGTGACCAACGACGCCAAGAGCGTGATCTATCTGCGCCCCGAGAATGCCCAGGGCGAGTACGTCAACTATCTCAACGTCATGCGCTCCATGAGGGCCAAGGTGCCTTTCTCCATCGGCCAGATCGGAAAGGCTTTCAGGAACGAGATCACTCCCGGAAACTTCACCTTCAGGACCATCGAGTTCGAGCAGATGGAGTTCCAGACCTTCTGCAAGCCCGGCGACGATCACGCCCAGTACGAGTATTTCAAGGGATTCGGAAAGAAGTTCTTTGAGGATCTTGGCCTTGCTCCGGAGAACCTGCGCTATCACGATCACGAGAAGCTGGCACACTACGCCAAGGCTGCCTGCGACATCGAGTTCAGGTTCCCGACCCTCGGCTGGGGCGAGATCAACGGCACCCACGACAGGACCGATTTCGATCTGACCCGCCACCAGGAATACAGCGGCCAGAAGATGGATTATCTCGATCCCTTCACCAACGAGCGCTACATCCCCTATATCGTCGAGAGCACCTACGGTCTTGACCGTACCGTGCTGGCTCTGCTCTGTCAGGCCTACGACGAAGAGGTCATCGACGAGGCGAAGAACGACGTTCGCACCGTGCTGCACTTTAAGCCCGCGATGGCTCCCATCAAGGCGTCTGTCCTGCCCCTTTCCAAGAAGCTGGGCGAGAAGGCCATGGCCATCAGGGACGAGCTGGCCAAATACTTCATGGTCGACTACGACGACGCCGGATCCATCGGCAAGCGCTACCGCCGCGCCGACGAGATCGGTACGCCGTTCTGCATCACCTACGACTTTGACAGCGAGACCGACGGCTGCGTGACTGTCCGCGACAGGGACACCATGGAGCAGGAGAGGATCCCCGTGTCAGAGCTCAGGAGCTTCATAGAAAAGTCACTGGAGTTTTAGCATGAACAAGACCCCGGCCTCAAACGCCGGGGCATTTTTGATGTAAAGGAGAAGAAGATGAAAACGATAGGTTTTATCGGCGCAGGCAACATGGGAGGATCCCTCCTCAGGGCAGCGTGCAAGAAGCACGATCCCGCGCAGATCATGGTGGCGGACAAGTTCGAGGAGAAGGTGAGGCCCTTCGCCGAAGGTCTGGGCTGCGTGTTCACCAACAATGAAGAGATCGCGAAAAAGGCGGATTATATCTTCCTCGGGGTCAAGCCCCAGATGATGGAGGACATGCTCAAGGGCATCGCTCCCTTCCTTGCGGAAAGAAAGGGCGGATTCGTACTGGTCTCCATGGCTGCAGGCATGATGACCTCCAAGATCACCGCCATGGCAGGCTGCCCCGATTATCCCATCATCCGCATCATGCCCAATCTCCCCGCGTCGGTGGGAGAGGGCGCCATCCTCTATACCAGGAGCGGGAACGTCACCGATGAGCAGCTGGCTTACTTCCTCGACTTCATGGAGAAGGCCGGAAAGTTCTATCCCATCGCCGAGCACCTGATCGACGCCGGAAGCTCCGTCTCCGGCTGCGGCCCCGCCTTTGCCGCCATGTTCGTCGAGGCTCTCGCCGACGGCGGAGTAGCCTGCGGACTTACCAGGCAGCTGGCTTACGAACTGGCCGAGCAGATGATGTACGGAACCGCCAAGCTCCTGATGGAGGGGACCGCTCCCGCGACCTTGAAGGACAACGTCTGCTCCCCCGGAGGGACCACCATCCAGGGCGTAAGAGCCTTGGAATACAACGGTTTCAGGAGCGCGCTCTTTGAAGCCGTAGTCGCCGCCACCGAAAAGAACAAGGACTTTGCCTAAGGGCAGGGCTCCAGGAAAAGCATATAAAATAAAGACCGCAGGACTGTCCTGCGGTCTTTTTGCGCTTGTAATTTAAGATCTATCTCGCGTTGTATGCCTTTATCGCCTTGTCCAGGACATCGCATGCCCTGACCAGCCTCTCCCTGCTGATGACGTAGGCGGTCCTGATCTCGTTGATCCCGGCTCCGGGGGTCTCGTAAAAGCCTGCTCCCGGTGCATACATGACCGTTTCGCCGTTGTCGTCGAACTCTTCGAGGAGCCAGCGCTGGAACTTGTCGGTATCGTCCACCGGAAGGGTAGCCATCATGTAGAAGGCTCCCTGGGGAAGCTCCACGTGGACTCCGGGGATGGATCTGAGGCCCTCGTAGAGGGTGTCCCTTCTTGCCCTGTATTCTTCCTTGACCTCGTTGAAATAGGAGAAGTCGACCTTGTAGAGGGCGGCAGCGGCCAGCTGGTCCACCGTGGCGACGCAGAGCCTGGCCTGGCAGATCTTCATGGCGTGGGACATCAGCTCCCTGTTCTTGCTGATCAGCGCTCCGATCCTGGCGCCGCAGGCGGAGAATCTCTTGGACACCGAGTCGAGGAGAATCAGGTTCTGGTCGATCTCCTTGATGCTGCCGAAGGAGGCCAGAGGCTCGTCGGTGTAGATGAACTCCCTGTAGACCTCGTCAGCCAGCAGGAACAGGTCGTGATCCTTTACGAAGTTGGCGATGACCTGCCTTTCCTCCGCGGAAAGGACTGCGCCGGTGGGATTGCCCGGGTTGGTGAGGAGCATGGCCCGGGTCCTGGGAGTGACCAGCTTTTCGAGCTTTTCCCTCACCGCGTAGCGGTATCCTTCTTCCGGAGTGGTCGGGATGGGCACGACCTTCGCTCCGGTAAGGTTGACGAAGGTCAGAT
>JAFRQL010000080.1 GCA_017428655.1 Bacillota bacterium | reverse complement strand
TCATCGACGAGATCGACGCTCTGGCCCGGAAACGTGCCACGGACCTCTACACCGGCAACGAAGAGCGTGAGACGACCCTGAACCAGCTGCTGGTCGAGATGGACGGCTTCGGAACCAACGAGGGCATAATCATCCTCGCGGCGACCAACAGACCGGACGTCCTGGACCCCGCCATCTTAAGGCCCGGCCGCTTTGACAGGGAGATCACCATCAACACTCCCGACGTTAAGGGCAGAGAGGCCATATTCAAGCTCTATACCAAGAACAAGCCCATCGACGAGGCTGTCAGCATCGAGACCCTGGCCAAGATGACCCCGGGCTTCACCCCCGCGGACATCGAGAACATGATGAACGAGGCCGCCCTGCTCACCGCAAGGCGCAACGGCACCATCATCCACATGGACGACCTGGAAGAGGCCATCACCCGCGTCATCGCGGGCCCCAAGAAGAAGAGCAGGGTCATGAGCAGCAAGGAGAAGAAGCTCACCGCCTTCCACGAGGCAGGCCACGCCGTGGTCACCAGAGCGATCCCCGGTAGCGACCCGGTCCATCAGGTCACCATCATGCCCAGAGGAAGGGCCGGCGGCTTCACCCTGAGCCTTCCCACCGAGGACAAGTACTACATGACCAAGGGCGACATGGAGGACGAGATCAAGATCCTCCTGGGCGGCCGCATAGCCGAATCCATCGTCATGGGCGACATCTCCACCGGAGCGTCCAACGACCTTGAGAGAGCGACCAAGCTGGCCCACGACATGGTCACCAAGTACGGCATGAGCAAGACCATCGGACCCATCAACTACAGCGACAACGACGAGGTCTTCCTCGGCAGGGACTTCACCTCCAAGCAGAACTTCTCCGAGGAGCTTGCCGCCAAGATCGACCGCGAGGTCCGCACCATCATCGACAAGGCCTACGAAGAGGCCGAGAAGATCCTGAACGACCACCGCGCCCAGTTGGACGCCGTGGCTGAGGCCCTTCTCGACGTCGAGACCCTGGACGGTGAAGAATTCGAAGCGATCTACACCGGCTCCAAGACCCTGGACCAGCTCAAGGAAGAGAACGCTGCCATGAGCAAGGTCCGCAGCGAAAAGGAAAAGAAGGAAGCCGAGGAGAGAGCAAAGCGCGAGGACGAGGAGCGCAAAAAGCGCGAGGCAGAGCAGCCCTTCACTGGCGACGGCAAGCGCATAGCTGTCTTCGACAAGGGCGGCAACCCTCTCATCATGGACCTCAAGACCTACGTCGAAGAGCAGAAGGCAAAGGAAGGCGGAGAGGCTGAAGAGCCCGCCAAAGAAAGTGTAATCCAGCAGCCCCACGAGGACGAGATACTTCAGGTCTTCGAAAAGCAGAACGCGGACAACGCCGAGGCCTCCAATGGGACCAAGCCCGAGGCTGCGGACGCCTCCGAAGATAAGAACGATAACGAACAGGTGTAGACCGGAAAGGAGATCACCATGTCTGAAAGCTTTTCCAACAGTCTGATCAGCAACACGATATTCCATCTCCTCAATTTTGAACGTTATCCCAGCTTTCAGGTAGCCCTGAAGGAAGCTGCGATCAACAATAACTTTCAGGTAGTCATCTTTACCGAGGAGTTCAACAGGGTCTTCACTGTAGAGACCAGGCACAACATCACCGTCGAGGACGCCGTCAGGGCAAAGGTAGGCATGGACGCCTCCGATCTTCAGAAGGTGCTGGTAGGACAGGCGGGCGTCACCACGTTCTGGAGACCTGTCAACATGAAGAGCGGCAAGTACTATATCCTTCTCGTCGACAACGAGGGCAGCTTCTCCCAGGACGATCTGAGCAAGCTCTCCGAGATCATCGAGCTGGCCATGGGCATGTGGAACTACTCCCCCGAGCGGGACGTGGTCTCCGAACTGATCGGCGCCTTAAGGCGCGGAAACAGGAACCTGGCCCAGACCCTGCTGGATGAAGTCGGCGTAAAGGAATCCGACATGATCGGAGTCTATTACATCCCCGGTATCAACGGCGAGGAGGCGGTAAAGCAGCTCCTCTCCTTTGAGGAAAAGAACGGTATCAAGAGCCTCAAGCAGCCCGAAAGGGACGAAGTCGCGGGAGTCTTCGTAAAGGGAGCATCCTCCTGCGTCGATATGGAGAAATGGGGAGAGCTCACGGGCAGCCTCTGCGCCGCGGGAGCCAGAATGAGCTTCTGCTCCGCTGGGGTCAGCGGCATCGAGAGCATCTGCCAGGGATTTAAGACCATCAGCGAGACCGAGGACTTCGTCCCCAGGATCTTCCCTCTGAAGCGCTGCTTCACCAAGTACGAGATGGCCCTGGCCTTCAACTGCGTCAGAATCTGCATGGACGGCGGCGGGGTGAAATCAAGCTATCAGCAGCTCATCAGGCCCCTTTCCGAGGGCTCCGAGTCCAAGTCCAGGCAGCTGATGGACACCCTGGAGACCTTCATCCTGGACGCCGGCACCTCGACCACCAACACGGCGAAGATCATGAACATCCACGCCAACACGGTCCAGTACAGGCTCAAGCACATCAGGGACATCCTGGGCATCGACATCGGCGACACCACCGTTATCCCCGGACTCACCATGGCCCTCGCAATCCGCAGGATCGAAAAGGAGGTCCACACCATATGAGCAAAGACATCCTTCTGGCCTTTGACATAGGCAACACCAACATCGTGGTCGGAGTCTTCAGGGAAAGGAAGCTCCTGACCAACTGGAGGCTGGAGACCGACAAGAACAAGAGCGCTGACGAGTACGGGATGCTCCTCACCCAGCTCTTCGCCTACGAGCATATGGACAAGGACGAGGTCGGCGATATAATCATCTCCACGGTAGTCCCGTCCCTCACCTACACCATGCAGCACCTTTCCGCCAAATACTTCGGCATCAGGGCTCTGGTGGTGGCGCCGGGGATCAAGACCGGCCTGGTGGTAAAATACGACAACCCCAAGGCCCTGGGAAGCGACAGGATCGTCAACGCCGTCGCAGCCCTTGCGGCGTATCCCGGCCCCCTGATCATCATCGATTACGGCACCGCGACCACCATAGACGCGGTCAGCGAGAAGGGCGAGTTCCTGGGCGGCGCCATCATCCCGGGCATCAAGGTCTCGTCTGACGCACTGTTCGAAAAGACCGCGAAGCTGCCCAAGGTCGAGCTGGAGGCTCCGGGCCAGGTGATCTGCAGGAACACCATCGAAGGTATCCAGGCCGGCGTGGTCTACGGCAACATGGGAGTCACCGAATTCATCGTCGGCAGGATGAAGAAGGAGATGGCCGCCATGACCGGTTCCGACAAGCCCGTCACCGTCATCGCCACCGGAGGCATGTCCACCATGATGGCTGCGGAGACGGCCTGCATCGACGTGGTAGACAAGATGCTGACTCTGAACGGCCTTGAGATAATATACGAAAAGAACAAGGCTCTGAGGACCCAGAAGCTGGTCTCCCAGGGCTCGGGCACCTATGACGAATGAACTGAGGGCCCTGTTCGACGGACTTGAGACGCCTTTCTTCCTGGCGCCGATGGCGGGCTTTTCCGACGGCGTGTTCAGATATATCTGCAGGATCCACGGCGCGTCCCTGTCCTACACCGAGATGCTCAGCGCCAAGGGGCTCTATTACAACAGTCCGGGCGGCGCGGAGATCTCAAGGATCGAAGAGAGGGAAGGCCCGGTGGCCATCCAGCTGTTCGGTTGCGAGCCCGAGATGTTCAGGTTCGCGGCGGACAAGCTGAAGGACGCCCCGGCGGTCTTCTTTGACATAAACATGGGATGCCCCGTCCCCAAGGTGGTAAAGAACGGGGAAGGCTCCGCCCTGATGAAGGATCCGGTCCTGGCCGCGGAGTGCGTGGCCGCGGTCATCGAGGGCGGTAAAAAGCCGGTCAGCGTGAAGATACGGAAGGGCTTTTCCGAGAGCCTGGGCGCGTCGGCGGAAAGCTGCGCGGAGTTCGCCCTCGCCATGGAGAAGGCCGGGGCCTCCGCCATAGCGGTCCACGGCAGGACGAGAGAGCAGTATTACTCGGGAACTGCCGACTGGAGCTGCATCAAGGCCGTCAAAGAGGCGGTGAGCGTTCCAGTGATCGGGAGCGGCGATTTATTTTCCGCCGAAGACGCGGTTAGGATGCTGGATGAGACCGGCTGCGACGGCGTCATGATAGCCAGGGGAGCCAGAGGCAACCCCTGGATATTCGAAGAGGCCGAGGCACTGCGCAGGGGACGTCCTCTTCCCGCAAGACCGGACGCGGAGCGGATCCGCGAAGCGGTGGAGCTTCACCTCAGGCTTCTCATCGAAGCGAAGGGCGAATACACCGGCCTAAGGCAGATGCGCCAGCACAGCAGCTTCTATACTAAAGGCCTTAAGGGCGGCGCCGCTGTCAGGTCCCGCCTGAACACGGCAGAAACAATGGAACAGTTTTTAGCGATATTGAGCGAGCTTAATGATAAAGGAGAACAGCAATGAACGAAGAGATCTTACTTACACAATCCGGTTATGACGCCCTGGTCCAGGAGCACGAATACCTGGTATCGGTCCGCCGCGTAGAGGTGGCTGAGCATCTGAAGGAAGCAAAGTCCTACGGCGACCTTTCCGAGAACGCGGAATACGACGCAGCAAAGGACGAGCAGGTCGAGGTCGAAGAGCGCATACTCAAGCTCGAGGCCATGATCAGGAACGCCAAGATCGTCACCGAAGAGGAGCTCACCGGCGAGCATGTCAACCTGGGCCTCTTCGTAAAGATCAAGGATATGAAGACCAAGGAAGAGTTCAAGTATCAGATCGTCGGCATCACCGACGCCGATCCCCTCAACGACAGGATCTCCAACGAATCCCCCCTGGGCAAGGAGCTGGTCGGCAAGAAGGTCGGAGACAAGGTCGAGGTCGAGATCGAGGACGGCGTCCTGACCTACAAGATCCTCGAGATCTCAAAGGAATAATCACAGTCCTTCACCCCTGGAGAGTGCGAAATGAGCGAAGAAAAGAACATTCAGAAGAATCAGCAGAGCGAGAGCGAGCAGTTCCTCATAAGAAAGGAGAAGCTGCAGAACCTGCAGGCGGCCGGAAAGGACCCCTATACCATCACTAAGTTCTTCCAGACCGAGTATTCGGCGGACATCAAGGAGGAATTCAAGGATCTCGCCCCCGAGACCAATTCCGGCAAGATGGAGAACGTGGCAGGCAGGCTCATGTCCAAGAGGATCATGGGCAAGGCCAGCTTCGCCCATCTCAGGGACGACAAGGGAGACATCCAGCTCTACGTCACCAGAGACAACATCGGAGAAGAGGAATACGCGGCCTTCAAGAAGCTGGACATTGGCGACATCATCGGCGTCATGGGAGAGGTCTTCTGCACCAAGACCGGTGAAGTTTCCTTGAGAGTCGAGCAGCTGACCCTGCTCTCCAAGAGCCTGAGGCCCCTGCCCGAGAAGTTCCACGGCCTCACCGACACCGAGCTGCGCTACCGCCAGCGCTACGTTGACCTGATCGTCAACCCCGAGGTCAAGGAGACCTTCAAGAAGCGTTCCATGATCCTCAGCGAGATCAGGAACTACCTGGACGGCAAGGGATATCTGGAGGTCGAGACCCCCATACTCACTCCCTTCGAGATCGGAGCCTCAGCCCGTCCCTTCTACACCCACCACAATACCCTGGACATCGACATGGTCCTGCGCATCGAGACCGAGCTCTATCTGAAGCGCCTCATCGTCGGTGGCATCGACAGAGTCTACGAGATCGGCCGCATCTTCAGGAATGAAGGCATGGACCCCAAGCACAATCCCGAATTCACCTCCATCGAGCTCTATCAGGCCTACACCGACTTCCAGGGCATGATGGATCTGGTAGAGGAGCTCTTCAAGCGCCTGGCCGACAAGGTCTGCGGCACCAGAGTCATCCCCTACGGCGATAAGACCATCGACTTCAACAACTGGACCCGCATGACCATGCGCGATGCGGTGAAGAAGTACTCCGGCGTCGACTACAACGACTGGAAGACCGACGAGGACGCCGTCGCAGCCGCAAAGGCGAACAACGTTGAGCTCCCCGAGGTCCCCACTAAGGGCAACATCCTGGCAGAGTTCTTCGACGCCTTCGTCGAGGGCAACCTGATCCAGCCGACCTTCATCTATGAATACCCCGTAGATAACTCGCCCCTGGCCAAGAGATGCCCGGGCAATCCGGACTTCACCGAAAGGTTCGAGTTCTTCATCAACTGCACCGAGTTCGGCAACGCCTTCAGCGAGCTCAACGACCCCATCGACCAGAAGGGACGCTTCGAGCGCCAGGTCGCGGAGCGCCTCTCCATCGAGCCCGACGCCCGCTGCCAGGTGGACTACGATTTCATCAACGCCCTTGAATACGGCATGCCTCCCACGGGCGGCCTGGGCATAGGCATCGACAGGACCGTCATGCTCTTCACCAACAGCCAGAGCATCCAGGACGTTCTCCTCTTCCCGACGATGAAGCCCAGAGGGCAGAACGCGGTCAAGAAGGAAGACGCCAAGGAAGCTCCCGCGGCGGTCAAGGCAGAGCCCATCGACTTCTCCAAGGTCGAGATCGAGCCTCTCTTCGCGGACTACGTCGCCTTTGACGACTTCGCCAAGTGCGACTTCAGGGCAGTTAAGGTCAAGGCCTGTGAGGCGGTCAAGAAGAGCAAGAAGCTCCTTCAGTTCACCCTGGACGACGGCACCGGGACCGACCGCACCATCCTTTCCGGCATCCACGCCTTCTACGAGCCTGAAGAGCTGGTCGGAAAGACCCTGATCGCCATCACCAATCTGCCTCCCAGATCCATGATGGGCATCGATTCCTGCGGCATGCTCCTTTCCGCCATCCATTCCGAAGAGGGCGAAGAGAAGCTCCATCTGCTGATGGTCGACGACCACATCCCCGCCGGCGCAAAGCTCTACTAAAACGGCCGGCGTGAGCCGGGAAACCTTCAGGAATGAGCCGGCTCGCCAAAACATAACGATGATACATGATGACAGCCCCGGGGAAGAAAGACCCCAGGGCTGTTTTTCATTGCATTTCGCCCCCTTCGTATTCAAAAAACGCTGCAAAAATGATCTGCCGCGATGGAAAGATCGAAACATGAGCCCGAATGTTGGACATCTGTTGGACAGCGGGGCTATAATAAAAGTGATCAGCATATCAATAACAGTCATTTACGAGGTGTACCATGCCGCATGATGAAAACATAGTCGATGCTTCCCAGCCCCGGAGGCAGCTCAAGGACCTGACCCCCGCTCAGATCCGCTACGTCCTGAGGACCGAATACGATAAACTCAAGACCAATGCCGAGAAAGCCGAGTTCCTTACAAAGACTTATCAGCTTGCCCACGACAAAGGTCCCTTCGGAGAAGATGAACGAAGAGATGGATCTCTTCCTCAGGGAATACTACAATCTCACGGATGAAGACATAGAGGGACTGAAGGACATGAGCGATTCCGCCCTGGTGGTTTTGGTGAATGAGAGGCTGTCATATGAAGAATAGATGGATCGGAGCGGCAAGGGTCGCCATCGTATTATCCGCCATGGTGCTCTTCATCAACTGCCTGGCGCTCTTTATCGGCATCAAAAGGGATATGTCCTACGGTTCAAGGGCAGTCGGGCTCAGCGCCATGAACGACTATTTCGATTCCGGGGATTATAACCACCTATACCGGAGCGCCGTGGCCAACGAGTACGCGGACGACGAGCTTTTCGCCGACGTCTCCCAGTACGAGGCATTCGGAAGGTACTACCGCGCCTATGTCCTTGCCAGGATACACGACGATAATGAAAAGTACCTGAAGGATATGGAAGAGGAAAAGGCGCATATCACCTGGAAGAAGATCCTCTTCGTGACTGAGCGCCTTGAGAAGGAACTGAACGATCTTTAGACGGACATTTACTTGATATCCGGAAAGAAAAGTGACCAATATATAAGATCATCATTTCCCCACGATTGATAAACAGGAGACGTAAAATGGCCAAAGTCTCGGTGATCATACCGGTATATAACGTCGAGGCATATCTTCCCGCGTGCCTTGACAGCGTTCTGTCCCAGACCCTGAGGGATATCGAGATCATCTGCATCGACGATCATTCCCCGGACGGGTGCGGCAGGATCCTTGACGAATACGCGGCGCGGGATGGGAGGATAAAGGTCATCCACCTCCCCGAGAACCACCGCCAGGGCTACGGACGCAACAGGGGCCTTGAGGCCGCGTCGGGGGAATACGTGTATTTTCTGGATTCCGACGATCTGATCGAGGCCGAAGCTCTTGAAGAGCTGGCGGAGATCTGCGACAGGGACGAACTTGATGCGGTCTTCTTCGACTCGAAGACCCTTTACGAGAGCGAGGAGCTCAGGTCCGTCTACGCTCCAGCCTTCTCCGCGAGGACGGGGACCTACCGTGACGGGGTCTATGAGGGAAAGGACTTGATGGACGCCTTTATCAGGCAGGGCGAGTGGACCTGCTACCCCCAGAGGACCTTCTGGCGGCGCGGTATGCTCATGGACGAGGGGATCCGCTTCCCCGAGGGATGCGTCCACGAGGACGAGTACTTTGCCTTTGCCGGTCTGCTGGCCGCAAGGCGGGCGAGATACGTCCGGGCGCAGTATTTCATCCTCAGGGTGAGACCGGGCTCGGTGATGACCAGCGGATATTCTCCGAAGAACCTCCATGGCTATCTTTTGAATTATTATCATATGAACCGTTTCGCCCTTGAACGGGGCGTCCGGTCCTATGGCGCTCAGATATGCATCTCAAAGATGGCGGAAAGGGTCGAGACCCTGTATGCAATGCTGAAGGACAGGGAGGATCTGGAGGATCCCTTCACGAAGGAGCCGGACAGGACCCTCTTTCGCCTGTACGTCTCATCGGTGCAGGCAAGAGACTACATATACGCTCTGGATCCGCAGGTCAGGGAAGAGATCAGCCGCTTCAGGATCGTATACATCTACGGGGCAGGGCTGACCGGTCAGAAGGTCTGCAGAAAGCTTGAAAGGCTGGACGGCGTCCTCATAGGCGGGTTCATCGTGACCGATCCAGGCGAGGCCGGAAGGGTCCTCATGGGACGCCCGGTAGTCTGCCTTGAAGAAGCCGACGTACCCCGGGACGGGATCGTCGTGGTGGCGACCAGACCTCAGTTTTACGATGAGATCAGCGGCCTGCTCAAGGCCAGGGGGATAAACTGCATCTTCCACAGGAAGATCACTTAACGCCCTGTTTTTCGGAAAAATACTCCTTGCGCCCCGACTCCTCCAGTTCCTTCTCGAAGGCTTCGGGGTTCTTTTCGTGGTAATCCTGGTGGTATTCCTCGGCTTCCCAGAAGCTCTTGAAGGGCTCCAGGGCTATCTCGGTGCGTTTCCCTCGGGCTTTTTCAAGGGCGTCGATCTTTTCCCTGGCGATCCTCTCCTGCTCCTCGTCGGTATAGTAGACGGCGAGGGTGTATGAGAATCCCTTGTCGATAAACTGGCCCTCGGCGTCGTAGGGGTCGATGTTGGCAAGATAAATATCCATCAGGGTGGGGAAGTCGATCTCGATCCCTTCCTCGTACTCGACCCTGATGGTCTCTCTGTGGCCGGTCTTCTGGGCCTTTACGTCCTCGTACCTGGGATGATCCTCGTCTCCGCCGCTGTAGCCGCTGGTCACGGAGATCACTCCGTCGTAGAGCTTGAATATGGGCGTGATGCACCAGAAGCATCCTCCCGCGAAATATGCGTATCTTCTCATATCATTTCTCCTTTGCCGCGGTATCGATGGAATCTCCGAACACGAAGTAGCGCTGGTAGAGGAATTCGGTGACGAAGTTCAGGACCATGTTGAGGCCGGTGACCAGGTATTCGTTCCAGCCGAGGCTGTCTGCGAGGTAGCTGCCCAGCATTGTGCTCAGGGGAGTGAAGACGGCGTAATAGGCCGCGACCTTCATCATGGCGACGGGAACGTTGGCCGCAGAGCGGAAGGTGAACTTCCGGTTCAGCGTGAAGTTCCAGAGGACCGAAAGGACCAGGGCGATCAGGTAGCAGGGCCAGTAGGACCAGTTTGTCAGCTCGTTTAAAAGGGAGAAGCTGACGATCTCGATGAGCCCCGCGCTTATTGAAAAGAGGGTGAATTTGACGGCCCTCATCAGTTCTTTTTTCTTTTCGCTTTCCATTTGAAAGACCTCCGTAACTTAATAAATATATCACACATACCGGGAAAAGGTCAAAGTCCGGATCGCGCTCCCAAAGCCTTTCATAGGGCTTCATACCGCCGCCGCGGTACAGAAACCGTGACAGGCAAGAAAGCGATATGATATACTTATAAAAAAATTGATCATTTCTTTTTCAGCAGTACGGAAAGCGGGGATCATCATGGACGGACTTACATCAAAGCTCTCTAAGATGCTTGCTCTGGGTATCAGGCCGGGCGGCACCGCAGTCTCCTATGCGATGGCTGTCGGAGGAAAGATCATCGCCTCAGACACCCTCGGGACCCTGAACGGTATGGCGGACTCTCCCGCGGGCCCCTCCGCCACCTTCAACATCGGCTCGGTATCCAAGATATACTGCACCACGGCGGTCATGCAGCTGGTGGACAGGGGCCTGGTCGACCTGGACAGACCGGTCTGCGAGTACCTTCCCAGGCTGTGGATGCCCGACGAAAGATATAAGAAGATCACCCTGAGGCACTGCCTTTCCCACAGCAGCGGTCTTCCCGGCACCATGTGGAAGGCCTTCACCCTGGCCGGGACCGAAGGATATGACTACTACGGCGCCGTATACGACTATCTTTCCAGGTCCGTCCTCAAGGCGGAGCCCGGCGAATTCTCGGTCTACTGCAACGACGGCTTCAACCTGGCGGAGATGGTAGTCTCGGAGGTCACCGGAGAAAAGTTCGAGGACTATAGTCTAAACTACATCACTGAGCCTCTGGGCGCGCATTCCACCCGGGTCGTCCCCAATTACGAGCCGGACCACCCCATGGTCGTAAAGAAGGGCTTTTCGCCTGAGGTCATGTTCATCAGAGGCTGCGGAGGCTACACCTCGACCATGCCAGACCTCTGCCTCTTCGGCGACCAGTTCCTCCACGGAGGGGCAATGCTCTCGGACGCCTCCAGGGCCGAGATGGCAAAGCACCAGGGCGTGAGCTTCCTTAAAAAGGACGGCAGGGGCAATGACTACGGCCTCGGCTGGGACAACGTGGCCTTCCACCATCCCTATTACGATCTGGGGAGCGGCGTCCTCTACAAGAGCGGCAGGACCCTTCAGTTCGGCACCAAATTCTTCATCATCCCCAAATACGATGCGGTCATCGCCATGTCCGCCACCGACGACACCGGCGTCGACGTGCTGGAGACCCTGCTGAGGCTCTTCGCCCTGGCGATGCTGGAGCATGAGGGTGTCAGCATCTACAATGGCGCCGTGCCCGTTCCAAAGGATATGGCAGAGGATATCTCGGGGGTCTATCTCACCCCTCTGAACATCATGCGCTTTACCGCCTATGGCGCCAACTGCACCGTCACCCTTGAGGACGCCGATGGCACGTCCTGGCCGATATTCGGAGCCTTCCGCTATGATGGAGAGAAGTTCATAGGGCTGGACGGCATGGTCCTCGACTTTGAAAAGAACGGCGGCGACCTGTTCTCCCTGAACACCGTAGACGGCCTGCTGAACCCCATGGCCCAGAAGGCCGTCCCTCAGAAGGAGGTCTCAGGAGCATGGAAGTCCCGCATCGGAAAGAGATACGTCGTCTGCGACGCGGGCCCAAGAGACCTGCTGGCTCCGGTCATGTTCGGCGGGTTCGTTCTCAGGGAGATCCCCGATCTGCCCGGGACTATGTTCGTCAAGGTGCCTGGAAAGGGACACGGCATGATGGGCGTCACCGAAGCGCCCGTAAGGCCTATCGATGACTGCAGGGCGGCGGGGTTCCTCAGGACTCCCACCAATCCCGGCAGGGATCACGCGGATCTTTTCTTTGACAGCCCGGACGCCGAGTTCTGCACCTGCTTTTCGTACACCTTCAGGGACGTGGATACCCTGCCCGAATACAAGGGCGAGGGCTTTGGAGAGCAGGGCGCCAGGGACGCGGTCTTCAGGTTCGATCACGCTCTCGGCGGGCTCCCTCAGGTCCCCGCGGGAAGAAGGCTGTCCGTCATCAGCGAGGATCTGGTCTGCGTCTGGGATTCCCTGACCTCAAAGGGTGAATGTCCGCAGATCGAACGGGGATTCCTGATCTTCGCGTAAAGGCTGCGCTGCAGGGTATGCCAGCCCGGAGCTTCCCGGGACTCAGACCGGCCTGGGATCTTCCCGGGTTTAAAGGCTGCCCGGCAGCCGGAAAGGGACTTGAGATATGAGCGATCCCGTAAAGATTTTCTGCTACGGAGATTCCAATACATACGGTTACGACCCGAAGACAGGCCTCCGCCATCCGCGGCAGGTCCGCTGGACCGGCAGGCTCTCCCGGATGCTGGGCCCTGAATATCAGGTCGTCGAGGAGGGCTGCAACGGCAGGACCACGGTCTTTCCCCAGCCCGGCGAGGAATGGAAGTCGGGCCTGTACGGCCTCAAGGTCTGCCTGAGCACATACAAGCCCGTCGAGGTAATGGTGCTGATGCTCGGGACCAACGATCTCAAGAACTACTACGGCGCGTCCGCGGAGCAGGTCGCGGAAGGGGCTGAGACGATAGCCCGGGATGCCGAGAGCTTCATGATGGAAAAGTGCGGGACAAAGCCGGTCATCGTCCTCGTCTCGCCCATATTCATCAGGGAGGGCATCGAAAATACCCGGTTCGGATATGAGTTCGACGGGGCCTCCATAAGAAAATCCCATGAGCTGGCTCCCCTGTACGAAGAGATAGCACGAAAACACGGGTATATCTTTCTGGACGCGGCAAAGCACGCCCAAGCGTCAGGCGACGACTGCCTTCACATGGGGC
Organism: Bacillota bacterium; assembly: GCA_017428655.1. GTDB lineage: Bacteria > Bacillota > Clostridia > Peptostreptococcales > Anaerovoracaceae > RGIG2707. Next base: position 12,170 of record JAFRQL010000080.1, on the reverse strand, counting down.
CCGAGGGCCACGAGGCCCTGGCAGAAGCGGTATACGAGAAGGTCCTGGAGGCCCTTGAAAGGCTTGCCGGGCGGAAATGACCCTGCGGGCGGAGCGGACAGGATCAGAAGGAGGGATCTTATATGACCATAAACGTGTACGAACAGTATTTCGACGCGCAGCACGTCTTTAACGGCGTTGAGAGAAGGGCTGCCCTGGTCATGCTGACCAGCGATTCCGAGGCGGGGTCCATCCGCTATACCGCCGCGGTGACCTTCTTCCCCCACAGCGATCCCGAGGATTTCGGCGTCTCCTACGACGACTATCATGAGACCGTTATCTACGAGGCTAAGGGCCGCCGCTCGAAAAAGAGGGAGAAGGCCTTCATGGAAGGCCTGAGAGAGACCATAGACGGACTGGCGGAAGAGGCAGGAGGGCAGGTCTTCTGGGACAGGCCCTTAAGGGAAGCAAGGCTCGGCTGAAAGGAACAAAAGATCATGACAGGATATACATATCCGGATAAGAACGACGTTATGACCTCCCAGCTCATCGGCGAGGTCAGCAGAAACGATTACTGGGGAAAGAGCGAGAGGCTGGTCCTGGAGAGGGCGGAGGAGTTTATAAGGAAGTCCGCGCAGGCGGAGGGCTCAGGCTGCAAGGCCGAAGGCGTGGTCGTGGGCTCCGCCCTGGATCTGGGATGCGGACAGGGAAGGCTCCTGCCCTGGCTGGCGGCTCTTGCTTCTGAAGTCACCGGCGCGGAGCCGGACCCCGAGCGGATGAAGGCTGCTGCCGTCCTCGCCGAAGGCCTTAAGACCGCGGCAGGACAGCCCGTCTCTGTCCTTTGCGGCGACGTAAGCGAGGCCGAAAAGCACATCGCCCCGGAGAGCCTGGACCTTGCCCTGAGCAGCCACGTGATCCAGCACATCCCCATGGCCGTGACCGGAGACATGTTCATGAGGCTGGGCCGCTTGATGAAGAAGGGCGGGATCCTGGTGATGACCGCGACCATAAGTCCCGGCGCTGAAGACGCGTATACTCTGGAGTCCATGAAGGACGGCGTCCGCAGCAGCGAGAGGTCCGACAGGGCGGGGTTTGAAGCCGCCGCCGATATGCCGGGGGTCCTTCCCGTCGCCTTCTATACCCAGAATACCGTCAAGGGCTTCATGGAGCCCGCCGGCTTTGACCTGGCGGACGTTTGGGGCTATCATTTCGACGTTCCGGGAAGGTTCGCCGATGTATCGGATGACCGGGCCTTCAACGAGGCGGGGGATCTGAGCTTCGCCAGAGACGTCATGTACATATTCGTCAGGAGATAAAATGGCCGCTGAGATCGGAAAAGCGAAGATAAGCTACACATATTACTGCACTCCGAAGGCCGCCGGGCAGGACAGGGCCCTGGATTGGCAGTCCATCAAACAAGCCATCGACGGCAAATTCACCGAGTGCTGGTTCGACGACGATCCCAAGGACGTCGCGTCCCTTCCCGAGCTCTCCCAGCTGGAGACCGTCAAGAACTTCCTCTACGGGGCGGGGATGCCCTTCCCCTGCAGAAGGGCCTTCATCGACGATTTCTCCCTTTCCCATCCTTCCATCGACGTCGCCGACGACTGCGTCCTGATCTCGTACTTCGAGGACGTGAACATCATGAGCTTCACCCTCAACGTAATGGTCCGGAACGTGTCCCGCATGGACATGATCTACCTTAGGCAGGTCTTCTGCGACAATCCGGTCTTCATATTCAACGACGACCACGCCAGGACCAAGCCCGACGGGACCGCCTTTGCCGCAGGCAGCGGAGGCATCGGGTCCTGGGCAGCCGTCACAGCCAACACCCGTCCCGGCGAGGACGGGCTGCTCCGGGTCTCGGTGGAGAACGTGTTCCGCTCGGTCCTGAGCATGCTGGGGATAGACCCACAGAGCACCGATCAGGCGTATCTCTGCGAGGTCAACGACATGGCGGACATCCCTGACGCGGGTGCTGCGGAGCAAAAATTCAAGGGCTTCATCTACGGCCTCATGTCCGGGGACGAGGGCTGGATGTACGTGCCTTCGGAGGTCATCGACGCCAGGCTCTCCGTCAGCTGGGGCAGCAGAAAGTTCGTCAGGTTCTACAACTTCGGCATGGGATCCGTGGTGATCAATCTGGACGGCGGCAGCGTCTACGAGAACTACATCGGCCATCAGGAGGAATTCGGAGGCCGGTACTACGGGGGCATCAATCCCTATTTCCTTCTGGACAGCCCCATCGCGGGAGTCGCCCACGGTATAATGCTCTCCCTTGAGACCGTGCTGGTCATAAAGACCATCGCGGACAGGATCTACGCCCACCAGAGCGAGTATCAGAAGCAGTCGGGAGGAAGCCTAAGGCAGACCCTTAAAAAGACAAAAGAATACCGCAGGGAGCTCATAATGACCCTGCGGCGTCTTGAGAATATCACTATCAGCGAGATGGGCGAGCTGGAGAGTCTTCTGGTCAGGTCCCAGCACATCGAGTCCCTGCTGGACAAGCTCAGGTACCTGCTGGAGCTCCTGGAGTCGGAGATCGACCTGCTGTACCAGGAGAGCACCAACAGGCTGGTCAACATACTGACCATCGCGGGACTGGTGCTGTCCGCCCTGGGAGCCGCGGCCAGCTGGGTCGGACTCCTTTAGAGCCTGTGCATCAGGCCCTTGTTCGCCTCATACGCTTCTTCGAATATTTCCATGAAGGGCCGGTAAGCCTCATGGGCCTGCATGTCGGGCCTGTAGGTCTTTGCCGGCTTTATGATCTTTTTGAGGGAGGGGAAGTCCTCGTAGACTCCCGTCGTGATCCCCGCCATCAGGGCGTCGCCGTAGCAGGCTCCCATGGTCACCGCCATGACGTTCAGCTCCTCTCCGGTGATGTCCGAGATCATCTGCAGCCACAGGGGATTCTTGGTGCCTCCGCCCACGGCAAGGAGCCTCAGGCTCTCCACTCCCGCCTCTTTGAAGCAGGCCAGGTTCTGGGCGATGCCGAAGGCTATGCCCTCCAGAGCGGAGCGGTAGATGTGGGCCTTGGTGTGGTTCAGGGTGAGGCCGAGGATCATCCCCTTTGCCTGAGGATCGCTGATGGGGCTCCTCTCGCCGGCAAAATAGGGTAGGGTGATCAGGCCGTCCGAGCCCGGAGCGATCTTCTCAAGGCCTCTCATCATGGCGGAATAGGCGTTCTCTCCGCCCTTGGCTTCCTTCGCCTTGAGATCCTCAAAGAAGTTGTCGCGGTACCACTTGGTCGCGGTGCCGCAGTTGTTGGTCCCCGCGGAAAGGCTGTATCTTCCCGGGATCAGGAAGCCGCCGCTGTGGACCTTCTCGTTTTTCAGGGGCCTGTCCGTACAGCAGTACATGTAGACGGTGGAGCCCAGCTGGATCATGGTGTCGCCGGGATCCAGGACGCCGGTGCTGATGGCCTCGGAGCCGGAATCCCCGCTGCCCGTCATCACCGGGGTGCCCTCGCAGAGGCCGGTCAGGGCGGCTCCCACGGAGCTCAGGCGCCCTGCCATGTCGGTGACGACCTTCCCCTCGGGGAGCTGGTCCGGCCTGCAGTAGGGGCCGCAGAGCTCTTCCCTGATGGTGCCGTCGGCGTTGTAAAGGGGCCTGAAGGACACCGCGCCTAGGAAGCGGTCCAGGGCGAAGCTTCCCGTGAGCCTTGCTACGAGAAATGAAGTCCCTGTCAGGAACTTGTAGGTCCTCTTGTAGACCTCGGGCTCCTTGTTCTTTATCCAGAGGATCTTTGCCGCCACGTCGTCGGAGCAGATGGGTCTTCCGAAGTGCTCGTCGATGAATTCGGGGCTGTAGTAGTCCGTCATCCAGCGGATCTCATCCTCCGCTCTGGCGTCTATGCCGTAGAGGATGGCCTTGCGCAGGGGCTTCAGGTCCCGGTCCACCGGTACCAGGCAGGTCCCTATGGTCGAGAGCCCCAGGCCCAGGACCCCGGCGGGATCGATCCCGCTTTTTTCAAGGAGGCTCCTGGTGACGGTGCAGACATCGGAGAGCCAGACCTTCTCCGCGTCGTGTTCAAAAAAGCGGGGCCTGGGGTTCTCTGTGCCGTGGGGCACCGCGGCCGTGCAGATGACTCCGCCCTCAGTATCGATGATGACGCCCTTGGTCTCCTGGGTACCGACGTCGACTCCCATAAGATATCCGGTCATCTATATCGTCCTTCTGTATTCGTAAACTGCCGCCATGAACTCTTTGACTCTCTCGATATCCGCGTGGTTCTCGAACTTTCCGTCCTTCTTGAAGGCGGTCCCAACCACCGCTCCGTCGCAGATCGCGAGCTTCTGGGCGATGTTCTTCGCGTTGCAGCCGGTATTGGCGAAGACGGGGACGTCCTTTGCCGCGGACTTGATGCGGCGGATGATCTCGTCGTCGGCTTCCTGGCCGGTGCCGGCTCCGGAGGCGCAGAGGGCGTCGGGGCGGCAGGCGAAGATGATGGACTTGGTCATCGCTTCGGGAGCGACGTCGGAGATGTAGGGATCCCCTTCGGGATTTGCCTTGTACAGGAGTTTGAGATCGTCCAGGCCCAGGTACTTCTTTCTTCTCAGGGCTTCAGCCACGTCGGTGTCGACGATGCCGTACATCCCCGCATAGGCGCCGGTGAAGGCGTTGCGGACGAAGCTGGCTCCGGTGGCCGCGGCCAGGTCGATGGTCGCCACGGCGTTCCTTGCGATGTTTACGCCGAAGGGGACGCGAAGGTCGCTCCTCAGGGCCCCTATGACGTAGGCCATCGAGGCTATGGCGACATATGAGATCTTCTTCTCGTAGGGCAGGGAGAATTCGTTGGCGATGAGTATCCCGTCGACTCCTCCGTCCTGAAGGGCGGCAAGCTCCTCGCGGGCTGCGTCGACTACGGCGTCGATGGTCCCGCCTTCGGGAAAGAGCGGGTCCCCAGGAAGAGCCCTGAGATGAAGCATCGCGATTATCGGTTTCTTTACATTGAACAGTTCTTCAGTCCACATATGATATCCGGGCAGAGCCCGCCTCCTTTTGTTTTCCGTATAACTATATCACAGACGGCCCTTCCCGTCAGCATAGCAGGGGGATTTTCGTTTATTGAAGGCTTTGCGGACAAATGCCTATATATCGCTTTCAAGGCTTGAAATCACCGCCTTCGCGGAGTATGATATTCGTGCTTTACGCCCGGAAGGCAGATCTTCTCGGGCCTGCGACGTCAGTTAAAGAAAGGAACATATATGCTTGCCGAATTCCTGAGCATCTACTGGAAGTTCTTCAAGATGGGCGCCGTGACCTTCGGCGGGGGCTACGCGATGCTCCCGATCCTAAGGCGCGAGATCATCGAGAACAGCCACTGGATGGAAGAAGAGGACATCATGGACTATTACGCTCTGAGCCAGGGGCTTCCGGGCATAATCGCCATAAACACCTCGGTATTCATCGGATATCATCACAGAAAGACCCGCGGCGCCATCGCGGCCGCTCTGGGCGTCGTCTCGCCCAGCATCATAATAATCACCATCATCGCCCTGTTCCTGGCGGGCTTTAAGGACAATATCTACGTCCAGAGGGCCCTGTCCGCTATATCCGTCTGCGTCGTCGCCCTGATCCTGGACGCGGTGCTCAAGATGTGGAAGAAGGGCGTCAAGGACGTGCTGACCCTTTGCATCTGCCTGGTCGTCCTGGCCCTGAGCCTTATGACCAAGATATCGCCGGTCATCTACGTGATCGCGGCAGCCACCGTCGGCATCGCGGCTAAGGCAGTCGTCAGAGCCCGCAAGAACGGAGAGGAGGCGGCAAAATGATCTATCTGCAGCTTTTCTGGGAATTCCTCAAGATCGGTCTCTTCGCCGTCGGCGGCGGGATGGCGACCCTGCCCTTCCTGCAAGAGCTGGCTGTCCGCACCGGCTGGTTCTCCCAGGACCTCATCACTGACATGATCGCCATCTCCGAGTCCACCCCCGGCCCCATCGGCATCAACATGGCGACCTACGTGGGCGTCAATATCGCGGGAGTCCTCGGAGGCATCGTTGCCACCATGGGCGAGGTGGTCCCCGCGGTCATCATCGTCATACTGATCTCCAAGTCCCTTGAGAGGTTCCGCAGCAGCAAGGTCGTCGGGGACGCGTTCTACGGTCTGCGTCCTGCGGTCACCGGCCTCATCGCGGCAGCCGGCATCGGTGTCATGAAGGTCGCAATGTTCCATCTGGACCTGTACCAGCAGACCGGCGCCATCATGGACCTGATCGACGTCAAGAAGATCATCCTCTTTGCCGCCGCCTTCATCGGGATCAAGAAGCTCAAGTGGCATCCCGTCGCCTTCATCGCCATCTCCGCGGTGATCGGCATCGTATTCGCATTTTGATAAAGCCCTCGTCCCGCCATTAAAGGAGCGGGACTTTTTAAAGAAATGGACATAAAGACCCAAAAGAAAGAACTGAGGAAAAGGGTCCGTGCCGAGGAGCGCAGGCTCTGCAGAGAGTACAAGAGGCAGGCCGACCGGATCATCGGCTGGAGGGTGGAGGGCCTTCCCGAATACAGGAAGGCGAAGACCGTCTTCGCCTTCGTCGGGATGGACCGGGAGATCGACACCAAGCCCCTGCTCGAGAAGATCCTCGCGGACGGAAAAAGGCTCTGCGTTCCCCTTTGCAGGGAGGCCGGGATGATGGATCTTAAGGTCATCACCTCTCTGGACGAGCTCAGACCGGGCACCTGGGGGATCCTTGAGCCTTCGGACAGCGCCCCTTCCGTCAGGCCTGACGAGGTGGATCTTGCGGTGATCCCCTGCGTCAGCTGCAGCCATGAGGGGCTCAGGCTAGGCCAGGGTGGAGGCTACTACGACAGGTTCCTTGAAGGCTTCAGGGGCTGCGCCGCCCTCATCTGCAGGGAGGCTCTGACCCTGAAGGACATCCCCGTCGAGCCTCACGACGCGGTCATCCCGGTGGTGATCACCGAAAAAGGCGTATTCAGAAACATGTAAAGCTTTGACATAAGGACGCTGTTGCGGTCTTCGGAGCAGGCCGGGTCTTGAGAGGGACCCGGTCTTTTGTTTTGCCTTAAGTGGATGCAGTCTCAATAAAGTCTCACTTTCTCCCAATTCTATTTACAAATTGCTAACGTTTGGATATCCTTCAGATAACAAAAGCCGCAGCCGGCAGCGGCCCACTGACAGCAGAGCGCACAGAGGTGCGACGGGAGGATAAAATGAGCAGAGAGATCACCATCTGGACCAGCGAGCCCGACTACGAGGAATACAGACAGGTAATGGAGGAGGACCTTCCCTGGGCCTCCGAGTGCGAGAGAAGGGAGATCCTCAGGCAGGCCAACAAGGCGAGCCTGGACGTGCAAAGGGAGGAGATGAACGTGGACCTGGGCGGACCGATCCTGGTGGTCAGCGAAGAGTCCGGGACCGAAAGAACGGCGCTGACCGGGCGGATCATACCCGGCGGCAGGCTCTCGGACTGCTTTAAGGTCCCCGACGATCCTTACGGACAGACCTATCTGCGCTGGTTCGTGGACGAGAACGGAGACCTCCGCAGCGAAGAGATCGACGCCGGCTGCGGCTATATCAAAAGGAGCCTCTACCGGGTCATCAGGACCGACGTCGGAAGGGAAGACAGGGTCAGGCTCGAGGCTTTGAGCGAAGCCGGCTGCGGACCTGAGCTCCTCAGCGCCAGGGTCGCAGACCTGACCCTGCGGCTTGGAGAAGCGGTGGACAGCGTCTACGGGATAGATCTGGACTGATGCCTACTGGAAAAACGTCAGCTCCGGTGATAAAATCTCCTTGATAATATTATTTCTGATAAACAAAGGAGACCCATCATGTGGAACGAAGAACTCAGACAGAGGATAATGAAGACCGATCCCGCAGCCTACGGACACTTCCCCGGCGTAAGCTTCATGGCGCCTAAGATCAAGCCCATCGATCCGTCCATGAAGATCTGCGGTCCCGCGTACACCTGCAAGATCTACGGCAAGGATTCCTACGCCATGTACAAGGCCATCGAAGAGGCTCCCGCGGGCAGCGTCATAGTGATAGACAAGGCGGGGGACGAGACCTACGCTCCCGTCGGCGAGTTCGTAGCCAGGGGCGCCAGAGCCAAGGGCCTTGCGGGCTTCGTCATCGACGGTCCCGCCACCGACTCGGTGATGCTCAGGACCATGCCGGATTTCCCGGTGTTCTGCGCGGGGCTCTCCTGCGTCACCACCAACGTCTGGGGCCTGACTGGCGATTCCGATATCGACGTGTGCTGCGGCGGCGCGGTGGTCCATCCGGGAGACATAATCCTGGGCGATGCGGACGGCGTCGTGGTGCTTCCATCCGAGGGGTTCGAATACATGGTCGGGAAGGCTGAGGCTCTGGCGGCGAAGGAAGCAAAGTGGAGAGAGGCTTACCTGAAAGGGGAGAGCATCAATCCTCTGAGGACTGTCAGCCACCTGACCGAGACCGACATCGCGGCCATCATCAACTGCATCAGGGACGGCAAATTCGACGATCCCAGGTTCCTGAAGAAATAAACCAGAGCCGCGCGGCTTTCCGCGGGAGAGCGCATAATGCGTGGACAAGAAGCCCTGCCGGATGATATAATGAAATGTCATCCGGCTTTTTAATGCCGCATAGATCATAACCAAGGAGCGATCATGAATATAACCAAGGACATCATCTACATCGGCGTCAACGACCACGACGTCGATCTCTTCGAAGGCCAGTACATCGTGCCCGACGGCATGGCCTACAATTCCTACCTGGTAAAGGGTGAAAAGACCGCGGTCATGGACACCGTGGACAAACATTTCAGGGACCAGTGGCTGGAGAACCTGGACAAGGCTCTCGAAGGCGCCGAGCCCGACTATCTCATCGTCCAGCACATGGAGCCCGATCACTCGGCCAATATCGCGGTCTTCATGGAGAAGTACCCGAAGGCCGTGGTCTGCGCGTCAAAGCAGGCCTTCAACATGATGAAGAACTTCTTCGGGACCGATTTCGCAGAAAGGAACATGACCGTAGGCGAAGGCAGCGTCCTGGATCTGGGCGGACACGTCCTGCGTTTCGTTGCTGCTCCCATGGTCCACTGGCCCGAGGTCGTCATGACCTACGACGAGACCGAGAAGGTCTTCTTCTCCGCCGACGCCTTCGGCAAGTTCGGCGCCCTGGACGCTCCTCCCGATCCGGAGGGCTGGGCCTGTGAAGCCAGACGCTATTATATCGGCATCGTCGGAAAGTTCGGTCCTCAGGTCCAGAACCTTCTGAAGAAGGCCGCCGGCCTGGACATCAGCGTCATCTGCCCCCTCCACGGACCGGTCCTGACCGAAGATCTGGGATACTACATCGGACTCTACGACACCTGGTCCTCCTACAGGAGCGAGGACAAGGGAGTCACCATCGCCTATACCTCGGTCTACGGCAACACCAAGCAGGCCGCCGAGCTCCTCGCGGAAAGGCTCGAGGCCAGGGGAGTCGAGGCTCACGTCAGCGATCTTGCCAGAGACGACATGGCCGAGGTCGTGGAGGACGCCTTCCGCTACGACCGCATAGTCCTCGCGACCACCACCTACGCCGGGGACATCTTCCCCTTCATGAAGACCTTCATCGATCATCTGACCGAGAGGAACTTCCAGAACAGGACCGTCGCCTTCATCGAGAACGGTTCCTGGGCGCCCGTGGCCGCTAAGAAGATGAGGACGATGCTCGAGTGCTGCAAGGACCTGACCTTCGCGGAGACCACCGTCACCGTGACCTCCGCTCTCAACGAAAAGAGCCGCGCCGCCATCGAAGCTCTCGCAGAGGAGCTGGCTTCCCTGTAAATGGCTGACAGAACGGCCCCTGTGGGCTTTTTTGATTCCGGTCTGGGGGGCATCAGCGTGCTGAGAGAGGCCAGAAAGCTTCTTCCCCACGAGAATTACATATATTACGGAGATTCGGCCAACGCTCCCTACGGCACCAGGTCGGCCGAAGAGATCGTGAGCCTGTCCGACGCGGTGGTCCGAAAGCTGCTGGGCCTGGGCGCCAAGGCCGTAGTCATCGCCTGCAATACCGCGACGGGAGAAGCGGTCAACGTGCTGAGGGAAAGGTATCCCGACGTTCCCATCGTGGGGACCGAGCCCGCCATAAAGCCTGCAGTTTCGGCCTTCCCCGGCGGAAGGGTATTGGTCATGGCCACGCCCCAGTGCCTCGCCAGCAGAAGAGTCAGGGAGCTGGCTGCCCGCTACGAGAGCGAAGCGGAGCTGGTGCTTCTGCCCTGTCCCGGGCTGATGGAATTCGTCGAAAGGGGAGAACTGACCGGCAGGGCCTTAAGACAGCACCTGGAGGGGCTGCTTCGGCCCGTCCTGGGAAGACCCTTCGACGCCGTGGTCCTGGGCTGCACCCACTATCCCTTTTTAAGGGGAGCGGTAGCGGAGCTCACCGACAGCGCCGCCATCATAGACGGTAACCTGGGAATATCCAGGCAGCTGAAAAGAAGGCTCGAGGAAGCCGGACTTCTCAACGATATGAAGAACTTCGGGACCACCGAGATCCTCAATTCCTCGCCGGACCCAGCCCTCGCGGAGAGGAGCCGGATGCTGCTGAGTCTGTGATGCTGGCTGCGTCAGCGCCGTCCCGGAGAGGCAGCTTTGCCGGCGGGAGCATCAAACGTACAAAAGGGCAATAAATGCCCTGTATATATCAAAGATTTCAATAACTGAAAGGAGACAATATGGATCTTCAGAGATCAGTAGTGGAAAAGTTCATGAGATACGCTGCCATCAGCAGCCAGAGCGTCGGCGGATGCTCAGTCGTCCCCAGCAGCCCGGGCCAGACCGAGCTGGGCAAGCTGCTCATGAAGGAACTTGAGGAACTGGGCCTCGTCGACATCTGGATGAGCGATACCTCCGTCGTCTACGGAAGGCTTCCCGCAAGGCTTCCCGAAGGCCACGCTCCCGTTCCCACCGTCGGCTGGGTAGCCCACCTCGACACCGTCGACTCCAAGGTATCCCCCGACATCCATCCCGTGATGATCAAGAATTATCAGGGCGGAGACATCTGCCAGAACAAGGAGAAGGATATCTGGATGAGGGCCGCGGATCACCCCGAGCTCGAGCAGTACATCGGCCAGGACATCATCGTCAGCGACGGCACCTCCGTTCTGGGCGCTGACAACAAGTGCGCCATCGCCAACGTGATGACCGCCCTTGAGGTCCTGAAAGAGGATCCCTCCATCCCCCACGGCGAGATCTACGCGGTCTTCGTACCCGATGAAGAGGTCGGACTCAAGGGCTCCAAGACCATCGACTTCGACAAGTTCCCCGTGGACTTCGCCTACACCATCGACAGCTGCGAGCTGGGCGAGGTGGTCTACCAGACCTTCAACGCCGGCAGCGGCTGGGTAAGGATCAAGGGACGCACCGCCCATCCGATGAACAGCAAGAACAACGTGATCAACCCCTGCATGATCGCCGTCGATCTGATCAACATGTTCGACAGGGCAGAGACCCCCGAGCATACCGAAAAGACCGAGGGCTACATCTGGGTCACCAACATCCAGGCCGATCCCCTTTATGCGACCGTCAGCCTGAACATCCGCGACCACAACAAGGCCAAGTACGAAGCCAAGAAGGAGTACATCAAGGCCGCAGTCGAGATGGTCAAGCTCAAGCACCCCGGCGCCGAGATCTCCGTCGAGCTGGAGGACGTCTACGCCAACATCTACGACGCAGTGACCGATGATAACCGCAAGTGCATCGATTACATCTACGAGGCCATGAAGGAGCTGGGCATCACTCCCAAGACCATCGCCATGCGCGGCGGCACCGACGGATCCTTCATCTCCAGCAAGGGCATCCTGACTCCCAACTACTTCACCGGAGCCCACAATTTCCACGCCACCAGCGAGTTCATGCCCATGGGCGCCGTGGAAAAGTCCGTCCAGATGACCTTAAAGCTCATCGAGCTCATCACCAAGGGCTAATTTCAGCGCTAAGACCATATGAACAGAACTGCCCGGCATCGCGCCGGGCAGTTTTTTTAGGGTTTGCAGCCGGGATGTTTGGATGAAGCGCGGGACTTTACGGTCTGAGCCTTGATACCACCATTTTGACCGCTTCCTCGACCTTTGCCGCGGTATCGGAGGCCGTCATGCTTATGGCGCCGTGGTCCTTTTCCGCCAGTTCTCCCGCGAGGCCGTTGACGTAGGCCGCGGCCGAGGCTGCCAGGACCAGGTCTTCGGGACAGGCGGCACAGCAGG
>JAFRQL010000079.1 GCA_017428655.1 Bacillota bacterium | reverse complement strand
CGTCGCCGTAGGAGAAGAACCTGTAGCGCTCCTTCACCGCGGTATTGTAGACCTCAAGCATCTTCTCCCGGTCGTAAAGGGCGCTGACCAGCATCAGCAGCGTGGATTTGGGCAGGTGGAAGTTGGTGATGAGGCAGTCCAGCATCTTGAATTTGTAGCCGGGATAGATGAATATCCCGGTGCTGCCGCTGCCTGCCCTGATGATCCCGTCGTCGCCGGTGGCGCTCTCCATGGTCCTGCAGGCGGTGGTGCCGACGGAGATTATCCGGCCTCCCCTGGCCTTGGTCTCGTTCATCAGATCAGCGCATTCGCTGCTCACGCTGTACTCTTCGATGTGCATGTGATGGTCTTCGATCTTCTCCTCCTTGACGGGTCTGAAGGTGCCGATCCCGACATGGAGGGTCAAAAACGCGGTATTCACGCCCTTTTCCCTTGCCTTATCGAGGAGCTCGGGAGTGAAATGAAGACCTGCGGTAGGACAGGCGACGGAGCCTTCGTTTTTGGCGTAGACGGTCTGGTAGCGGTCCTTGTCGTCCTCGCCGCTCTCCCTTTCGATGTAGGGAGGAAGAGGCATGGAACCCAGCTTTTCAAGTAAATCCATGAAGCTGCCATCGCAGAAGAAGCGGGCGATCCTGGTGCCGTCCTCGGAATTGGAGAGGATCTCAGCCCTCAGCTCGCCGTTCTCGCCGAAGACCACCCGGTCTCCCGGCCTCAGCCTTCTGCCCGGTCTGACCAGGGTCTCCCAGTCGTTGTCCTTTATCCTCTTGGACAGCAGGAATTCGATGTGGGCACCGGTGCCCTCCTTGATGCCGTAGAGCCTGGCGGGGATCACCTTGGAATCGTTGAGGACCAGGCAGTCCCCCGGCTTCAGGTATTCGATGATATCGCTGAAATGCCTGTGCTCCAGCATTCCGGTGTCCCTGTGGACCACCAGCAGCCTGGACCCGTCCCGCTTTTCAGCGGGCTTTTGGGCGATCAGTTCGGGGGGAAGCACATAATCGAAATCACTGACTATCATATTCTTTACTCTCCATGAAGGGACCTTATCTCGATCCCGGTGTAATAGTATTTTAGTATCTCGTCGTAGGTCCTGCCTGCCAGGGCCATGTTCTTGGCGCTGACCTGGGGCATCCCGACGCTGTGGCCCCATCCGAAGCCGGTCATGTATAGCATGCCGTCCTCGGCATCCTCGTCAAAGTAGGACGTCTTCCCCGAGGCGAAGGCTTCCATGGCCTTCTTGCCACGAAGGATGTAAAGGTCGGAAGCGGAGACCTCTACTGCCTCTCCGTCCGCGCCTACCACGTAGACCTTTTCTTCCGGCTCATAAGGGACGCCACCCAGGGCAAAGAAGCTGCCCACAGGCCTGCTCTCGTTCTTCGGATAATCGGTCCCGCTGATGTAGAAGAACAGGGATTTGACCCCGAAGGTGGAAAGAGCCCCGTTTATGGCCGACTTGCTTATATCGATGTCGCCGGAGTCGGTGCTGACGGTCAGGGTATAGACCGCGCCGTTATCCAGCTTCTTTTTCACCGAGACCGACTGGATCTCGCCGCAGCTGTAGCCCGCGGCGTTGAGCCTTGAGCGCAGGCTGTCAAAGCTGACGCTGGCCTTCCAGAGGTATTCCTCCGCGTATTCGTCCTTGACGCCCAGAAGATATCCGGGCTGGCTGGTCCAGACGTCCTGGGAATCCAGGGTCCAGCCGCTGCTGTAAGCGTAGTAATACCCGCTGACGGGCTTATCCTCGTAGGTTATGACCATGTCCTCGGTGGCCCTGCAGGCGTCGGTGGTGGACTGCCTCTCGGAGCTTACGCCCCTGTATACCTGGCAGTTCTGGCCGGTGCAGAGGTCGAACCCGTAGGATCCGTGCTTTCCCAGGCTGCAGACCGCGTAGCTCCTGGCGGTGACCGCCTGGGCCTTCAGCGCCTCTGCGGGATAGGTATACCCCATCTCGTTGGCGACGACCCCCGGAACGTAGTGCTCAAGGGTGACCCTGTTGATCACGGACATGGAATCGCCGTAAGCCCGGTAGCTGACGCCGTCCCGGTATCTGCTGCCGTCGATGGTGACGATCCTGCTGTCGGGGTCGGGATCCGCGCTCATGAGCATCTGCCCGCTCCCAAGCTCAAATAGCTCCTCGCCGTCCTTTTCGTCGTAGACGAAGACCTTTCCTCCGGAGCATTCAACGTAGAGGGAGGTATATTCGGACAGATCCTCTGCTTCCTCGCAGCTGTATCTTTCAACGTCTGCCAGGATGAACCCGCTGTCACAGGTCACCGTGGACGAAGAGACTGCGGAGGATCCGTATTTGAGGCCTATGCGTAGCCACAGAGGAGCCTTCTCCTCTCCCGGCTCGGCCGCCGGGACCTGAGTCTCCTCCTTTTGGCCCGCCATGTCCTGCTCGAACCTCTCGTCCTCCACCCTTTCCCAGGTGGTCACCTGAGCGTCGTCGGCGAAGACCGGGAGCGGCTGCGCGAAAATGATCAAAGCGCATATGAAGATCGAAAGAAGCCTCTTTACCATAGCTTGATCTGCTCCTCGGTCTGCTCTTCCGCGGCCTTTTCGGCTGTCTCTCTCACCGGCACGGGAAGACCCAGATGGATATAAGCTGCGTCGGTCACGATCCTGCCCTTGGGAGTCCTGTGAAGAAGCCCCAGCTGCATGAGATAAGGCTCGTAGACGTCCTCGATGGTGACCCTCTCTTCTCCCAGGGACGCCGCGATGGTGTCGATGCCCACCGGACCGCCCTTGAAGCTGGTGATTATGAGCCTTAAGATCCTTCTG
>JAFRQL010000006.1 GCA_017428655.1 Bacillota bacterium | reverse complement strand
GCTTCGATATGCGAAAAGCCCGCCGGGCTGCCGCCCGGAGCCTTCCGTCCCCTGTCTGTAACGGTATTATCGCATGCAAAGCCACGCCGGTAAAGAGCGGCGGGAGCGAAATAACCCGGTCTAATCCGCGGAAGGCGGCCGGGCGGACCTGTACACCCTTCTCCGCAGCCTGGGCATGCCGCCCCTTCTTACGCATAAAACTTTTGCATACCAGTTCAATGAATGGTAAAATAAACATATCTATAATTCTCCGGCACGTTGAAAAATACGTTCTTTAAGAAAATCATTTGTTATATAACGTATGATACGGAGGTGTACTACCCATGAAACGAACAAGAACGAAGGTCCTCAGGGCTGCGCTCTCGCTTGCGCTCGCCCTGGCCCTGCTTCCCCTGAGCGGCATCGCCGCCTTCGCGGCCGAAGCTCCGTTCGCGCAGAAAGGAGCGGCTAGCGCCCTGACCGCGGAAGATCTGAGTACGATCCTCAGCACAAAGGACCTTGAGACCAGGCTCAAAGATATCGATATCAGCGAGCGCAGGCTCAGACCGTCATTGAGCGACGTCATCCTGTTCTCCGGCTCCTTCGAGAGCGGAGTCGTGGTAACGTCCAACACCGATTACCCCGGCGTCGACGTGCCCTACCAGGCGACCTTCACCCTGCTCGATGACGAAGCCGATAAGGTCACCATGTCCTGCAGCCTGCAATACTACACCAAAAAAGACGGTCTGGACTACAATGACGGCAATACCGACGGCATGACGGCCAAAAGCATCTACGATTACAAGAAGGGGATGTACCAGACCGGCTACTCCGTGGTAGGCGACAGCATCAACTACGAGCTGAGCAAGGTAAAGGACGGCGTCTGGCAGATCACCGTGCCCCTGCACAGCGGAGTCTTCTATTATGGATACAATGTGACCAAGAACGGCGATGAGGTAAAGGTCCTCGATCCCGCCAATCCCCCCCTGACCAATATCGACAACGGTCACAGCTGCGGATGGAGCGTCCTCGTCGTGGGAGAGCCTGAGACGACCCTTCCCGGCCAGGAATACACCCTGGACGCCGATGAGTCCGGCCAGATCTTCTTCGACACCTATAAGGCTGTCGACGACACATACCAGCCCCTGGGCATATACCTGCCTCCCGGCTACAGCAAGACTGAAAAATACCCGGTCCTCTATATCTCCCACGGCGGCGGAGGCACCGAGGCCGACTGGCTGGATCTGGGAAGAGCAGGAGCTATATTCGACAACCTGATCGCCGAGGGCGAAGTGGAACCGACCATAGTGGTCACCATGGACAGCACCTACTTCGGCTGGAACTACCAAAAGATACGTGAGAACGTGCTCGAGCACATCATACCCTACATAGAGGATGAGTACGGCGCCGAGCCCAACCCGAAGCGCAGAGCCTTCGCCGGACTCTCCATGGGCGGTCTCCTCGCATCCAACATGATCGTGAACTGCCCCGAGGAATTCGGTTATTACGGCGTCTTCTCCGCCACCAACATGGGAAGCATGGAAGAGGAAGCCATGGACGCCCTGCTGAAGGCTGATCCCTTCATCATGATGGGCTACGGCATCATGGACTTCGGCAAGGGCGGCTTCCCCAGCGCGGCAGACCGCTTCGACGAAGAGGGCTTCGACAATTATTACGACATCGAGGTCGGCGGTGCCCACGACTGGGGCGTATGGCGCGAGCTGCTCACCATCTTCGCCAAAGACTACCTGTGGGTAAGGGAACTTGAAGGGCTCAGCGTCACTGAGTCCCCGGACAAGACCGTCTACACCGAGGGCGAGAGCTTCGATCCCGCCGGCATGAAGGTCACGGCCTCGTACTCCGACGGGACCAGCGCCGACGTCACCGATGAGATAAGCTTCAGCCCCTCCGGCAAGCTGGCCAAGACCGACAAAAAAGTCACCGTATCCTACACCGAGGACGGGATCACCAAGACCGCCGGGATAGAGGTGACCGTGAACGATAAGGCCGCTGTCCTCAAGAGCATCAAGATCGAGAAGCAGCCCGCCAAGACCGAATATTACGAGGGCGAGAAGTTCGACAAGACGGGTCTCAAGGTCACCGCCGAGTACGACAACGGCAAGACCGCCGACGTCAGCGATAAGGTCAAGTTCAATCCCACGACGGAAGACGCCCTGACTGCCGACGTCAAGGAGATCGTCGTCCTCTACAGCGAGGGCGAGATCTTAAGGAATGCCAAGCTTGAGATCAAGGTCTCGGAAAAGAAGTCCCACCCCTTCATCGACGTGGTCGAAGGCTCCTACTACGAGGAAGCCGTCAACTGGGCCTTCAACGCCAAGCCCCAGATCACCGACGGCAACGGCAAGGACCTCTTCATGCCCTACCAGAACT
>JAFRQL010000078.1 GCA_017428655.1 Bacillota bacterium | reverse complement strand
GCTATGGTGATCATGTTGCGGTCGGGCCTCATCATGGCCTCTTCCTTGGTGATGAGACCGCTGTCGACCAGTTCCTGGACCCTGCTGTGGTCCACGCTGATCTGGCTGAGCCTTCCGTCTCTTATGAGATACGCCCTGCTGTCGCCCACGTTGACCACGTAGGCCTGGTCCTTCCTCACGAAGCACGAGACGCAGGTCGTCGCCATGCCGTAGCTGCTGCCCGGCTGGGACGCCATGGAATATATCTTCTCGTTGGCCTTTGAATAGCAGTCGAGGAAGTACTCCTTGAGCTGGGCCAGGGTGGAATCCGGATCGGCCGGCCTGCTGTTGACGTAATCGGCGATGCTCTCCACCGCCAGCCTGCTGGCCAGGTCTCCGGCGTTGTGTCCGCCCACCCCGTCGGCAACGATATAGAGCTGGTGCCCGGGCAGCACGAAGACCGCGTCCTCGTTGAGGCTCCTGCACTGTCCTCTGTCAGATTTGAATCCTACGCTTAACAATCCTGCCTCCTTATAAGACAGATGTAAAAACCGTCCATACCGCCCGGCGTCTGAAAGAACTGATGCTCTTCTTCGATGACCAGATCCGGTCTGTCCTTTATGATCGAGGTGACCCCGCTGTTCTCCGCGGGATCCACCGTACATGTCGAATATACCAGCCTTCCGCCGGGCTTAAGGCAGCTTATACCCGTAAGAAGGATGTCCCTCTGTATCCGGGGAAGATCGTCAAAGCCCTCCGGCCTTTCCGAGAGCTTGATCTCGGGCTTCTGCCTGATGACCCCCAGGCCGCTGCAGGGAACGTCGCAGAGGACGCAGTCCGCCTTTCCTTCGTATCCCGAAAGAGGCTTTGAGGAATCCGCCGTCACTGCCTCTATGCTCTTAAGGCCAAGCCTTTCGGAGGAAGCCTTTATAAGAGCGGTCCGGGCCTCGTGAAGCTCGAAGGCGATGACTTTGCCGCTGTCTTCCATCATCTCCGCCGCCGCGCAGGATTTGCCCCCGGGAGCGGCACAAAGATCCAGCATCAGCTCCCCTGCTTTGGGAGCCAGGATGCTCACAGCCAGCTGTGAGGCCTCTCCCTGGACGGAGATGCAGCCTTCCTTAAAGAGCCCGGTCTCTGTCAGACCGCTGCCCCTGACCTTTAGCCCGAAGGGGGCCTTTTCGCAGGGCTCGGTCTCAAATCCCAGTCCGTTCAGGGCTTCCGCGGCCTCGTCCCTGGTCATCTTAAGGCGGTTGACCCTGACAGTGAGAGGCGCCGGAGCAAGGCATGCAGAGAGCAGTTCCTCAGTCTTTTCCCTTCCGTAGGCCTCGAGCCAGAGCCTTACGATCCAGGGCGCCGCCGAATACCTGACGCTGAGGCTTTCTGTAAGCTCGTCTTCGCTGAAGCCCTCGGAGAGCTTCGGCCAGACCAGCTCCTTTCCGTCCCTGATGAAGCTCCTCAGGACGGCGTTGATGAAGCCCTCCCTGCCTTTGGCGAAGGTCCTCGCCAGAGCTACGGTCTCATTGACCGCCGCGTGGTCCTTCACCGAATCCATGAAGCAGAGCTGGTAGAAGCCTATCCTGAGAAGGATCCTCTCGGAGACCTTGAGGCGGGGCTTTTTCAGATACCTTCCGATATTGTGGTCGAGGAGGATCTGATTCCTGAGGATGCCGTAGACCATCTCGCGCGCGAAAGCTCCGGTCTTACCCGTGCCCTTAAGATTCTCGGAAAGGGCCAGGTTGGACCAGGTCTTCTCGGTCTCTATTTGTTTAAGCGCAAGAAACGCGGCTCTTCTCTCCATTTTTTAATATTTTATCCTAAAACCGTTCCGATTTCAATTCTGTTGCCCAAAAGCCAGGCCGACACGTCCATGGCCTTCTTGCCCGGCATCTGGATATTGGTGAGGGCCGCAGCGGTATCGCCTCCGCAGGCGACGTAGAGACCGGTCTTGTCTGCCTTTACCACGGTCCCTGGAGCAGCTCCGCCGGGGCAGATATCAGACAGCCTTCCGGCTTCCCTTGCCATGTGCACCTTCATGACCTGGCCTGCGTATACCGTGGAGGCGGTGGGCCAGCTGCAGAAGCCTCTGACCAGGCAGCAGACCGTGCGGGCATCCTTTGAGAAATCGATGACGCCGTCCTCCTTGAAGACCATGGGAGCGTAGGTGGCAAGGCTCTCGTCCTGGGGTGTCCTGCCCGCGGTCCCCTCCTCCAGGGCGGGAAGGGTCTCGATGAGAAGGTCAGCGCCCATGGACGCCAGCTCGTCAAAGAGCAGGCCGGTGGTCTTTTCTCCGACGGGAGTCCTTCTCTGGGCGATAACGTCGCCGCTGTCCAGAGCCTGGGCCATGTACATCAGGCTGATGCCGGTCTCATCGTCGCCGTTGATCACCGCCCGGTGGATGGGCGCGGCTCCCCGGTATTTGGGAAGCAGAGATGCGTGGATGTTGACGCAGCCCAGCCTTGGCACGTCAAGGACGGCCTTGGGAAGGATCTTCCCGTAGGCCGCGACGACTATCAGATCCGGAGCCAGGTCTTTCAGCTTGTTCAAAAACTCCTCGTTCTTTCTGATCTTTTCCGGCGTTTCCACCGGGATCCCCAGAGCCTGGGCCGCCTGCTTTACCGGGCAGCTCTGGAGCTTCTTTCCCCTGTCTCTGGGAACGTCGGGCTTTGCGACGCAGAGGACGACCTGATGGCCGCTCCCTGCCAGAGCCTCCAGGGCCGGGACCGCGAAATCCGGGGTCCCCATGTATACTATGCGGAGCATTTATTCTTCGTCCTCTTCAGAGTCTTCTTCGTCCTCGCCAAGCTTGTGGAGATCGTCCGCCTTGCTGGTGTAGATGATGCCGTCCAGATGGTCCAGCTCGTGGCAGAACGCCCTGGCCAGCAGGCCCTCTCCGGTGTATTCGACGGGCTCGCCGTTCCTGTCCAGAGCCTTCACTGTGACCTTCATGGGCCTCTTCACATTGCCTGCGTAGCCCGGAACGGAAAGGCAGCCCTCCGATCCGTACTGCTCGCCCTCGGTGCTGACGATCTCGGGATTGACCAACTCGTAGAGGACGTCATCCACCTCGACGACGACCAGTCGCCTGAGGATCCCGACCTGGGGGGCGGCAAGGCCCACGCCGTCGGCGCTCCTCATGGTCTCCGTCATATCGTCCAGGATCTCCCTGTAGTGGTCGTTCATCTCAGTGACCGGCCTGCATACCTTGGCAAGCACCGGGTCTCCCTCGACCCTTATATTTCTTATCGCCATTTTTCCTCCGTTACATGAATGAATATGGATTTATATCGACGCTAATGACCCTGGCCATGGCCGGCTCCTTCGCGTAGACTTTCTTAAGCTGCAGCACCGCCTCCGCGATCTGCCTTCTCGCTCCCGCGGGAGCCTTGATCAGGATCTGCCTCCTGTGCTGGCCGGAGAGCTTCTGAAGACCGGGAGCCGCGGGCCCCAGCACCGGGACGCCTGCCCCCAGCTTTTTCCTCAGCCAGACCGCGCACCTTTCGGCGGACCTTTGGGCCTTTTCCTCGTCTTCGTCGGATATCATCACCTGAAAGATGTAGCTGAAGGGAGGATATCCCACCGACCTTCTGACCCGGATCTCGCTCTCGTAAAAGCCTCTGTAATCCTGCCTTGCCGCCGCGGCCACCGCCCGGCTCTCGGGGCTGTAGGTCTGGATGATCACCCGGCCCTGCCGTCCTCCTCTTCCTGCCCTTCCCGCCGCCTGGGTCAGCAGCTGAAAGCTCCTCTCAGCGCTGCGGTAGTCGGGGATGTTGAGGCTCACGTCGGCGCAGATGACGCCCACCAGGCCCACGTTGGAAAAGTCCAGGCCCTTGGCTACCAGCTGGGTGCCTATGAGGATATCGGTCTTTCCGCTGCCGAATCTCTTGAGAAGTGCCTCAAGGCTCCCTTTTTTGTTCACGCTGTCCAGATCGACCCTTTCGATGACAGCCTGGGGGAAGAGCTCCCGGGCCTTCTCCTGGACCTGCTGGGTCCCGACCCCGTAAAGACCTATCATGGGACTTCCGCACTCGGGACACTTTTCAGGCAGCCTGACGGTCCGTCCGCAGTAGTGGCAGACGCAGGCTCCCCGGTCCTTGTGGTAGGTCATGGAGATGCCGCACTCGGGACATGCGATCACATGGCCGCACTCCCGGCAGGAAACGTAGCTGCTGTAGCCCCGCCTGTTGAGAAACAGTATGACCTGCTCCTTCCTGGCAAGGCAGCCCGCGATGTCATCCGCCAGCTTTCTTGAAAAAGGCGAACGGTTCCCCGCCCTGGTCTCTCTGGTCATGTCAACGATCTCGACCTTGGGAAGAGGCGTCTCGTTGTATCTTTTATCCAGCTCGAGGACTTTGAACAGCCCCTGGCCTGCCCGGTACCAGTCCGCCACCGACGGGGTCGCGCTGCCCAGGACCACCGCCGCACCGTGGGATGCGGCTCTTCTCACCGCCACTTCTATGGAGTCGTACTTGGGGCTCTGGTCGCTCTTGTACGAGGTCTCGTGCTCCTCGTCCAGTACTATAAGCCCGATATTATCAAAGGGCGCGAAGACCGCGGATCTGGCGCCTATGACCAGCCTCGCGCTGCCGCTCTTTATGCGGCCGTATTCCGCGTCCCTCTGGGCCTTGGTGAGCCTGCTGTGAAGGACCGCCACGGCCTCCCGTCCGAACCTGTCCATGAACCGCTTGACGGTCTGGGGGGTCAGCGATATCTCGGGGACCAGCACGATCCCCTGCCTTCCCATGGAAAGGACCTTTTCCATGGCCTGAAGATAGACCTCGGTCTTGCCCGAGCCCGTGACTCCGAACAGCAGGAATATCTCATGGAGCCTGCTCTCAAGGGATGACGAGATCTCAGAAAGGGCCTTCTCCTGTTCGCCGGTCAGCTCCTTGGCCGCGTCGGGCGATATCTCGATATCCGCGAAGGGATCCTTATACCTTCCGTTCCTCTTTTCCTGAGTAGGGAGAAAGCATCTGACCGCCTCGATGTAGCGGCAGAGGCACCTTCTGTGCATCCAGAGGGCGGTGTCCATCATCTCTTCGGTGAGCCAGGTCTCCCTGGGAGCGGTCTCGGCCTTCTTTATCTTTGCAAGGGGGACGTCCTGGGGAGGCTCGTCCATGACCTCGGCCGCGAACCCCTCGGTCTTTCTGTTGTGGATGCCGAAGGTGACCAGCACCCGGGCTCCCCTTCTCACGTTCTCGTCCTCGCAGGCATATGTATACAGGGCGTCTGTCGCGTTGGTATTGTTGTCAACGACCGCGTTGATGTATCTCATAGCCCGCGCCGCCTGTCTCTGTCACGCTTTGAGAAGATGCAGCCGCAGTAATCCTGCCGGTAGAGGCCGTATTCCTCGGAGAGCTCGATGGAACGGTGGTATCCGTCCTTTTTCTTGTAGTTCCCCGCCTCGTACTCGACGCCGTATCTTTCGGCCATCTCATTTCCCGCGGCGCTGATCTGTCCGTAGTCCTTGTAGGAGCTGACGGAAAGGGTCGAATCGAAGCTCTCAAAGCCCAGCTCTTTGGCGAGCCTTGCGGTCTCTCCCAGACGGAGCCTGAAGCATTCAAGGCAGCGGCGGCCCTTCTCCGGCTCATTTTCAAGGCCTCTGGCGGCTTCGAAGAATTCCGAAGGGTCGTAGCGGCCCTCGATCAGGTCCACGTGGACGCCGGTCCTCTCTTCGTAGGACGCGAGAAAGCGCCTTTCCTCCTCGAGCCTCTTGCGGTATTCATCCTCATCGGTGATGTTGGGGTCGTAGTAGAGCACCGTGATGCTGTGATCCGGCGCCAGCCTCTCTATCACCGCGGACGAACACGGGCCGCAGCAGCTGTGGAGCAGTATTCTTTTTTTGTCGGCGGCTTCCGTCATAGCATCCCCCGTCATGTAAGCACAAATTGACTGTTTATTATATCATATAAAAAGCCGCCCTGCACGAAAATGCATGAGCGGCCTGACTTTAATAGAGCTTCCGCCGGTTCAGTTGCTATGCAGCTTTTCCCATCTTTCCACGTCTTCTGGGATGATCCGCACCACAACGAATTCGCAGTCATATACCGTGTCCCGAGTTGAATGGAAGGTCCCGCGGATGCGGTAGATGCAGCTTTTGGGAAAGGACGGCATCTCGTGATCGGCCTCGACGGTATCCTTTTCGAACTCCCCTTCGAACACCGGCTCTCTCGTGATGGCATAACTCTCGGGTTCATAGGTGAACCTGATCTTTACGTCGGACGGAGGAAGGCCTATCAGAAGAGTCTCCATGCCGGGTTCTCCGTCCTTCGCGCCGGCATAACGACCATACGGATCCGGTCTGTATCCCGTGCGGTCGGTAATGCTTATGACGTTAGGCATGACGACAGACGACCCGTGACCGGTCCAGCTTCCCTGATACAGGTGCATCTCGGGGGTCCGGGGATGGGGCTCGTCCTCGATGTAAAACGCGGAAAGCCCCTCCCAGTCAGGTTCTTCGGAAAGATAGTAAAGTTCGGTATCCTTCCACGGAAAGACAGGGCTGTAGGTCGTGATATATGCCTTATGATCGGTCAGCCGGATCCTCATGCCGTCCGAGTGCTCCTTCCCTATGATCAGGACCATGCTGCTTTCGTCCTGATCGTAAAGATAGGTGAAGGAGTATCTTCTGAGCTCAAGGACCGAGATCTTCTTTATGATGGCATCGCCGTCCCAGTCCCTGGCGCCGTTGTAATCCCAGGAGGGCGAAAAAGAGGCGAAGCTCACCTCTCCGTTTCCGGGAGCCTTCGCCATGATCTCCCCCAGGGTGCCGGCGCTGCAGGAAAGAGTGATCCTTCCCGACACAATAACGAAAAGAGCCAGCACCGCCCCGAGGACGAAGCCTCCCACATAACGCCTGCCGGGCTCCATAAGCCTCGAGAGCCTGTAGCGCAGCCCCTCCGCAGAAGACGACAGGCAGGAGGTAAAGCCCTTTCCGCTATCCGCCGCGTTGAGTATGAGCTCAGCGTAGCGCCTTTTCGACCCTTCGCCGCAGTGATATATGACCTTCTCGTCGCAGGAGAGCTCCAGATCCTCGCTGCAGCGCTCCATGTTCCTGCGCATCAGAGGATCAAACCAGCAGAACGCTGTGCAGAAGGCCTGAAAAAGCTTGATCCTGGCGTCGCAGTGCTTGATGTGGATGAGTTCATGATAAAAGATCAGTTTGAGATCGTCCTTTTCGTAATGCCGGTCGGGCAGCAGCACCCTGATTGACCATCTGTACAGACCCACCGAGACCGGAGCAAAGACCGCGGGAGATATCATGAGCCTGATCCTGAGCTTTCCGAACCTGAGCTGGCTCTGGCAGCTGTCCCAGAGAGCAAGGATCTCTTCATCCTCGCAGGGGAAGGCGTCTTTGAGCAGCGCGCGCCTGAAGACGAGATGGGAGACGATCTTATGCCCCATCACCGCCAGAAAACCCGCGATCCAAATGACAGGAAGATACCTAAGATCCAGCCTGCCCAGGCTGATCACCAGCCATGGCCTTTCCATGAATAAAGCG
>JAFRQL010000077.1 GCA_017428655.1 Bacillota bacterium | reverse complement strand
CAGCGGGAGAGTATGGTCGCGGGAAGCTTGGAAGGATCCGTCGTCGCCAGGATGAAGACCGTATTGGCGGGAGGCTCCTCCAGGGTCTTGAGGAGAGCGTTGCAGGCCTGGGGCGTCAGCATGTGGGCTTCGTCGATGATGTAGACCTTGGTCTTTCCCGCTACGGGCGGGAAATTCACTTCTTCCCTCAGGATGCGGACGTCGTCGACTCCGTTGTTGGACGCCGCGTCGATCTCGACCACGTCGAGGAAGGTGCCGGCGGCGATGGCCTTGCAGGCAGGGCACTCCCCGCAGGGCTTGTCTCCTTCTCCGGTGCAGTTGAGGGCCTTGGCCAGCAGCCTGGCGGTGGTGGTCTTTCCGGTGCCTCTGGTGCCACAGAAAAGATAGGCGTGGCCGGTGGTCCCGCTCTTGATCTGGTTTCCGAGTATCCTTACGATGTGCTCCTGTCCCACGAGGCTGTCGAAGGTCTCGGGCCGGAAGCTGCGGTAAAGTGCCTGATACATTTATGCTCCTGTATTTATATATCCGGTATGGTGATGGAAGAATAATCTATTCTTATTATATGAATAATTATAACGTTTTATCCTGCCCAATACAAGAAAAAGCGCTCCCCCTTCGGAAAGCGCCCCGGGCACATGAAAAGACCGCCCTCTGCGGGCCCCGCGAACGAACAGGCTGATCCGCGGCACATAGGGCCATCCGCTTAATGCTGCTTCCTTCCGGACCTGACATGGTTCACAGACTCCTATTGCGCGGGACCCGTCCGGCCGCAGAGCCTGCAGAAGGCGGTCCTCACTATCTCACTTTTAAAATCAAAAGACCGGTATCTCTCCGGTCTTTTGATAACTGGTCCGAGTGGCGGGACTTGAACCCACGGCCTCTTGACCCCCAGTCAAGCACGCTACCAACCTGCGCTACACCCGGATAATGGAGCGGAAGACGAGATTCGAACTCGCGACCCTCGCCTTGGCAAGGCGATGCTCTACCCCTGAGCCACTTCCGCATATCTGCTGCTATGTCTCGCAGCAACAGATAATATACCAAAACTCTTCGGCCAATGCAAGCACTATTTTCAAATCAGCGGCAATTATTTTTCATGCCGCCTAAAGGCCGCATCAGCAGCCCGTTATTCGAACATATCGTGCTCGCCGAAATACCTGAGAACGTCGCCGGCCTGATAGAGAGAACCGAAGATCACCAGGATGTCGTCCCCCTGCTCAGCCAATGCCAGCTCAAGCCCCGACTCCACGGAATCCGCGCTCTTTGCCGGGACGCCGTAGCCCTTCTCGATGAGATCCCTGAGATCGGCGGCCTTCAGCCCCCTGTCCTCATCGGGGCAGACGCATACGAAGCTTAAGGCGAAGGGAGCGATGATGTCCAGCATCTCCTTATACTTTTTGTCTGCCATGACGCCCATCATGAACCGGACCTTCTTCCCGGGAAGGTACTTTTCAAGGCTCTCGGAGAGGACCTGGGCCCCGTCCGGATTGTGGGCGCCGTCGAGGATGATCATGGGAGACTTTCTCAGCAGCTGAAAACGCCCGGGCCATGAGGTATGCTCAATGCCCCTGAAGACCGCGTCTTCGCTGATCTCGACTCCCTTGGACCTGAGTACGTCTATGGTATCGAGAGCGAGGGCGGCGTTGCTGTACTGATAGCCCCCGAAAAGGCCCAGCTTTACGCCCTTGCGGTCTCTGTAATCGATGACCTGAAGTCCAAGATCCGCCGAGACAAGCCTTTCTTTGGAAGGATCGGTCATGTGGAGCCTTGCTCCCTGCTCTTCACAGATCCTTCTGACAACCTCCACCGCGGCAGGATCCTGATCCATCAGGACCACGTCGCAGCCCGGCTTGATGATGCCGGCCTTCTCGTAGGCGATCTGCTCGATGGTGTCGCCCAGGATCTCCGTATGCTCAAGGGCCAGATGGGCGATGACTGCGGCGAGAGGCTCGTCGATGACGTTGGTGGGATCCTTGCGTCCGCCGAGACCGACCTCGAGGACGACGAAATCGCAGCCCTTGAGGGCGAAATACCATACTCCCAGGGCCATCAGCCTCTCAAAGATAGTGAGCTCGCAGCCGCTCTCCTCCATTGCCCTCTCGATCAGGGTGCAGCCGAGGGCAAAATCGTCATCGCTGATCGCTTCGCCGTTCACGACCGCCCTTTCGTTGTATTTTATAAGATGGGGAGAGGTGAACAACCCGCTGGTATAGCCAGCTTCCCTCAGGACGCTGTCGATCATGGCGCAGGTGGAGCCCTTGCCGTTGCTTCCCGCAACGTGGATGAACCTGAGCCTGTTATGCGGATCTCCCAGCCTTGCCAGGACGGACTTCAGCCTGTCATAACCGTTGAATCCAGCGGTCCAGCGTCGGGTCTCTATAAACTTTATGGCCTCTTCGTAATTCAAGATCATCATCTCCCGAAACAATTATCCTAAAAGGACCTGCCCCGCGGGACGCAGAGCAGGTCCGGCCAAGCCAGTCAATTATACATCAATTACTCGGTCTTGGGAAGTATGCGGCCTCCGGTCCTCACGCCCCAGACCTTTCCTTCATCGTCGGACAAAAGGATCGCGTCGCCCTGAGTGAACGGACGGGTGAGGAAGACCGTATCGGGAGTTGCGGTGAAGAACTCCGCTTCCTTTCCGCCGGAGAGCACCCTGAGCTTTCCGTTCTCATAGGTCACCTCGATGGTGGAGCCTTCGCCGGAGACGTACTTTCCGCAGGCGGCGCGGCAGGTCTTCTCGTCCCATTCGCAGCGCAGGGCGCAGGGCTTGGGAAGAGGATCGTGGCCGGCGGTCATCCTGAAGGCTGCGTTGGAGATCTCCGCCACAGGCACTCCGCTGGTGTTGCAGAACACCACTACGCCGACGCCCAGCTCGGGAGACCAGCCGAAGTTGCTGGAAACGCCGGTGAGGCTGCCGCCGTGCTGGTTCACGGTGAAATCGTCCACGTTGATGGAGCAGACGCCGTAACCGTACCAGCAGTGATATCTGTAGTGCTGCCTGGGCCTGTACATCTCCTCGACGATGTGCTTGTTGGCCACGGGCTTTCCGGCGTTCATGTACATGCGGACGTACTCGGTCAGGTCGTGGATGGTGGATTTCATGGCGCCGCCGCCGTTGAGAACGAAGGCGTTGTCATAGAAGTCCCAGCCGCCCTTCAGCTCGCCGTCGACGTGCTTATAAAGGGTCGCGTGGTTCGGATCCTTGAGGGGGGCGATGAACTCGGCGCTGCTCCTGGTCATGCCAAGAGGCTTGAGGATATGCTCCCTGACGTATTCCGAGAAGGAGGGCTGATCGCCCTCGCGCCTTACTATCTCAGAGAGAAGGCCGAAACCGTCGTTGCAGTAGCTCATCCTCTCGCCGGGCTTTCCGGTAAAGCGGGTCTGGGCGCTCATGCGCTCCGCCACCCTTTTGGCGCCCTCGATGACCATGGCTTCATTCATTCCCAGCTCGTCCTTGCCGTCGTTCCAGATGCCCATGTCGCGGGCGACGTGCTCGACCAGGATCCTGGGCATGGGGAAGAATCCGCCGGCGTGGCTGAGGAGATGCCTTACCAGCACCGGCTCATCCTGGGGATCCTTGAACTCGGGGATATATTTGCAAAGAGGAGCGTTGATGTCCACCTTGCCCTCTTCGGCCAGCTGCATCACGGACAGGGCGGTGAAGGACTTGGAGATCGACGCGCAGCCGAAAATGGTGTCGTCGTCGATGGGAGCCTTGGTCTCAAGGTCTCTGTAACCGAAGTTCTTCCTGTAAAGGACCTTGTCCTTGTCAAATACGCTCACCGCGATACCGACAGCCTCATACTGCTTCTGGATGTCCTCGGCGAATCTCTCAAACACTTTTACCTGATCTTCGTTCATTTCGGGCTCCTTTCGTTGACGTTTCCGAACGCTTTTTCTATCAGTTTCTTACGGTTGACTAGATAATATATGCAGACGAACAGTCCGGCAGAGGCCCAGCCGACCGGGTATGCCAGAAAGACGTTGGATATGACGTAGTTCTGCCTCATGGCGATGTTCAGGAAGAGCTGCCTCATGCCGACCATCCCCGAAAGGGAGAGGAGCATGACCGCGCTGGACCTTCCGTAGCCTCTGACTACGTTGGACAGGATCTGGTTCAGGTTCTGACAGATGTAGAACGGGACCAGCACGTGAAGCATCCACATACCATAATACAGGGCATCCGGATCCTTGGTAAAGAAGCCGATGAGGGTATCGGAGAAGCCGTAGACCAGACCCATCATCACTGCCAATGTCACCAGGGAGATGACGAAGGTCGCCTTGATCCCGTCCCTGACCCGCCGGTAGTTGCGGGCTCCGATGTTCTGGCTCACGTAGGGCGCGGTGGCCTGACCGATGGACTGGCCGACCATCCCGATGAATTTATCCACCTTCTTCGCGGCTCCCGACCCTGCCATGGCGACGGATCCGAAGGAATTGAGATACCTCTGGACGAAGAGATTCGAGAGGCTGAGAAGGCTGGACTGGATCGCCGACGGGATACCCAGCCGGATGACCTCCTTGAGAAGCGAGGGATCGATGTGCATGTCCTTAAGGTCGATGCGGTAGATGTCGTCGGTCCTGAGCATCTTCCCGAAGACCAGGGCCACGGAGACGAACTGGGAGATGATGGTCGCGACGGCGACGCCTATGACTCCCATGCCGAACCAGATCACCGTGATCAGGTCGAGGACGATGTTGAGGCTGCTTGAGATCAGCAGGAAAATGAACGGGTCGATGGAATCCCCCACTGCACGCAGGACCCCGGCTCCCACGTTGTAGATGGCGGTGAACAGGACCCCGATGAAGTAGATGCGAAGGTAATCCAGAGCCTCCGGCCACACGTCCTCGGGGCAGCCAACGATCTTGAGGAGCAGCGGCGTCACCAGAACGCCTATGACAGCCATGCAGGTGCCCAGGATGACCGAAAAGGTCAGGGCGGTGTGGATGGAATCGTGGAGGTTCTTCTGATCCTTCGCGCCGTAGTAGCGGGCAAACAAAACACCGGCGCCGATGGACAGGCCGGTGAAAAATCCCGTGAGAAGGGCTGAGATATCGGTGCAGGAACTTACCGCCGCAAGAGCGGTGGTGCCTACGTTGTTTCCGACGACGATGGAGTCGACAGAGTGATAGAGGTTCTGCAGGATA
The DNA here is from genome assembly GCA_017428655.1 of Bacillota bacterium. Taxonomy (GTDB): domain Bacteria; phylum Bacillota; class Clostridia; order Peptostreptococcales; family Anaerovoracaceae; genus RGIG2707. Next base: position 15,534 of record JAFRQL010000077.1, on the reverse strand, counting down.
TGGGAAGCCAGGATGGGCAAGGCAAACAGGATGATGGACTTGTAGATATTGCCCGTAGTCAGATCGTTGGACCCTCTTCTGCTCATGGTGCTCCCTTCGCGCAAGCGTGATATCTGTTTTTCCGGCCCGGGAAAGTCGGGCCGGAGGTTTGCCGCACTGTCGTTTCGGCATCCCTTCAGCCGCCTTTCGGCAAGCTGGCGGACACCCAGAACGATCATGTAATTATATTCCAAACCAAAGGGAGGGTCAAGTGTAGGTCCCGAAGGACCGGAGCTCCCTATTCCTGTTCCCTCGCGGCCTGAGCCTGCTGCCATCTCCAGGAATCCCGGCACATGTCGTCGATGGTCTTTTCGGCCTTCCAGCCCAGGACCTCCTCGGCCTTGCGGGTATCCGCGTAGCAGACCGCGATGTCCCCTGCCCTTCTTTCGGTGATCCTGTAGGGGATCCTGACCCCGTTGACCCGCTCGAAGGCGTTGACAAGATCCAGCACGCTGAAGCCCCTGCCGGTGCCCAGATTGAAGACCTCGCAGCCCTTGTGCTCCTCGCTGTAACCCAGAGCCGCCACATGTCCTTTTGCCAGATCGACCACGTGGATGTAATCCCTGACGCCGGTCCCGTCGGGAGTCGGATAATCGTTGCCGAAGACGCTGAGCATGGGACGGATCCCCTGGGCGACCTGGGTGATGTAGGGCATGAGATTGTTGGGTATGCCGTTGGGCTTTTCGCCGATGAGCCCGGACTCGTGGGCTCCGATCGGATTGAAATACCTGAGCAGCACCACGGACATCTCCGGATCCGCCGCGCAGGCGTCCTTAAGGATCTGCTCGATCATGTATTTCGTCCAGCCGTAGGGATTGGTGCAGCCCAGAGGACCCGAAGTCTCGGTGAACGGGACCTCCTCGACCAGACTGTAGACCGTGGCGGACGAACTGAAGATGAATTCCCTGACCCCGCGGTCCTTCATCACCTCGAGCACCGTCAGCGCCGCGTCGATATTATTGCGGTAGTATTCCAGAGGCTTTTTTACAGACTCTCCCACCGCCTTGTACCCCGCGAAATGGATCACCGCGCCGATCCTCTGCTCATCGAAGAGCCTCTCCACCGCTCCCCGGTCCTTCACGTCGATCTCGTAGAACGCGGGCATCCTGCCCGTGATCTTCCCGATCCGCTCGATCACCGACCTCTCGCTGTTGGAAAGATCGTCCGCTATGACCACCTCATACCCGGCCTTCATGACCTCTACCGCCGTGTGGGAACCGATGAACCCCGCCCCGCCGGTGAGGAGGACGGCATTCTTGTCGTTATTTGTAATCATTTTTCACCTCATATACATTGATGATCTTTATAAATGCAAGTCGAATCCGCTGTCAGATCAGATGTCTGTACTTCAGTATCCCGTTTACCGTATACCATATCATATAGTAAAAACTTTGAAATGGATCCAGCCCTATATACCTGTATGTTTTCCAGTTCATCTTAGCGGACCTGAGCTTGTTCCCTGATTTGGAAGAAGGAGACAGCCTGTATTTCAGAAGGGGCTCGTCGATACCATAAGCAGATCCTCCTGTCTTCAAGATCTTGAGCCAGGTAGCGAAATCCTCATGGATCTCATCACATTCCGAATAATTCTTTTCATATGATCCCCTTTTGACCAAGACGGAAGAGTTTGAGATCAGATTCTGCTTAAGCAGCTGCCTGTAAGTCACCTTATTGGGGACGTGAAGTATCCAGTCTATGGGAGAACCGTCATTTCTGATGAATGCAGAGCCGGTGAACACAAGCTCGGGACCGGCGTCATCCAGAACCGAGACCTGTTTCTCTAGTTTGTCCGAAGCCCAAATATCGTCGCTGTCCAGTATCGCGATCCAGTTACCTCTGGCATTGCTCAATGCTCTTTTGCGTGTAAAAGACACTCCCCGATTGACTTCATTCCTGATAACTGTGATCCTTTCGTCCTTTTGAGCGAAGGCAGATATCAGATCGTAAGATTGATCTGCTGAAGCATCGTCTACGATTATGAGTTCCCAACTGCCGTACGTCTGGGCAATTACTGAAGAAACGGCCGCTTCGATGGTGGATCCGGCATTGTATGCGGCCATCAATATGCTGATCAGTTCCGGTCTGTTATTCATTTGAGATCCTCTCCCGTATCAGACCGCCCGGATGGCATGGCAGTAGTTTGTCCGGTCTCGACCCCTTCCGTACTGTCATGTTTCAGAATGGTTTTGACCGTTGCAAAGATGATCCTTATATCCTGAACGATGTTGGGATGTGAAAGATACAGAAGATCCATCTGAAGCTTATCATATGGCGTAGTATTGTATTTCCCATAGACCTGGGCATAGCCCGTCAGCCCCGCCTTCGCCTTGAGACGCAGTCTGAATTCCGGCAGGATCTTTTCATATTCTTCGGCGATCTCGGGCCTTTCAGGGCGGGGACCGACGATGGTCATATCGCCTTTTAATATGTTAAACAGTTGAGGGAGCTCGTCGATGCGGAATCTTCTTATAACACGGCCGGGTCTGGTGATGCGGTCGTCGCTTTCTCCGGATGACAGCACGGCGCCCGATCGATCCTCCGCGTTTTCGACCATGCTCCTGAACTTGATCATGCTGAAACGCTTTCCGTTTTGGGTCAGCCTCGTCTGCTTATATAATACCGGACCGCCGTCATAAGATCTTATCACGGCCGCGGTGATCAGAAATACCGGCGACAGCAGAATGATCAAAAACAGGGACATGACGATATCGATAAGGCGCTTCATCGTAAGATATTCCCACGTAGGGGAATATCCGTTGATCGCCATGATCGGAAGATGGAGCATGTGGACTTCACGGGATGAATACATCAGAACATCCCCTATCCTCGGGACCAGATAAACAGGGATATTCCGATCGACGCAGTGCTTTAATACGATGTTGCGGTCGTGACTGGATACTCCGGCCATAAAAACTGTATCATATGTTTCGATCATCGCAGGATCGTCATAATACTCACTGACATTGATCTTCCGATCGATGGAAAACACCCTTGATTCAGTGCCTTCCTTCAGGTAGAGATCAAGATTGGTAGGGTAATCATAGATCAGGATCGAATGCTTTGCAGAATGCGTACGATAATACCACCTCTTGATCAGTACGCACCAGATCAGCGCAAACAGCAGCTGCAGGACCATTATCCCGACAAAAGGCAGAACTTTTGGGAAACCTTTATTGAGCAGGAATGTCACTACGTACATTGCAATATTCGATATCAATATCGCAAGGGCCTGGGAATACACCAGCTCGGATATGCGGCTGATAGGGACCTGGAATCCATCATATGCCCTTATCAAATTCAAATAAAGAAATGCAAATAAGGCCGCGACAAATAACTCTCCCTTAATATAAAAGGCGGAAGCTATTGCCTTTGAATAAGAGATCGACCATACATGAAAAAAGATCCATGTTATGACCGCAAGATTGATAAACTTGAAAAAGCGGATTATTGAGTTGCTGGTACGTTCTTTATCACTCATCAGTTTCCCCTGTATCTCTGATCTTTATATTATACTATACCGCTTTAATAGTAAAATATCACATATCATCTGATGCATCAAGAAACGGTATGATGCAAGCCCCTATTCGTAATGATCCGACGTGCAGGCCTTAGATGATATCCAAAAGCTCCCCTCACTTGAAGTGAACCCCTTTCGTTAGACAAAAACTCTAATGAAAGGGGTTTTAACATGTCAGGAAAAAAGAAGTATACAGATGAATTCAAACTCAAAGTCGTGATGGAATATCTGGATGGACATAGTGGCGGATATAGACTGTTGTCAGTCAAATACGGTGTTGATCGCAGTATCATCAAGCGTTGGATCGACTTGTACAAAGCCGGAGGAGTAGAACAACTGAGCCGAGTGACCCGAACTTACAGTGGCGAGTTTAAAATACATGTTGTAGAATACATCCATCAAACATCTATTTCTATCAATCGGGCAGCAGCTATGTTTGGGATACAGAGCCCTCCAACCATTTCGAAATGGGAGCGTATATATTACGAAGAGGGCAAAGAAGCCCTCTTTGAAGAACGACGAGGCAGGAGAAAAAGTATGCCTGGAAAGAAGAACGATAATTCCAAAAAGAAAGATGTAAACGAAAATGCTGATCTTCTGAAAGAGGTTCAGTATCTTCGCATGGAGAATGAATACCTAAAAAAATTGATCGCCTTAGTTCAAGAGCGGGAAAAGTCGGAAAAGCAGACAAAGTAGCCGTCGTTTCAGAATTAAGGCGAAAGTATCCGCTGGATGAGTTGCTGAAAGCCTCAGGCCTTGCAAGAAGCACCTATTACTACTACGTAAAGTCTGCAACGAAGCCGGACAAGTACCTCGTTGAGAAAGAAGAGATCCGCTCGATCTACCATGAAAATCAAGGCCGTTATGGGTATCGAAGGATCACGCTCGAAATGCGAAACCGCGGATATGTCATCAACCACAAAACTGTACAGCGATTGATGAAAGTATTGAAGCTCAAAAGCATGGTCAGGGCCAGGAAATACCGTTCCTACAAGGGTGAGGTCGGAAAAGTCGCGCCGAACCTGATCAATAGAGACTTCAAGGCAGAACGTCCGGCACAAAAGTGGACAACGGACATTACAGAGTTCTCGCTTTTCGGTCACAAGCTGTATCTGTCTCCGGTGCTGGACATGTTCAATGGTGAGATCATCAGCTACAACATAAGTGACCGGCCGCATCTTGGACAAGTGATGGATATGCTGGACAAGGCTTTTAAGAGGATTCCTGATGGGACAAACCTGATCTTTCATTCTGATCAAGGTTGGCAGTATCAGCACAAAATGTACCAGAAGAAGCTGCGGGAAAAAGGCATCAGGCAGAGCATGTCCAGAAAAGGGAACTGTCTGGACAACGCGGTCATGGAGAACTTCTTCGGGTTGCTGAAATCAGAGCTTCTTTACCTCAGGGAATTCAATGACATTTACGAGTTTAAATCTGAACTCGAGAAATATATCGACTATTACAACAATCAACGAATCAAGGGCAAACTAAAAGGACTGAGCCCTGTGCAATACAGAGTTCAGTCCTCTCAAGTCGCTTAACTGCGATGCCCGGTTTTGTCTAACCTTTTGGGGTCAGTTCAACTGAGGGGAGCTTTTGGTCTGGTGCGCCCGACAGGAGTCGAACCTGCGGCCTTCAGAGTCGGAGTCTGACGCTCTATCCAGCTGAGCTACGGGCGCAAAACAACGGTGCAGGCCGGTGCGGTCCGCACGCAACACGAATTTTAGCATACATTTTTCGGGATTTAAAGTACTTTTGGACCGGGGTTTGGTATAATAGGGTGAAATCAAAGGATCAGGTCATTGCGCCGCGGCGCGGTATGCAATATACTGCAGTCGGAGGCCGATGCAGGGGTCAGGCAGACAGAACGAACAGGCCTATGGTCCGAATACCGTTCCCTGCGCCTTGCCCTAAGCGTCCTGCAGCGGCGCCTTATTGAGAGCGCACGTCTGCAGCGATGCTCCCGCCGCTCATGCGGCGGCCCGGCATGACCGGTCCCAAGTCCATTTTGATCAATTATTTAAGGAGGATATAAATGTTCAACGTAGAAGAATGCAACGCCTTCATCTCCCAGAACGATCCGGAGCTCGGCGCTGCCATCGACGCGGAACTCGCCCGTCAGAGAAGAAATATCGAGCTCATCGCGTCTGAAAACATCGTAAGTCCCACCGTGCTTGCAGCGGCAGGCACCATCCTCACCAACAAGTACGCCGAGGGCTACAGCGGCAGGCGCTACTACGGCGGCTGCGTCAACGTTGACGTGGTGGAAACTCTGGCCATCGAAAGAGCCAAGAAGCTCTTCAACTGCGAATATGCCAACGTCCAGCCCCACTCCGGCGCTCAGGCCAACTACGCGGTCTACCTGGCACTCTGCACCCCCGGAGACACCGTCATGGGAATGAATCTCGACCACGGCGGGCACCTGACCCACGGTTCACCGGTCAATTTCTCCGGAAAGCAGTTCAACATCGTCCCCTACGGAGTCACCGAGGACACCAACACCATCGATTATGACGAGGTGAGAAGGATCGCCCACGAGTGCCATCCCAAGATGATCATCGCAGGAGCCTCCGCGTACCCCAGGTTCATCGACTACGAGAAGTTCGCCGAGATCGCCCACGAAGTCGGCGCCTACCTGATGGTAGACATGGCCCACGTTGCGGGACTGGTCGCTGCCGGCCTTCATCCCTCTCCGCTGCCCTACGCAGACGTGGTCACCACCACTACCCACAAGACCCTTCGCGGTCCCCGCGGCGGCATGATCCTCTCCAACAACCCCGATCTCTTCAAGAAGCTCAACTCCGCGGTCTTCCCCGGAACCCAGGGCGGCCCCCTCGAGCACATCATCGCGGCCAAGGCGGCAGCCTTCGGCGAGGCTCTCAAGCCCGAGTTCAAGGCCTACCAGGAGCAGGTCGTCAAGAACGCCAAGGTCCTGGCGGACGAGCTGCTGGCAAAGGGCTTCGACCTCGTCTCCGGCGGCACCGACAATCACCTGCTGCTGGTCGACCTGAGAAAGTTCGGCATCACCGGCAAGGAGATGGAGAAGCGCCTGGACGAGGTCTATATCACCGTCAACAAGAACATGATCCCCTGGGATCCCCAGCCCGCCAAGTACACCAGCGGAATCCGCGTAGGCACCCCGGCCGTCACCACCAGAGGCTTCAAGGAGCCCGAGATGAAGAAGATCGCCGAGTACATGTACCTGGCCGCCACCGATTTCGAAGGCAAGGCTGACTATATCAGGGCATCCGTCGAGGAGCTCTGCAAGAACTTCCCCATCTACTAGAAACTGAATGGCTGAACAGAACGAGGTCGTAAGGAAAGGCAGCGTGGTCATAAAGCGCTTCGCCTCTCACCTGAACTACCTTAAAGAAAGCAGCATATATGACAAGCTCCGGGGGAGCGGCCTCGCCCCCCGGCTCTTGTTTGAAGGAGACGACAGCATCGAACACGAGTTCGCGGAAGGTCCGTCTCTTCTTGACATGCTCACGGAGCGCAGCGGCGATCCCGCCGAGCTGGCCAAGTGCTTCAAGCTCTTTTTCGACTGGTATCAGGCCTTCAGGGCAAAGACCGGCACAAGCCTTGGCCGTGTGGACTTCAGCAAGTTCATATACACGGACAGCGGAGTGGTCTGCATAGACTTTGAACACTGCAGAGCGGGCTACATGGAATGGGACATCGCCTATCTGGCTGCGGGGATCTGCCTGGTCCCGGAGCCCTATTCCTTCAGGGCCATCGAGATCTGCAGGCTCTTCATCAGCGTTGGCGCCGGCATCCTCACCTGGGATCCGGACAGGCTCTCCCAGTGCCTCAAGGCGGAGCTGGACAGGCAGAGGACCGAAAAAGGCATCGCGGCCGACGACGAGGCCGAAAGGTACCTGATCAGCGCCCTCAGCTGCTGCGGCATCCTCTTCGCGGAGGATCCGCTGGTGGACGTCACCGCTGCCATGCCATTCCTTTCCACGGCGCCCCAGAGGATCATCGTCTGCCCCGAGGAGGGAAAGCCGGCCTGCCCCAGCTTCACCTGCTTTGCCGCGGGCTACGGCAAGGTCACCAGCCTTTATACCGCGTCCCGCCTCATGAAGGAGGTCCGACAGCCCTGGAGCCTCTGGCTCTCCGCCTACGAGAAGTACACCAGAGAGAGCATCATCGGCCTTCTTGCCGCTGAAAAAGAGGATCTGGACGTGCTCATTGCCTCCTCCGAAAGTTCCGGCAGGATCTTCCCCATGCTCATCAGGACCGAGACCGCCCAGATAGCCCTGGGAATGGCGGTGAGCAGCGGGATCAACTCCCTGCCCGAAGCCCTGAAGAGGATGAGGGTCGCGTATATCTGATCCGGACAGTCCGCATCCGCCGGGCAGCCCGCCCTAAACGAAAAAAAGCCCCTTTCGCCGGGATAAGTTCCCGATGAAAGGGACTTTTTTATTTTGTTTATTCAGGATCTCGCTAGATACCCAGCAGCATGGTTGCGACGTTCATGTAGATCATCAGGGACAGGGCGTCCACGATGGTGGTGATGAAGGGGGACGCCATCACCGCGGGGTCAAATCCCAGCTTCTTTGCGAAGAGCGGCAGGGTGCAGCCCACCAGCTTGGCGATGAAGACAGTGAAGACCAGGGTGATGCAGACGACCGCAGCCACGGTCATGGTCACGTCGTTGTTCCCCATGAGCATCCGGTCCACCAGCATTATCTTGAGGAAGGTGGTGCAGGCAAGGACCGCGCCGCACAGGACCGCGACCCGGGCCTCCTTCCAGACGACGTCGATGATGTCGGAGAACTCGATATCGCCGAGGCTGATGCCGCGGATGATGGTGACCGAGGCCTGGGAGCCGGAGTTGCCGCCGGTATCCATCAGCATGGGGATGAAGGCGGTCAGGGCGACCTGGGCAGCAAGAGCGGATTCGAATTTTGTGATTATCATCCCGGTGAAAGTGGCGGAGACCATCAGGAGCAGCAGCCATGGGATCCTCTGCTTCCAGATCTCAAAGACGCTTGATCTGAGATAGGGATGCTCCGAAGGGGTGATAGCGGCCATCTTCTCGATGTCCTCGGTGGCCTCTTCGGTCATGACGTCGATGGCGTCGTCGACAGTGACTATGCCCACCAGCCGGTCTTCCTTGTCGACCACGGGGACGGCGGTAAAGTCGTACTTAGCCAGGGTCTGGGCGACCTCTTCCTTGTCATCGAGGGTGTTGACGCTGATGACGTTGGTCTCCATGATGTCGCCGATCCTGTCCTCATAGGAGGCGAGGAGCAGCTCCCTCACGGTGACTATGCCCACCAGCTTGCGCCTGTCGGTGACGTAGCAGGTATATATGGTCTCCTTGTCCACGCCGGAGGCCCGGATCACCGTGAAGGCGTCCCAGACGGTCTGCTCCGGCTTCAGGTCCACGTACTCTATGGTCATAATGGACCCGGCCGAATCCTCCGGATACTTGAGGATCTGGTTGATGTTCGCCCTGGTGTCGGGATCGACGTTCTTCAGGATCCTGCTCACCACGTTGGCGGGCATCTCTTCGATGATGTCGACCGTATCGTCCAGATACATGTCGTCGATGATGTCGTGGAGCTCCTTATCGGAGAAGGCGGAGATCAGGGTCTCCTGCATGTCCGGATTCATCTCGATGAAGGTATCCGCGGCCAGATCCTTCGGTATCAGCCTGTAGAGCCTTACCAGCTCCTCGGGAGTGATCTGCTCGTCATCGGTGAGAGCCTCGAGAGCCTCCGCTATATCGGCGGGATTCATGTTGTCGAGGTGATCCCGAAGGTCCTGATATCGTTTAGATCGGAGCATCTCCATGATCTCATTCATTTTCATTTCCAGTTCCGGCATCGCGATTACCTCTCTTTCTCATTTATCCCGGGATCCCGCGGAGCGGGCCCTTAGCAGATGCTGCGGGGCGTCATCACGACGACCCTTCTTACGCTGCCCTTTTCCAGCTCAAGGACGCTTCCGCCCTCTTCTATATTTTCAAAGTATTTGAGGAAGTCCGCCACCGGTCCGATCACGTCGAAGCCGAAACCTTCTCCTCTGTAATGCATGGGGACGGTGACCGCGGCGTCCAGCCGCCTGGCGGTCTGTGCCGCCTGCTTTGCGTCTATGGTGTAAAAGCCTCCCACCGGTATCAGCAGGCAGTCAGCCCTGCCGATGGCGGCAAACTGTTCATCGGTGAGCATGCAGCCCTGGTCGCCCAGATGGACCAGCCTGAACTCGCCGTCGTCGATGATGTGGATGGTGTTGGGACCTCTTTTGGAGCCTCCTGCGTCGTCGTGGCAGCCGGCAACGGTGCTGACGGTGAACGGAAGATCGGTCCTTCCCGAAAGGGTCACCGACGAGACGGCGCCGTGATCTCCGTGGCCGTGGCTGCAGAGGACCATGTCGGCGTCCTCCCTCACGGGGGCGAGGCCGGGAACGCTTCCATCGGCATAAGGATCTATGACGACGGACGCTCCATGGGAAACTATCTTAAAACACGAGTGTCCTATGAACGTTATGACCATGACAGATCTCCTTTCTTTCGGCGCGCGCGGCGCATCCTGCGGCAGCGGCTGTTTAGAGCATTTAATTATATCACTATTTTAGCTGATGTGAACAAAAAAGCCCCGGCTGATGCCGGAGCTTTATGGTCATTTTTACCGATTACTTTTCTTCAGCAGCGAAGAAGGTGTCGGTGTAGGCGAACAGAGCGGGGGAGCCGCCGGTGTGCAGGAACATGATGTTCTTGCAGCCGTCGAAGTAACCCTTCTTGTAAAGGTCGATCATGCCGGCCATGGTCTTGCCGGTGTAGACGGGGTCGAGGAGGATGCCTTCGGTCTTGGCGACGAGGCTGACTGCTTCGACCATTCCCTCGGTGACTCTGGAGTATCCGGGACCTACATAGTCGTCGAATACGATGACGTCGTCCTCAGTGATCGGGGTCTGGACGCCCAGGTGCTCTGCCAGAGCCTTTGCCAGCTTGTAGACGTTGGGCTTCTGGATGGGGACGGGCTTGTTGATGCCGATGCCGGTGAGGGGGATGTTGGCGTTCTCGCCCTTGAGACCTACCAGGAGGCCTGCGTGGGTCCCAGTGCTGCCGCTGGTACAGATCATGTGATCAAAGCTGACGCCCATCTTGAAGCACTGGTTCAGGATCTCCTGAGCGCAGGCTGCGTAGCCGGTAGCTCCGATGACGTTGGAGCCGCCGCCGGGAACGATGTAGGGCTTTCTGCCCTGAGCGGTGAGCTCATCGGCGACCTTCTGCATCTCTGCCATCATGTCGCTTCCGCCGTCTACCACGTGGATGCCTTCAACTCCCAGCATATGATAGAGGAAGTTGTTGCCGCTGGCGTGCTCGTTGTAGCTGTTGGGGACTCTCTGCTCGATGACCAGATGGCACTTGAGACCTTCGGTAACGGCAGCTGCCAGGGTCAGTCTGCAGTGGTTGGACTGGACCGCGCCGCAGGTGATGATGGTGTCGGCGCCCTTTGCGAGAGCATCGGCCATAAGGAACTCAAGCTTACGGGTCTTGTTTCCGCCCATGGCGAGTCCGAGCATATCGTCTCTCTTCATCCAGATGCGGGGGCCGCCGCCGAGAACGGCAGTCAGCTTGTCCAGAGGCTGGAGGGGAGTTTCGTACGGGGTATAGATCCTTCTGGGGAACTTTGCAAGATTCATTGATTACCTCCTGAAATCCTTTGCGCACAGTAATATAGACCAGAAAGTCATATTCCGGCTATAAAAGAATGATACCATAGGTGGGTCACACTTGTTAAGATGGGACAAGAAAAAAAAGGTTATTGTAAAAAGAATAGTTGTTTATAGATTTGCATGATAGGCCTCCGTGATGTACAATCTTTGTGCCTTCGCGCAGGCCAGGAGCCTAATCAGCGGAGCAGGAGTCTATATGCAGCCGGGTCTCATCCAGTTCCTCATAGTCTGTCCCCTCGTAGGTCTTGCGGGCTTCATCGACGCCGTCGCCGGCGGAGGAGGCCTGATCGCCCTTCCGGCATACATGTTCGCCGGCCTTTCGGTCCACGAAGCCATAGGGACCAGCAAGCTCAGCGCGACCATGGGAAGCACCCTCGCCACCATAAGATACGCAAGGGCCGGCTATATACCCCTCAAGATCACACTTTTCTGTGTCGCGGCAGCCCTCGCCGGCTCCTCCATCGGGGCGAATATAAGCCTTCGCACCAGCGATTTTTACCTTAAGATCATCATCCTCATACTGCTGCCCTTCCTGGCCTGGCGCCTGACGAAGAAAAACGCCATTGAAAAGATCTACGAGCCCTACGACGATACCAAAACTCTGGTCCTGAGCCTTATCATATCCTTCGTCATCGGGATGTACGACGGCTTCTACGGTCCAGGAACCGGCACCTTCATGATCATATTATTCGTATCCCTCGCCCACCTGAGCCTGGACAAGGCCCAGGGGATCTCCAAGGCTGTGAACCTGGCGTCCACCGCAGCTGCCTTGGTCATATACCTAAACGACGACAAGACCATCTACAGCCTGGGGATAGCCGCTGGCATCTGCAACCTGATCGGAGCCTACATCGGGACCCGCTTCTACGGAAGCAAAGGAGCCAGGGCGGTAAAGCCCGTCATGCTGGTCGTCCTCGCGGCATTCTTCATAAGGATAGTTTCCGAACTGATCAGGGGATGACAACCGGCAGGAACGGTGGTATAATCGTCCCTGCATCATATCTGCTTAAGACAGAATGAGAGCAGGAGGTAAAAAAATGAATAACAACACTGAAGACAGGCTCCGCCGCATCACCCAGACCGCCCTTCTCATGGCCGTAGAGATGGTCATGTACGCCATAGGGCTCGGACGTGTTCCGGTGGGGCCTTTGTACATGAGCTTTCTCACCCTGCCCATCGCGGTAGGCGCCATGACCATCGGCCCAGGGGCTGGAGCGGTCCTGGGACTGGTCTTCGGAGCATTGAGCTTTAAGGATGCTCTTACTGGAGGCTCGTACATGACCAGCAACCTTCTTCTTGCCAGCCCCGTCCATACCTTCATACTCTGCGTAGTAATGAGGGTGCTGATGGGATACTGCTGCGGCCTGATATTCAAGGCATGCGACCGGATAGACAAAAAGAACACCTGGTGCTGGTTCGCGGGAGCCCTCAGCGCCCCGCTCCTCAACACGGTATTCTTCATGGGATATCTCTGCCTCGCCTTTTTTAAGACCGAATACGTGCAGAATATGGCGGCGTCCAGGGGCGCTGCAGGCCCCCTGGATTTCATAATCATCCTCGTCGGAGTCCAGGGACTGGTCGAAGCGGTGGTGTGCTGCGCTGCCGGAGGCGCGGTCTCAAAGGCCGTAGCGCGCTTCCTCGGAAGAAAGATCGGGTAAAGTCCCGGGATATAATGCTCCGTACCGGACGGAAGGTCAGTCGGCGGATCCCGCCGCATTGGCCTTCTTTTTTTGCGCTCCCCAAAGCCTTGACCTGTCGCTTCCGCAGACTGTAAGGCCCATGTAGGCCATGACGAGGCTCACGATGGGCATGGACCAGTTGAACACGGAATAGACGCCGTAGGAGGCGACTCCGAGGCCCAGGACGCTGGATATGTACACTCCGCAGGTGTTCCAGGGCACCAGGGCGCTGGTGACCGCTCCGGCGCTGTCAAGGGCGTTGGAGAGGCTCACGGGGTGAAGGCCAATCCTCCTGTACTCTTCCGAATACATGCTTCCGGGCACCACGATGGCGATGTACTGATCCGGCATTATCATGTTGGAGAGGACGCAGCTGGCTTCGGTGAGAGCGACCAGGGAGGCCGGTCCTTTGACGAACCTCTTCTTAAGGGCGCTGACGATGACGGAGAGCATCCCGGTCCCGGTCATGATCCCGCTGAACATCATGGCGATGATCGCCATGGACACCGCGTACATCATCCCCATGATCCCGCCGGTGGTCAGCAGACTGTCGATGGCTTCGATGCCGCTCTCGCATCTGAAACCGTAAAGGCCGCAGTCGAAAAGGGTCCCCAGGGTGCATCCCTTCTGGGTCGCCATGCCGAGGATCCCGCCGCTGATCACTCCCAGCACCAGCCCAGGGATGGCCGGGACCTTGAGAGCGATGGCCGCGATGACTAAAACGATGGGAAGAAGGAGCAGCGGGGATACGGTGAACATCTCTTCTATGGCTGAAGATATTGCGCCAACCGAGCTCATATCGGCGGCAGAGCCAGCCCCCTTCACGGCGCCCAGGACTGTGAAGAACACAAGGGTCAGGCCGTAGGTCACGCCGGTGGGAAGGAGCATGAACTTCACGTGGCTCACGATATCGCAGCCGGCCATGGCGGCGGCCAGATTGGTGCTGTCAGACATGGGAGAGGTCTTATCCCCGAAATACGCCCCGGAGAGGATCGCTCCGGCGGTCATGGCGGGGTCTATGCCAAGGCCCGCGCTGATCCCCATGAGGGCGACTCCGATGGTCCCGACGGTCCCCCAGGAGGAGCCCGTAGCAAGGGACGTCACCGAGCATATGAGGACGGCAGCGGTGAGAAAATACCCGGGCCTCAGCACCTTAAGGCCGTAGAAAATCATGGAAGGGACCACTCCGGCGTTCAGCCATACGCCGATTAGGATGCCGATTATGAGGAGGATCATGATGGACTGAAGGGCCTTGACGATCCCTCCGATCATCATCCCTTCGACCTTTTCCCATGGATAACCGATCCTTAAGGCCACCGCGGCGGCCGCCGTGACTCCTAAAAACATGGGGACCTGGGGATCGACCTTATAGACTATGATGCCTAAAGAAAGGGAAGCGACCAGAATGAAAAGGGGCAGGAGGGCCTCCCCCATCTTCGGAGCTCTAACAAAATCTCTGTTTTCGGCGTTCATACCGGCCTCCCGTAAAAACTTCTTCACTGAACCTGCGCTTTATTGTATAATGCAGTCATAAAGATGAAAACAGAATGTTTTTTCTAAATTCCATTCTCAAAGGGAATAGGAGAGGACACTATGAGCATACAAAAGTATAAAGCGCTGCTGATGACGGTGGAGACCGGAAGCATCACCGCAGCAGCCCAGAAGCTGGGCTACACCCAGTCCGCCGTGAGCAAGATGATCCAGGACCTGGAGCAGGAATGGAACATGGAGCTGCTGAGCAGGAGCCGCAAGGGCATCGAGCTGACCTCCGAGGGCCTCACGGTGATCCCGGCGGTGAGGGACATAATAAGCGACTACGAGAACCTTCAGTTCAGCCTGGCCTCCGCCCACGGCCTGAAGCAGGGCACCCTGCGGCTCGGGAGCTTCGCCAGCGTGTCGGCAACGGTCCTGCCCGAGATCTTAAAAAGCTTCAGAAGCAAGTATCCGGGGATACAGATCCAGCTGAGGGCCGGCGAATATGGAGAGATCTCCGAAGAGTTAAGAAAAGGCAGCCTGGACTGCGGCTTTCTGGGCGAGGACGAGGCGGCTGGCTTTTACAGCATCCCGGTATTCAAGGACTGCCTGGTCGCCGTGGTCCCCAAAGGGCACCCCATGGCGGACGCGGAGGTATATCCGGTGGAGATGCTCCCCAGGGAAAGCTTCATCAGCCTCAGGGAAAAGCGCGACTACGATTTTGCCCAGTTCTTCGATGAGCAGAACATCAGGCCTGCAGTGAGCTACGAGGTCGAAAGTGACCTTACCCTCCTCTCAATGGTAGAGAGCGGCCTGGGAGTGAGTCTGGTATACGACATGATACTGAAGCCGGGACGCTTCGATGTGGTAAGGCTTCCTCTGGACAGGACAAAGGAAAGGACGGTGCTCCTCTCCGCCAGAAGAGGAGCAAGGAATTCACCGGTGCTGAGTCTGTTCATGGACCACGTATCCGAGTACTCGAAGGAAAAAGGATTCGTATAGCAAAAAGCCTGCTCGAAGGAGCAGGCTTTTTGGTGCGGATAACAGGGATCGAACCTGCACGGGGGTACCACAGGAACCTAAATCCTGCGCGTCTGCCAGTTCCGCCATATCCGCAAAACACAAAAGGCAGATCTT
>JAFRQL010000076.1 GCA_017428655.1 Bacillota bacterium | reverse complement strand
CTTGATGGCTTTGGCTGCGGTCTTTCCTGCGCCCATGGCCAGGATGACGGTAGCAGCGCCGGTTACGGCATCGCCTCCGGCATAGATATGATCTCTCGAAGTCTTGCCGGTCTCTTCATTTACGATTATACCACCTTTCCTGTTGACCTCAAGGCCTTTGGTGGTGGATTTGATCAGAGGATTGGGGGTGGTGCCGATAGCGATGATGACGCAGTCGACGTCGAGCATGAACTCAGATCCGGGGATCTCGACGGGGCGTCTTCTGCCGGATGCGTCGGGCTCGCCCAGCTGCATCTTGATGCACTTCATGCCGCAGACGGAACCGTTCTTCGGATCCCTGGGGTTGTCGGGGTTCTTGTAGCCGATGATCTCTACCGGGTTGTTGAGGAGCTTGAAGTCGATGCCTTCCTCCATAGCGTGCTCGACCTCTTCCTTCCTTGCGGGAAGCTCTTCAAGGGAGCGGCGGTATACGATGGAGACCTCTTCGGCGCCCAGTCTCTTGGCGCAGCGAGCTGCGTCCATGGCAACGTTTCCGCCGCCGACGACTGCGACCTTCATGCTCTTCTTGATGGGGGTGTCGGAGCCTTCCTTGTAGGCCTTCATCAGGTTGATCCTGGTCAGGAACTCGTTGGCGGAGTATACGCCGTTGAGGTTCTCGCCGGGTATCTTCATGAACGCGGGAAGACCTGCGCCGGATCCGATGAACACCGCTTCGAAACCGTAGTCATCGAAGAGCTCGTCCACGGAGAGGGTCTTGCCTACGACCACGTTGGTCTCGACCTTTACGCCGAGAGCCTTGAGGCCTTCGACTTCCTTCTGTACGATGGACTTGGGAAGACGGAACTCGGGGATGCCGTATACCAGAACGCCGCCGGGCAGGTGGAGGGCTTCGAAGATGGTGACGTCATAGCCGCTCTTTGCCAGGTCGCCTGCGCAGGTGAGGCCGGAGGGGCCGGAACCGATGACCGCGACCTTGTGGCCGTTCTTCTCGGGCAGGGTGACTGCTGCTGCGGGCTGGGCGTTGTGCCAGTCGGCGACGAATCTCTCAAGACGGCCGATGCCTACAGGCTCGCCCTTGATGCCGCGGATGCACTTGCTCTCGCACTGGGTCTCCTGGGGGCAGACTCTGCCGCAGACTGCGGGCAGGGAGCTGTCCAGGCTGATGACCTGATATGCGCCCTCATAATCCTTCTCGGTGATCTTCTTGATGAAGGCCGGGATGTTGATCTCAACGGGGCAGCCGCTGATGCAGGGATGGTTCTTGCAGTTGAGGCATCTCGCAGCCTCGTCCAGAGCGATCTCTTCGGTGTATCCGATGGCGACTTCCTTGAAGTTCTTGTTTCTTACATCGGGCTCCTGAGAGGGCATAGGATTCTTCTTCAGGGACATGTTGGGCATTTATTTCACCTCCATCTTGAAGAGGTTGCAGACGTGCTCGTGTGCAGCTCTCTCCTGGTCAAAGTACATTCTGCTTCTTCCCATGGCTTCGTCGAAGTCAACGAGAGCGCCGTCAAAGTCGGGGCCGTCAACGCAGGCGAACTTGGTCTCGCCGCCGACGGTGACTCTGCAGCATCCGCACATTCCGGTGCCGTCGATCATGATGGGAGCCATGCTGACGACGGTCTTTACGCCGAATGCCTGGGCGGTCTTGACGACGAACTTCATCATGATCATGGGTCCGATGGTGATGACTTCGTCATACTGCTCGCCTGATTCGAGGAGCTCCTGGAGTCCTACGGTGACCATGCCGGGCTTGCCGTAGCTGCCGTCGTCGGTCATGATGACCAGCTTGTCGCTGCAGGCCTTGAACTCGTCTTCAAGGATGATGATGTCCTTGTTTCTGAAACCTACGATGACGTGGGTCTCGGTGCCCTGATCGTGAAGAGCCTTGGCGATGGGGTAGGCGATGGCGTTTCCAACGCCGCCTCCGACGACGCAGACCTTCTTGAGACCTTCGAGCTCAGTCGGCTTGCCGAGGGGACCTACGAAGTCCTGGATGCATTCGCCTTCCTTGACGTGGTTGAGCTTTTCGGTGGTCGCTCCGAGGATCTGGAAGATGATGGTTACGGTTCCCTTTTCCTTGTCGGTACCTGCGATGGTAAAGGGTACTCTTTCGCCTTCCTCATCGACCCTGAGGATGATGAACTGGCCGGGCTTGGCCTTTTTGGCTACGAAGGGGGCCTCAACTTCGATCCTGGTAACTGCAGGGTTGAGTTCCTCTCTTCTGACGATCTTGTACATATACTCCTCCTTTATAGCATTTCGTAATGAAATGACATATTGCATACGAAGATATATTACTACAATGTCGCCTGGAAATAAAGCTGAATTATCAATGATTTTGGGGGGATGGGGCCGTCTGCCGTAGGATATCGCGGGCTGAAGCGGTGAAAAGCAGAAGAAATAACGAACGTACTGATAAAATTTTACAGGAATATATTGACATATGGCAAATTTTGGGTATAATGATGGCAAAGATTGGTAATGCAAAGGAGGACGACATGAAGAAAAAGACCATAGCGGGCATGGTGATCATGGTCCTGAGCATAGCGGCGATGATATTCTGGGAGGTCAGCGCCAGAGAGATGCTCACGACGGAGGAGATCCTTGCCGCGTCCCGGCCCATCGAAAAGGGGACCCGTGTGGGGGCGGACCGGCTGAAGATCATGAGGGCGGAAAGGGACAGGATCCCGGAGGGAGCGCTGAGGCCGGGCGATATGGATCAGGCGGCCGGCATGACCGCTCTGGTGGATATAAGAGAGAACATGCCGCTGACCCGGGACCTTATAGGAGAGGAAAACGAAGGCATAGGGGAGGGGCTCTCGATATATTCCCTTCCCCCGGAGTGGATAGCCTCAAGGCCGGCAATGCTGAGAGCCGGGGACAGGGCAAAGTTCTACGCTCTTCCCGAGAAGGAGCTGCTGGGGGAATTTGAGATCGCCTTCTTAAGGGACAGCGGCGAGATCGCGGTGACCGGCGACGAGGAGAAGGGCTCCGACGTGCTCCTGAGAAACAGCGCGGGCGGGATCATCTCATCGGTAGAGATCATATGCGGCGCCGAGGACTTTTTCAGGATCTACGACAGGAGCCTGGGACCTGAAAAGGCAAATATCAATGAAGAAGAGCAGACTGAAGGGACCGCTCCCGAGGCCGGAGAAGAAGGCGCGGGGGCTGCTGAGGAATGGTACAGGGCCGGTGCGCCGGGCGGATATCCCTACAGCGGCAGCGACGACGAGAATGAGGAGCCCGCTCCCTTCATCCTGATAGTTCCGGAGGTGTGATATGGCAAGGGTGATAACTCTTTTCGGATGCGATCACAGATCCGGCGTGAGCCTGCTTTCAGCCGCCTGCGCCAGAGAGCTCTCCAGGGCTTTGGGCACGTCAGAGGTGCTGCTCATATCTTCCGGCACCGGGCCGGGAGGTGAGAGCGATAAGGCCGGCGGGGCATCCCTTGAGAAGCTCCTTGGAAGCATCCACAGCGGACAGTACGACGTCGACGAGATAAAGGACAGATCCTTCGTATCGCGGGGCTTTCACGTCATAGAAGGCTTCTTTGCCCCGGGTTCGGCCTCCTACTGCCAGCCGGAGGCTATGGCCTCCTTCGTCAGGTCTCTTGGCGGGGCCTTCGACGTGATAGTCTGCGACGGCGGGAGCAGGATCGAGGAGGGTGCCGCCCTGGGCTGCCTGCTTGCCTCGGACGTCAGGTGCATATCCGCGGAGCAGAGCGAAAGGTGGCTCAAAAGGTACCTGTGGCTCAGGCCTTATCACGCAAGGCTTGGGATCGGGCCCCAGATCATGGCGGTGAACTTCTATTCTTCCTCGGGTTTTTATTCCAAAGGCGATCTTTCGTCAAAAACAGGCATAAGTGACGAGAATATATTTACTGTAAAGTACCGCGAGATATTAAGCGGTATGGATGTCGGACACGACACGGACGAGATAAAGGACGGCAGTTTCTACAAGGACGTCGGAAGGCTCGCCCGGGCTCTTCACGAGGCGTCGGAAAGGAGGGATCGATAGATGGAAGTCTTTGATTTCGGAAGCTTTCTTAAGAAGGGTCCCGGCCTCGCAGGGCAGGATCCGTCGTCAGGTCCCGGAGATTTTGCCCTCCTGTGCAGAAAGATCAAGGAGGCCTTCTACAGGGACTGGGAGAGCAGGGAGAGCTCCAGGTCTGTACTGGAGCTTCAGAAGAGGGCCATCATCGGCTATCCCAAGGAGAGGGAATTCTTCAAGAGCAGGATATCCCAGCTGGTCAGTGAGGCCGGAGGCGAGAACTGCCCCTATCCGGTCTGGTATCCGTCCCTTGCCGACGCGGTCTACCACGAGAACTGGGGGATGGCGGGCCTTTCCCAGTGGTTCTCCCCGGAATACGCCGAGAGCAGCTCGGCCAAGATCATCGGCGACAGGATCTACTTCATGGAGCAGGGCAGGATGAAGCTGATGCCCCAGAGGATCGCAGCGGAGAGGAGGGACCAGCTGATAAAATCCTTTCTTCTGCTGACCCCCGAAGAAAGGATGGACAAGGACTATTACGAGATCTACCTTCTGGACGGAACGAGAGTCACCGTCTTCACTGAGCCCATGG
>JAFRQL010000075.1 GCA_017428655.1 Bacillota bacterium | reverse complement strand
GGCTTTTTACCGCGTAGTCGCAGGTCTTCGTTCCCTTGATGGAAACGACGGAGTATATGGGGAGTTTGAGCAGGCCGTAATGGTCCGATACGTCGAGGGTGACCTCGGCCAGCAGGTCTTCGCCGGCGTATATCCTGTAAAGACCGTCCTCCTCTTCGTCCTTAACGTAGGTAAGCTCTTTTCCTCTCACCACCGAAGCCAGGGTCTGGCCCTCATGATCCAGGGTGAGATAGTTGGTCCTGAAGCCGGAGTCGGAGAGCAGCCTGCTGCAGCTTCCCCTCCTCGCTTCCTCTGCAAGGCGGGTGCAGAAGGCGGCCATGACGTCGTCATCGTCGGAATTCTCGTAGATCCTCAGATCCGTCCAGATATCCGCCCAGACGAAGAGCACCGCGAGGATCAGGGTGATGACGGCAAATATATGGAAGTGTTTTCTTCTGAGCTCGCTCCGGTTCATTTAGAGGCCTCCTCTTCGGGGGCTGCCGGGGGTCCCACGATCTCGTTTACCGCCTCGTCTCCTATGATCTGCCTGACTACGGGACCGAAAACGGTCTCGGTGCAGATGTGCTTCACGAAGGGCGTCCTGTAGCTCTCAAAGGGGCCTTTCAGGATAATGACAAAGCAGCCGTAGGCGCAGATGGCGGCGGCGAGAAGGATCGCGAGAAGGCACAGGGCTATGTGCCCTGCCGGACTTATATTTTTATATTTTTTTGGACCGTTATCAGATGCCATCTATTTCTTGCGGGCTACGTATCCGCCCATGTAGTTCTTGGTCTCGATGTCAAGTATGAAGGCGTCCTTGTCGAGGCTCTTGACCAGGGCTTCGTACTCCTTGAGCAGGCTCTTGTCCACGTCCGCGATGATCATGTACTTGGCGCCGGCGTACTCGGAGCTCATGGTCTCAAGGACGGTGATCGCGTAGCCTGCCTGCCTGATGGCGCTGAGCATGGCGGGATCCTGGCGGGAGGTGATCACGTGGACCGCCACGTGGCCTTTGATCAGCTTGGATGAGATCATTCCGCCGACGAAGGTGCCGGTGGCGTATCCTCCGGCGTAGGCGATGGCGGTGGCAAGGACGGGAGCGTCGCCGGTGAGGGCGTCGCGGACGATGACGTACCAGAGGAACACTTCGCAGAATCCCACCAGGGCAGCCAGCTGGTTCCTGCCTTTGACCGTCAGCATGGTCCTGAAGGTCCCAAGACTGACGTCCATGATCCTGCAGAGGAAGATCTTTATGCAGCTGAGTAAAACGGGGCCCATATTTGCTCCTTTCCTGCCCTTGGGGGCTTTTCAGTTCAGGTGATGACGCTTCAAAAGAAGCGTGGTCATGTGAAATGTTATTATATCACGGTCCGGTGCATCTTACAAAGGGAACGCGGTCCAAACGCGAAATACACTTTCCAGAGCGCTAGAGTTTCTTATGAGTACGACATATGCCGTCCCTCACTATGATGCGGTTTTCTGCGATCCGGTGATATCGACGGTGCGAATAAAAAAGAGCCCGATCAGGACTCTTTTGAATGGTGGGCTGTACAGGACTCGAACCTACGACCTCCTGCATGTGACGCAGGCGCTCTAACCAGCTGAGCTAACAGCCCGATGCACTTGCTCATTATACTGCATGCTTTGCGCAATTACAAGTAAAATGTTTCAAGACTTAGGACTGAGCTCTCCTGCCCTGCTATCTTGCGAGGAGCGGGATCTCCGGATCCAGGCCGTCCCTGACCCTGACCACCGACCGGGCGCTGATCATGAACCCGTTGTAATTGGCCTCGTGGGTAAGAGCCGCAGCGTGAGGCGATACGATCAGGTTGTCCAGGGTGAGCAGCGGGCTGTCCGCCGAAAGAGGCTCTCTCTCGAACACGTCCAGAGCTGCCCCGGCAAGCTTTCCGTCCCTTAGTGCCTCGTAAAGGGCCTCCTCGTCTATCAGATTGCCCCTTCCGGTATTAACGATATACGCGCCTTCCTTCATGTGGGAGATGGCCGTCCTGTCTATGATGTGGACGTTCTCGGGGGAGCCGGGCATATGCAGGGAGATGATGTCCGCGCCAGATACCGCCTCTTCGAAGCTGCAGGGCACCGCGCCGAGCCTTTCGGCCTCTTCCTTGTCCAGATACTTGTCGCAGACCAGGATGGTGCATCCGAAGGCCGAGAGGAGCTTAGCCACCCTCTTCCCTATCCTCCCGAAGCCCAGGACCGCCACGGTCTTGTCCGAGAGCTCGTGCTGGGAGAGCCTGTTCCAGCGGCCGCTCCTTGCGATCCTGTCGTGGGCGGGAAGCTGCCTCAGCATGGCAAGGATCAGGGCTAGGGCATATTCCGCCACGGCGTTGTAGTTGGAAGTGATGCCGACCTTGATCCCCAGCTCGTCTATGGTCTTAAGGTCCAGGTTGTCATAGCCTACGCCGAACCTCTGGATGAGCCTGAGGCACTCGCAGCTTCTCAAAAGCTCTTCGTCGTATTTTTCAGTTCCCGCGATGACGGCGAAGGCGTCCTTAAGCATCTCCTTCGTCTCTTCCCGGTCCAGTCTTCTGCCCGTCCTGTTCATGACGACGTCGAAGCCCTCCTTTTCAAGGAGCTCGACGGCTTCGGGGACCATCATCCCGGCGATGGTATTGGAAGGGACTGCAACTTTAAGCTTCATATTCTTCATCTCCTGTCGTTCATATCACAGCAGTATGGCCTTCATGGCCGCGTACCACACGAAGATGCCGACGGCAAGGGCCGGCAGATAGTATCTGTATTCCTTGAGCAGCCTGGCCAGATCTGTCTTGAAATACTCGATGGTGAGGATCTGGCACATGTGCACTGGCGAGAAATAGTAACCGAAGGTGCCCGTGGCGACCACGAGGCAGGTATAGAGCATCATCTGCATCTCGGAGGCTCCGAATCCGGCCATGATCGGTATGATTATCGCCGCGGGAGTCTGGACGCTGGCTGTGGGGAAAGAGGTCAGGACCGCTATGATCACGATCATGAGCTCCGGGGGAAGCCCTGCCCTGGCCAGGCTGGTCATTGCCTCCGCGATCTCCGAGATCGAGCTGATGCAGGCCTTGAAGAACAGGGCGGCGAAGATCACCAGCACCATCTTGTAGTTGACCTTCTTAAAGAGCAGGGAGACCAGATCCTCCTTGGGCCTGGTGTCCTCCTGGGCGTTGGCGACGATGACCGCGAGGACGATGCCTACCGGCAGCGCTATGAGCATGGAAAGATCGAAGACCACCGTCAGAAGAAGGGACACAAGTATGGGCGAAAAATTCAGAAGGAAGTACTTCACGTGGGAAAGATAGCTCGCCCTGTCCTCTTTGGGCATGACCACGTCCTTGATGTCCCGCATCATGGTGAAATGACCGATGATGAAGGTCCAGATCACCACGGGGACCAGCATGAGGCAGATCCTGTTCACGTCCAGCCCGCTCAGGTTGGCGACCACGATCAGGGAGCCCGAGAGCGGATAGGAATAGTGGACTGAATGCCTGTATACCAGGTTGATGGCGGCCTTCCGTTCGGGAGAGATCCCCAGGGTATCCCCCAGCTGATCGACCAGAGGGCACGAAACGTAGGCGCCGCCGGTGACCGCCAGCAGGCCTATCAGCAGCGGGGTCAGGATGATGGTGAGCTTGGTGCTCCTCACCATGGGCTTCATGTGATCGATCATCTTCTGAAGCATCCCGGTCTTTCCCATGACGCCGCTGAGGATCCCGATGAGGATTATGGTGATGGGCAGGGTCACCGTCGACTGATCCCTGAAGAATATCCTGAAGGCGTCGGCAAAGCCCTGAAGGCCCTTGCCGTAGATCAGGATCATAAGTACCGAGCTGGCCGCCAGGGCGACCTCAGGCTTCTGCTTCAGAAATACCAGAGCCAGAAGCGCGGCGATAACGATAAGGAGCTTGACTATGACGGCGATCTCCATCTTGCCTCCGAGCCGGGAAAGGCCCCCGGCGGGCCTTCCTGCTTACTTATACGGATAGTATTTGGCAAATTTTCTGTACATGTTGAGACCGCGGATCTTGAGATAGATCCAGCGCTTTAAGGGCATGTCCGCAGGATAGTACTGGGAATCGCAGACCTTCCCCTCCTTTACCAGCTGCCTGACCTGGGCCAGCTTCTTTTCGTCCTTGACGTACTTGTAGACTACCCCCAGGGGCACCGCATGCCAGAAATGAGGCTCTTTGACCAGCTTCATGGGCATGTCCTTGTGATAGATGTAGTCGTCCACCACCAGCTTTGCCATGTTGGTGCCGCCTCCGGTGACCCGGTAGTGGCTCCTGCCCTGGCGGATGTTGATCTCGAACATCTTGAACTTTCCGTCCCTGTAGTCCCACTTGATGTCTCCGTCGGCGAAGCCCTCGTAACCGATCTGCTCCATCATGTGGCCGACCTTGAGCATCAGCTCCTCGTTGTAGGTTGTGAGGGTCGCGGCGTTGTTTCCTATGGCCGTGGGAGTGTGCTCCTCAAGCAGGACGTTGCCGAAGTTCATCATCTTGACCTTGTGGTCGGACCCGATGTACATCTGAAGGTCGTAGATTGCGTCGTCCTCTCCGGGGATCATGTCCTGGATTATCATGTTGTCGTCGTAACCGTTGGCGTAGATGAGCTTCAGGGTATCGACCAGCTCTTCCTTTGAGTTGATGAAGAAGGCCTTGTGGAAGCCCTCGAATTTGTGGGCGTGGTATTTCACGCTGTCGGAGGCCTTGAGGACCACAGGATAACCGAAGTCGATATCGAACTCAAAGTTCATCTCGGGCTTGTAAATGAAGGTCTTGGCGTAATCGAGGCCGAAGCGGTCGCAGAGCTTGTAAAAACTCTCTTTAAGGGTCAGCTCGTCCAGCACCTTCTTGTCGGAGTAAGGAAGGACGAAGCCCTTATCCTTGAGATGCTCCTTATTCTCAACGATGAGGCGGACGTAATGGTCGGCGCAGCCCATGAGGATCAGGGTCTTTCCCCTGCCCTTGGGACCGTACTCGTCATAGAGCTCGTCCATGGTCTTGAGGAAGACCTCCGTTTCGTTGAGGCCGGGCACCTCGAGATAATCGAGGATGTTGGTATCCTTGGTCATGGCGCCTCTTTCCCTTGCGACCATCAGGGACTTGATCCCGTATTCTTCGTGGAATGCCCTGGCCATGCTGTAGACGTTGATGTCGCTGGCAAGAAGTATGGGCATGAAATCGACTTTTTCGCTCATTTATATGTTCCCGGCCCCTGAGGGCCATCTCCTTTCCGTTCACAGGGCAGGACCTTATATGCAGGCTGCCCCCATTGACTTTTAATTATAGTACAACGGGCCGATTTATGGTAGTATAAAAAGGTATCGAACCTGCCTTTCAGCAGCAGGAGCCACATAAAGAGAGGAACGATATGTCGGATCTCAGCGTTATAAAGGACAAGCTCAGGGAAGCGTCCCTGGCGGTCCTTCCCATAACCGTACTGGTCTCTGTCCTGTGCCTTTTCCTGATACCCATGGACAGCGGCCTCATGCTCGCCTTCGTCCTCGGCAGCCTTCTTTTGATAAGCGGCATGGCCCTCTTCACACTGGGGTCGGACATGTCCATGACCGAGATCGGCAACCACATCGGATCCCGTATGACCAGATCGAGGAACCTGACCCTGATACTTTCCCTGAGCCTGGTCCTGGGCGCCGCCATAACCATCGCGGAGCCGGATCTTCAGGTGCTCGCTGCCAACGTCCCGGCGGTCGACACCATGACGCTGATCATCGTGGTATCTCTTGGCGTCGCGATATCCCTGATGCTGGCCATGATCAGGATTCTCTTCGCCATCCCCATAGTCTGGATGCTGATCGTGCTCTACGCCCTGGTATTCGGCCTTGCGGCCTTTACCGACAAGGGCTTTCTTTCCATAGCCTTCGACTCCGGAGGCGTCACCACAGGTCCCATGACGGTCCCCTTCATCATATCTTTGGGCATGGGCGTTTCCGCCATCAGAAGCGATGAGAACGCCAGATCCGACGGCTTCGGCCTTGTCGCCCTCTGCTCGGTGGGGCCCATAATCGCCGTGATGATACTGGGCTTCATCTACCCTGATACGGGGACGGCGGACGTTAGCATGACCGCGGTAAAGCTCAGCGACACCCTTCTCATCGGCAGGAGCTACATCTCGGCCTTCCCGGAGTATATGGCGGAGGTAGCAAGGGCCCTTGCCCCAATATTCGCCTTCTTCATGGTATTTCAGGTCGTGTCCCTAAGGCTCAGGAAGAAGCCCTTCCTGGGAATACTCATGGGCATCGCCTATACTTACATTGGCCTGGTCCTCTTCCTTACCGGAGTCAACGTTGGCTTCAGCCCTCTGGGCTTCGGCCTGGGAGAGAGCATCGCGAAGACCCCCTTCAGAACGGCGCTGGTTCCTTTAGCGATGCTGATGGGATGGTTCATCATCAACGCGGAGCCAGCGGTCCACGTGCTCAACAAGCAGGTCGAGGAGCTCTCCGCCGGCGCCATCAGCGCCAGGGCCATGGGGACCAGCCTTTCCATCGCTGTCGCCGCGGCCAACGGACTTGCCATGATCAGGGTCCTCACCGGGGCTCCGATCATGTGGTTCCTCATCCCGGGATACGCCATCTCGCTGATCCTGGCCTTTTTCGTTCCCCCGACCTTCACCGCCATAGCCTTTGACTCGGGCGGAGTAGCGTCGGGCCCCATGACAGCGACCTTCATGCTGCCCTTCGTCATGGGAGCCTGCCAGGCGGCAGGAGGCAACGTCATGACCGACGCCTTCGGACTGGTCGCCATGGTCGCCATGACGCCTCTGATAACGGTCCAGGTCATGGGAGCGATCTCTACGGTAAGATCCGCGAAACTCACGCCCAGCCAGGAGTTCACGACCATGGCGGACGATGCGGTCATAGAGCTTTGGGAGGCAGCCTGATGCAGCTTGATTTCGTTTTGTGCATAACGGACAGGGACAAACAGCCAAAGATGGAGAAGGTCTACGACGAACTGGGCCTTAAGCTCAGGTTCAGCATGCTGGGAAGAGGCACCGCCAAGTCCGAGCACCTGAGCCTCCACGACCTCTCCCCCACCGAGAAGACGGTGATCGGGGCGATGATGAGCCCGGACCAGGCCAGGCAGCTGTTCAAGCTGGCCCGAAGAAAGATGTATATCGACATTCCCGGCAACGGGATAATGATGGCGATACCGGTAAAGAGCATAGGAGGCGGAAAGACCCTGGCATATCTTACCGAGAACGGCGTTGTCGCAGGAGGAGCACCGAAAATGGATTTCGATCACGAACTGATAGTGGTCATTATGAACGAAGGCTATTCCGATACGGTCATGGACGCCGCAAGGTCGGCGGGAGCCGGCGGAGGAACGGTCCTTCACGCCAAGGGGACCGGAGCCAGCATGGCGAAGACCTTCTTCGGAGTGACCCTGGCGTCGGAAAAGGACATGGTTTATATAGTCGCCACCGCAAAGCAGAAGACCGCAATAATGCAGGCCATAGCAAGGCAGGCGGGCACCACTACCCCCGCGGGAGCCTTCTGCTTCTCCCTTCCCATCTCATCTGTAGTAGGCCTGAGGATGGCCGAGGAGGAATGACATGATCCACATCACCACAGACCACCTTACCAGAGCGCTGGGCAGGGACGACTCCCCCGCCGCATACATGGATCCGGGCGAGACCGCGGTCTTCGACACCCTGGACTGCTACAGCAACGCCCTTCTTCCCGAAGGCAGCACCTATGAAGACGTTAACAGCGACCTCAATAATCCCGCCACCGGCCCCCTCTACATCAACGGCGCCCAGCCGGGAGACATGCTTAAGATCCGCATCGACAGGATCCAGCTGGGCCCCGTCGGGATCCTGGACAGAGGAAACAACCCCGGAGCCTTCAAGGGCATGTTCGATCACCGGGTCCTCAACAGGATCAGGGTGAAGGACGGTATGTGCATCTACAAGGACAGGTTCACCATGCCCGTCTCACCCATGATCGGAGTCATCGGCACCGCCCCTGCGGGCGAACCGGTGAGCACCAGGACTCCCAAGGATCACGGCGGCAACATGGACTGCACCAGAGTAGAAGAAGGCGCGACCTTATATCTGCCCATCTCGGTCCCCGGAGGGCTCCTGAGCATGGGCGACCTTCACGCCGTCATGGGCGAGGGAGAGGTCGGGAACTGCGGCGTCGAGATCGAGGGAAAGGTCACCGTCACGGTGGACGTCGAAAAGGATCTGGGTCTCACCTTCCCCAT
>JAFRQL010000074.1 GCA_017428655.1 Bacillota bacterium | reverse complement strand
GGACAGGGTCTTCGCCAGAAGGATCTGCCAGAGGGACCCGGCCTCGGACCGCTGGAGCTGGAGCAGCGCCATGGGAAGGGACAAGGAGGCCATCGCGGCCCCCTATCCCGACCAGCTGGAGATCATGAAAAAGACCCTGGCTGCTCTGGAAAAGGCTTCTCCTTTGAATGACGGCGGCCCCGTCTATCCGGCCTACTACCGGGGGAACCGGGCCGAAGGAAAGGCGGTGCCAAATGACTGACGGCTTCTCGACCATCAGGGCCGTATCCATCGCCCTCTACGGGATGTTCCTGGCGGGGCTCTTCGTCATGTTCTCTTTGCCCTTCGCCGTGGCTGCGGCCCGGATCTCGGCGAGGGCAAGGCTCAGGGGCATAAAGAAGGGCCTGGCAGGGGACCGGCCTTACGAAGAACAGGGCCCCGGCTCCCTTTCCGCCATGCTG
Source organism: Bacillota bacterium (assembly GCA_017428655.1). Taxonomy (GTDB): domain Bacteria; phylum Bacillota; class Clostridia; order Peptostreptococcales; family Anaerovoracaceae; genus RGIG2707. Next base: position 16,151 of record JAFRQL010000074.1, on the reverse strand, counting down.
GACCTGGCCTTCGGGATAAAGGGCGAGAGCAGCGGTCAGATCTTCATCCTGGCCAGCCTGGTCCTGGGGCTCGTGGTCTTCCTGATCCTGACCCTGCGCTTCGGCCCCGGCCTTGGGATCTTCGGCTTTGCGGCCTTTTCCACCGCCCCGTATCTTATAATGCGCACAAGGCTCCAGGACCTTAGGGTCGACATGAGCCGGGAGGGGGAGCAGCTGCTCACTGAGCTGCTCAACAACTACCGCATCGGCCATTACAACATGCGGGAGGCCATCGAAAGGACCGCCGTGACCATCGAGGAGGCCCCCATTTCCAAGCGGATGCTGCTGGACCTTTCAAGGCAGCTCAACGCAGCGGCGGGGGACGCCCAGATAAAGGACGCCATCGAGCGGTTCCGCCTGGCCCTGGACACCTCCTGGGGGGACCTTCTTGCCGCGAACCTTGAATTCGCCGAGCTGGACGGGATCGTGGTCACCGAGAGCCTGGTCGATCTGGTGGAGAGCGTGGGCAGCGCCAGGCGCTGGCTGGAGCAGACCCGCCGGGAGACCAGCGACTCCTCCATGGTGCTCAGGATCCTCTTCCCCGCCATGTGCGTGCTGATCTACGTGGGCGCCACCTCGGCCTTCGGCATGACCCCGGCCAGATTCCTCCACAACCAATTCGGCACCGCCACCGGCGTCGGCTGGGCCGTCGGCCTGGCCTTTTCCTACGTTCTTTCCCTCGCCGCTTCGGCCTTCATCGCAAGGCAGAAGATGGACATCTGAAGGAGGCTCCCATGCCGTCGGAATACATCGCCCTGCCTTCCCTGATACTGACCACCGCCCTCTGCAGCGGCTGGTATCTGCTGCTCTTTCCGGACCCGAATGCGGGTAAAGGCTCCGGGGACGGCCTTTCCTACGCGGATCTCAGGTTCAGAGGCCTGGGCATAAGGCTCACCGAGGCGGGCTACCGGAGGATCCTCTTCATCCTCTGCGCCGCCCTGGTCTTCTTTTCGCTGATGAAGACCCTAAGAGAGCGGGAGGCCGCCTTCGCCCTGGCGGGAGCTCTCGCCGCCTTTTACATCCACCGGCTGCTGCTGCCCAGGGAGCACGTCTTCGGCAGCGTCAGGAGCATATTCGCCATGGCCCTGGACATGCTGGCCGCCTCCCGGAGAAAGAAGTTCGACAGAGGCCTTTACACCTGCTGCGTGGTCCTGAGGAACCTGGCCATAGTCCAAAAGAGCGCCCCCCTTTCCGCCGACCAGATCCTGGAGAGGATCGCGAGGTGCGCCTCAAAGGAGCTGCAGCCCCTGTTCTGGTCCATGCTCTCGATGTACAGGACCGGCAAGGCGGATCAGGCCTTCAGGACCTTCGCCGCCTCGGTGGGGACCCCGGCGGGCAGAGCCGCCGCGGGGATATTCGCGAAGCTGGACAGCATAAATCCCGCGGAGCTGCTGGAGCAGACCACCGCCCTCATCGACGCCATGCGGGAAGCCCGGGTCACCGCCGGCCACATCCGCGCCCAGAGGAGCGGAGTCATCACCATGGCCCTGGCCACCGCGACCATCATGACCGCCATGCTGGATTTTCTCGTCGTGGTGGTCTACATGGACCTGATGCAGATGCTGGTCACCACATGGTAGCGCTTAAGGGATGCGGGCCGAGCGGCAGGACCGCGCCCTGTCCGCCCACCGGGTTGCCAGCCGCCCCTTTTCGTGGTTTAATATACGGGAGCCGGGCAAAAGGATCAAAGCCCGGACAGGACCCGATACCATGACCAAAAGAAGACTTGCAATTATAATAACTTTCGCCGCCCTTCTGCTGCTTATCGCCGCGGGGCTTTTTATACTGCGCTGGACGCCCTGCGGGACCCCGGTCCTCGCCTATCACGCGGTGGAGGACGTCCCCTTCACCGAGTCCGAGCACCTTTTCGTCACGCCCAGGGAGCTGGAGGACCAGATAATCTGGCTCAAGAGAGCCGGATATTCCTTCGCCTTCGCCGACGATCCCGCCGCCTTCACCAAAGAGAAGCAGGTGGTCATCACCTTCGACGACGGCTACAAGGACAACCTGACCGAGGCCCTGCCGATCCTCCAGAAGCACGGAGCCTGCGCCACGGTCTTCGTGGTGACTAAAAACGTCGGGAAAAACGACAACTTCCTCACCGAAGAGGACGTAAAGGCCCTGAAGGACAGCGGCCTGGTCCACATCGGCTCCCACACCGACGGCCACTATCTGCTCACCGGCCTGTCCGACGAGGACAAGGAAAAGCAGCTGAGCCTGTCGAAAAAGAGGCTGGAGGAGATGACCGGAGAGCCCGTCACCGCCATGTCCTACCCCGGCGGCTACACCGACGACATGACCCGCAGGATCGCCCTCTCTCATTACGATCTCTGCTACACCTACCCCGATACCAACTGGCTGGTGGGAAAGAACTACGATCCCGGCGCCGTCAACCGGATCACCGTCAGCCGCGGGACCTCAGGCCTTAAGCTCATACTTATGCTCAAGAAAGCAAGGCCCCTCAGCTGAGCAAGGGGCTGAATAAAGAAGGAGAGCCCAGCATACGGGCTCTCCTTTTATGTGCCTGAGAGAGCGGCAAATATAAAAGAGCATGCGTTATATAACACATGCTCTTTGCTTAAATCTCAAGGTTTCCGCTGCCACCCGTATTTTCGCGGGGATCTTCGCTCCGAAGTCCGGACAGCCCGCCTGAAGGCCTTTTGCGCCGCGCCTCCGCGGCCCCTTAGCCCCCGCTTTCTATTCCGCGGTGAAGTTGTCGAAGTAGCCCTGGATCCAGATGATCGGGGTGCCCTTGTCTCCGCTCCCGGAGGTCAGATCGCAGAGGGAGCCCAGCAGATCGGTGAGCCTTCTGGGAGTGGTGCCCTCGGAGACCATCTGGCCCTTGAGGTCCGAATCCTTCTTCTTGATAGCCTCGGAGATGGCGTTCTTAAGAGCGTCACCGGAGAGATCGGCGAAATCGTTGTCCGCCAGATACTTCATCTTGATCTCGTTGGGAAGCCCCTCGAGCCCTGCGGTGTAAGCCGGAGAGACCACGGGATCGGCCAGCTCCCAGATCTTGCCCACGGGGTCCTTGAAGGCGCCGTCGCCGTAGACCATGACCTCCACGTTCTTGCCGGTGGCCTCGTAGAGCTTTCTGGCGATGCCGTCCACCACGGGCTGGCAGTCTCTGGGGAAGAGCTTGACGGAGTCCTCGGTGGCCTTGTTGCTGCCCAGAAGTCCGTACTGCTCGTTGTAGCCGCTGCCGTTCACCGGCGCGGAGAGGATGTCGTCAAGTCCGAAGACCTTCTCGGCCCCCGCGGCCCTGAGCAGCCTCTTGCTCCTCTCGCGGCTGTGGATGTCGCAGCAGATCACGTTCCTGGTGTAGTTCAGGATCGCCCTGCAGTCGTTGGCCAGAACGATCTCGGCCTCGCAGCCCTGAGCCTGGATCAGCTCCTTGTAGTACTGGATGTAGTCGACTCCGGTGAAGCGGTGCTTCTCGTAGCCGAAGAGCTCCCTGAACCTGGCCTCGCTGAGTATATCGGTATAGGGGTTGACCCCGGCCTCATCCATCCTGTCCAGGCTGATCAGGTGGTTGCCCACCTCGTCGGAAGGATAGCTGAGCATAAGATATATCTTCTTCACTCCGCCGGCGATGCCCTTAAGGCACATGGCGAAGCGGTTGCGGGAAAGGATCGGGAAGATGAGTCCCACGGTCCCCTCGGGGAACTTGGCTGCCACGTCTGCCGAGATGTCGGCGACGGACGCGTAATTGCCCTGGGCCCTGGCGACCACCGATTCGGTCACCGCGACCACGTCCCTGTCCTGGACCTCGATGCCGTGGGCCCTCGAAGCGTTCAGGATGCTGTCAGTGACGATCTGGACGATGTCGTCGCCCTGCCTGATGATGGGCGCCCTCACGCCTCTTGATACCGTTCCGATATATCTTTCCATTGGTCTTGCCTCCTTGAAAAATTCCTTTGCTATTCTAATACCTGCCCCTTTTTTACGCAAGCAGATTTATTCACGATGACCTGATATTTGGGCGTTTTTCGGACTTTCCCCCTGAAACCGGGCCCTGCTACAGATAATCCAGCGGGTTGTTCGGATCGCCCTTGTACCTGACCTCGAAGTGCAGGTGGGGACCGGTACTGTTGCCGGTGCTGCCGCAGAGGGCTATGTTCTGGCCCTGGTAGACCTGGTCGCCCTCGCTGACCAGCATCTCGCTGCAGTGGGCGTAGTAGGTCTGATAGAAGCCGCCGTGGTCGACGATGACCAGGTTGCCGTAGCCTCCCTTCCAGCCCGCGAAGGAGACGGTTCCGCCGTCAGCCGCGTATATCTTGGTGCCCATGGCCGCGGCGAAGTCCACGCCGGTGTGCATGCGGCCCCAGCGCATGCCGAAGCGGGACGTGATGGTGTAGGTCCGCATCGGATAGGCGAAGGTGCCCGTACCGGTCCTGACCGGTATCTTCTTGGTGCCCTTGTAGTAGACCTCGGCGACGGGCTCCGCGATCTTCTCGCTGGAGATCAGGCTCCTATCCACCTCTTCGCCGTTGAGCCTGGTGATCTGGACAACGTTCTCCTGGCGGCCGTACTGGCCCTCGCTGACCAGCTCGGTCTCGTCGGTGTACATGTCGCTGTTGCTGATGTATCTGGTGCCGAAGGCGATGCTCTCGTAGTATGTGTAGAGCTCGGTGGTCTTTATGGTCAGCTTGGGAGTGTCGCTGGCCAGGGGGACTGCGTTGACGCTGCCGGTCTCAAGGTAACGCCTCGCCACCGAGGTGTTCCAGATGTCGCCCAGCAGGACGCTGACCTCGCTGACGTCCACGTCCTCCTGATAGACCGCGTCCACGTATTCGGTGTCCAGCCTTCCCACTAGGTAGTCGTTCTTGATGGTGTCCAGCATCGACCATGCAGTGTCCTCGTCCTCGAGGATCACCGTCTCTTCTCCGTCGATGACGATGGCGTAGGCCCTGACCTGGATGTCCTTCATGTAGGTCAGGGTGTCCAGGATGTCGTCGGGAGTATCGATGTCAAGGTCAAAGCCTATGAGCCTGGTGAACTCGATGTCCCTTTCCACGTCCAGGGAGACGTTGGCTCCCGTGGCGGCGGAGAGCTTGTCCCCCAGCACGTCGATGGTCTTGTAGACGTCCTCCTTGCTCTTGGCGATGCCTAAGGTCTTACCGTAGTAACTGTACTCGTAGCCTATGAGGGAGCTTATGAAGACCGCAGTCAGCATCCCCAGAGAGACCAGACCCGCGAAGACCTGGAATACCGCCTTCTTGTGCATGTCCAGCCAGAACCGGAAGTCCCAGGACCAGTCCAACAGAAGATCCAGGAAGCTGCCGATGTAGTAGACAGCGGCGATGATCTGGTCGCACAGGAAGAGCAAAAGCTCCCAGGCGTCCCTGCCCAGGCCGGTGACGAAGCTCCAGCCGGTCTCCACAGCGTCGTGGACCGCTCCGGTGATGGGGCTCGCGCAGTCCGTGATCACCGCCCGGTAGGCCTCTCTCCTCTTTTCGTCGGAGATCAGCCCGTCGCCCGCGATCCTCTTTCTCACCGCGGCGACGCCCTTGACCAGCCTGTAGGTCCTGTGGATCACGCCCTCGCTGAACCGCTTCTGCCGGTGCCCTTTAAGGGAAGCCCTGGCTTTATAAGCGGTGACGACCTCGCTGTCGTCGTAGACCTCGGCGCCCTGAGCCTTGGAGCCGGCCCTGCGCATGGCGCGCTTTTCCCGCTGGCGGAGCCTTTCCTCCCGGTGCCTTTCGGCCTGACGCTCGAGAAGCTCCTCTAGCTTTTCCCGGCTGGCCAGATCCCTCAGCTTTCTGCGGCTCTCCTTGGCCTGCAGGCGTATCTGCTGCCTTGCCTCTTTATATGCCTTATCCTTATTCGTCTTTTTTCCGTCTTTATCGGAAGAACGATCCATAAATGCCTTTCAAGGCAGGCCCCTTACAGGAGCCCACTCTGGACCAGCGCCAGCTTCTCGGCAAAGCAGGAGCAGCGGGTGCCGTCCTCCAGCTCGCCGGTGTCCTTGCATTTGGCGCAGGTATATATCATGTCTGTGGCGTCCTCGCTGAAGCCCGCCTCCCGCAGGAGCCTGGCCTTCTCTTCGCTCAGCGCCTTTATCCTCTGCCTCTGGCCCTCCGCCGCGGCCTTTCCGCTGCCGCCGGTGAACATGGCCCTGGACAGCTTGTAGCTGGCGTCCTTGAGCTCCGCCATGATCTCCGAGACCCTGGGGACCTCGGTGAAGACCCGGTTCCTCAGCTCCTCGGTCTTTCTGCGGTTCTCTTCCCTGTCCCTTTCGTAGAGGGCCCGGACTCTCGCCAGCAGGTCTGCCTGATCCGCAGGCTTGGTGCTGTCCTTCTTCTCTTCGCTGTACCAGCCCCTGAGCACCGAATCCACGTACTTGATGTTGGGATTGGAGATGGCGGCCGTCTTGGCGCAGGCCTCAAGGATCCTGTCGACGGAGAAATCCATCTCGTCGGTCCAGCTGTCCATCATCCTCTTCTGCTCTGCGGTGGGATTGTATTTGAAGCCCATGGCCCTGAAGACCTTTCTGTAAAGGTCGTAGTGGCGGTCGGACTCGGCAAGATGCTCCCTGACCCCCTCTTCGTCGGAGATCCCCATGGCCTTCCAATCCTTGAGGATCTTGCCCACGTACCGGTAGTTGGTGCTGCGGCCCCGGCTCTTGCTGTAATTGTAGCCCGCCATGATGAATTCGGGCTTCATGCCGTAGCTGGTGATCCAGGCGCCGATCTCTTCGATCTCCTGAGGCGAGAGGAGGCTCCCCGTCACCGCCTCGATGGAGGAATAGAGCTTTGCGGCCTCTTCGCTTCCCAGCACCGGGGTCCTGGTCTCTTCCTCCTTTGCCGCCGGGATGCCGAAGGCCTGTTCCCTTAAGCTCACGAACTGAAGCTCCGTGCCCTGGCTGCCCATGCGGCGCTCGAGAAGACCTTCGTCCTCCCAGTAGCGCCAGCAGTCCTGAAGCTCCGAAGGGGTGAGCCCCAGGCTTTTGGCGATCAGGTCGTCATCCGCGGGCTGGCCCATATTGGCGTACATCAGGCCCAGAAGATAGGCCTTGACGCAGCTTTCGGGGGCCTTGGTCATGTACTCGGAGATGAATATGTTCTCTACCGGTGTGTCGTAGAGTATGTATTGGGAAATGCTTTTCCTGGTGAAATTGGTCTCCATCGGTAAGGTCTTCCCTGCCTTCTACATCCCCTGAGGGGGGATGTCCCCGTATGCCATGTTGGCGAACCTGGTGTACTGGGGAAGCCAGGTGAGCTTCGCAGTTCCGGTCTCGCCGTTTCTGTTCTTGGCTATGATTATCTCGCTGATGTTATCCTTGGTCTCGGTGGAATTCTTGTAGTAGTCGGCCCTGTAGATGAACATGACCAGGTCCGCGTCCTGCTCGATGGCACCCGAGTCTCTCAGGTCGGAAAGCATGGGGCGGTTGTCGCCGCTGCGCTTTTCCGCGGCTCTTGAGAGCTGGGACATGGCGATGACTGGGCACTCCATCTCTCTTGCCAGCTGCTTGAGATATCTTGATATCTGGGCCATCTCCAGCTGCCTGCTCTCCACCTTGCCGTCGCTTTGCATCAGCTGCATGTAGTCGATGACGATCAGGTCGATCTTCTTTTCGGCGGTGATGCGGCGGCACTTGTTGCGCATCTCCATGACGCCTATGCTGTTGGACTGATCGATGATTATGTCGGCGGCGGAGATCTTCTCCGAAGCCTTGGTGATGTTCTCCCAGTCCTCCAGGGACAGGTCGCCCACCTGGAGCTTCTTAAGGTCTACCCTGGCCTCCTGGGCGAGGAGCCTTAAGCCCAGTCCGGTGTCCGGCATTTCCAGAGAGAATATGACGACCCTGGCGCCGCTCCTGGTCGCCGCGTTGAGGGCGATATTGAGGCCCAGGGAGGTCTTTCCCATGGAGGGACGGGCCGCGATGATTATGAGGTCCGAGGGCTTGAGTCCGGTGGTCAGCTTGTCCAGCTCGGTGTAGCCGGTGGATATGCCCGCCAGGCCTCCTCCCCTTGCTTCAGCCTCCTTTATGGCGTCGATGTTCCTCGCCATGACGTTCCTGATGGGGACGAAGTCTCCGGTCTTGCTGGATCTTGCGATCTCCAGGATGGTCTTTTCGGCGCTGTCCAGCACGTCTCTGCTGTCCAGCTTTTCGCTGAAGGCCTCTTCGGTGATCTTTCCGGAGGCGGTGATGAGCTTTCTTAAGATGGCCTTCTCCGCGATCATCTTCGCGTACTGGGTCGCGTTGGCCGTGGTCGGGACCGACGTCGAGAGCATGGCCACATAGACCCTGCCGCCTACGGCCTCAAGGCTCCCGCGCCTTGCGAGGCAGTCGGTGACGGTGATTATGTCGATGGGCTCACCCTTCTGGTAGAGCTCCACCATGGCCCTGAAGATCTCCCTGTGGGCTTCCGAATAGAAATCGTCCTCAGCCACGAATTCGGACACGGCAAAGAAGATCTCCTTGTCCATGAGGACGGAGCCCAGGACGCTTTTCTCCGCCTCGTCGCTGTGGGGCGGTATCCTTTCCATCTGACGGCTTGCGGGCATCTCTTATACCTGCTTTGCCTTCACGTTGACCTTGACCCTGGCGCTGACCCCGGGGAAGAGCTTGAGCTCGATGTCGTGGGTGCCGGTGGTCTTGATCGGGTTGTCCAGGACGATCTTCTTCTTGTCCAGCTTGATCATGTACAGCTGTTCAAAGGCGTCGGCGATGTCCTGGGAGGTGATGGCGCCGAAGAGCCTGCCGTTGTCTCCGGCCTTGACCTCGATGTCCACTCCGTTGGTCTTTTCAAGCCTGGCCTTGAGATCCTGGGCTACGGAAAGATCCAGTGCCCTCTGGGCCTCGATCTCCGCCCTCTTTCTCTCCAGGGTCTTCAGGTTGGCCTCGGTGGCCTCCATGGCCAGCTTCTTGGGGATGAGCATGTTCCTCGCGTAGCCGTCGCTGACCTTCACGACCTCGCCGGCCTTGCCGCTGCCCTTTACGTCTTTAAGTAGGATGACCTGCATTTTCAGTACCTCTCTTTTCTGTTTTTCCGGTGTTTATGCGATGATGCCGCTCATTTCGCGGCGGGATATGCTTTAACCTATGATCGCTTCTTCCCTCAGGATCTGGACGACCTGCTGGATGGCCTCTTCGGGGCTGGCCTGGACCTGGGCAGCCGCCACGTTCATGTGGCCTCCTCCGCCCATCTTCTCCATGATGGTCTGGACGTTGATCTGGCCGGAGGCTCTGGCGGAGACGTTGGTCCCCCTGGCCCCTCTGCCTGCCGCGAAGGCCGCCCTGACCCCCTGCATCTCCAGAAGCTCGTCGGCCGCCTGGGCGGTGAGCACCTGCATGGAATCGTCGGACTCCTTTGTATACGCCACCGCGACGCCGCCGTCAAGTATCTCGGCGCTGGCTATCAGGTTATATTTCTTCTGGACGAAGTCCAGCTTGAGCTTGAAATATTTCTTGACCTCCGCCCCGTCGGCTCCGTTGCGCCTGAGCCAGGCCGCCGCCTCGAAGGTCCTGACGCCGGTGTTCACCGTGAAGTTCTTGGTGTCGACGGTGATGCCCGCCAGAAGGGCGTTGGCGGTGAACCGGTCGATGGACTTGCTGCCCGCGTACTGGAGGAGCTCCGTGACCAGCTCGCTGGCTGAAGAAGCGTAGACCTCGGTGTGGACCAGGGTGGCGTTCTCGATGGCTCCCTTGGACCTTCTGTGATGGTCGATGATGACTATCCGCTGGGCCGCCTCCACCAGCTCGGGGGCTTCCACCGTGTAGCTGGAGTGGCAGTCGGTGACGATGAGAAGTGTGTCTTCGGTCATCTTTTCCTTGATGACGTCGCTGGTCTCGAAGACGTACCTGCCGGTGGCCTCCGCCGCATCGTAGATCTGCTGGATCGCTTCTCCCACGCCGTTGAGGGCGATGCATACGTCCTTTTCGGCGATCTGGGCCAGCTGGTAAAGGCCGATGGCCGAGCCTATGGCGTCCATGTCCGGGCGGGAGTGGCCCATGATGACCACCCTGTCCGCTGTGGCCATCTGCTGCAGCAGTGCGTGGGCGACCATGCGGGACTTGCCTTTATTTCGCTTTTCGACGGTGGGAAGTGCCCCGCCGAAGTACTCGTTGTCTCCGTTCTGCCTTCTGATGACCGCCTGATCGCCGCCTCTTCCCAGGGCCAGCTCCATGGCCTGCCTGGCGTCGCTCTGAAGGGCGTCAAGGCTTGTCCCGTCGCAGCCCACTCCGATGGAGAGGGACGTGGGGAAGTCCGCCCCGGTGACGATCTCGTGCATGTCGTTGAGGATGCTGAAGCGGCCTTCTCTCAAGGTGTCCATGAACCTCTGCTCAAAGAAGATCATGTAACTGCCCTGCCTGAACCTGGAGACCGCGGCGTTCATCTCGCCCGCCCAGCTCCTGATGCACTTGTCGATAGCGGCCTCCACCGACGACTGGTCCTCGGTGGGGGTGTCGGCCAGGATCTCGTCGTAGTTGTCGACGCTGATGTAGCAGACGCAGGTCCTGCTGTCGGTGTAGAGCTTTCTGGCTTCCTCGGCGTCGGTGACGTCGTCCCAGATCAGCAGTCTTCTGGGGGAGGTGCCTCCCACCTGGGTGCTGTTGACCCGGTAGCTGCGGCCGCCCCAGGAGAGGGTCAGGTCCACGCTCTTTTCGCCGGAGAAGATCTCTCCCAGCCTTTCCTTGGTCAGGACCTCTTCGATGGGGCTGCTGCCCGCCCTGAGGGCTTCGAACCTGGCGTTCTGCCAGGCCAGCTTGCCCGAGGCGTCGATGGTGCAGAGGGGAAGGCTGTCGCTGTTCTTCAGGGTGTACATAATCTGGTCGTTGTCCTGGAGCAGCTGGGCTTCGTATTCGATGACCCTGGGGAGCACTGTCTTCTGGGTGATCGAGCCCTGGTAGAACATCAAGGCGACGCAGACCACCAGGCAGATCAGTCCGAGGATCAGGTTGTAGCTCAGTATCATAAGGCTCATCACTGCCATCACGACCAGACACGGCGCGAGATAAGGCAGCAGGAAGCTCTGGAAGAACTGTTTTTTCAAGGCTGGCTCCTTTCCGGGTCACATCCTGCCCATAGATATCGATAGTATATCATAATTGGCCGCCGTGTGGCAGGTTTTTCGGTTTTAGGTCCCGGGACGCGGGGGAACGGCCAAAACTATATGCGACTGACATACGCCCCGTCGGGGACGCTCCCGCTCACACTCTTCTCGCAGCGGTACTAAGCTCTGTCTTCGCCTTCGGCTCGCCAATCGCTAAGTACCGGCGGAATTCACATGCCCCTCCGAGAGCGTATGTCAGCGCGCCTTTGACTCCAACGGCTGCCAGCCTTTTTCAATTGATCATTCCCCTCCCGCCGGATATGTGGTAAAATAGCCGGGTCCCTTCTTCAGGGGACAGATCGGAAGGGTCAGATGAGGATCAGAAAAGACAACGAACAGATCACAGGCGAAGACGTGAAGCTCATCGCTTCCTGCTCCGACGCCCTGGGCCACCCGGCCAGGGTGGAGATCTTCCGCTACATATATTCGGAGAACCTGCAGAGAAGGCAGGTCTGCAACAAGGACCTGGTGGAAAGATTCGGCCTTGCCCAGGCGACGGTGTCCCAGCACCTCAACAAGCTGTCCGGCTCGGGCCTTCTTCAGGTGCAGCCCAAAGGCACCCGCAATTACTATTACGTCAACATCGGCCTTCTCGGAAGCTACGTCAACGCCATCAGAAGGCTCAATCTGCCGGATTAGGCAGCCGGCGGGGATAAGGCTCCCGTTCAGGACCAGCCGGTGCCGGAAAAGCAGAACGTGATCCAGGGACAGGGCCCCGTGATCCAGCCTCAGAAGGCATAAATTTCAGCCGGAATAGTTATTTAAATTTAAAACTGCGGGCAGGACCCGCAGTTTTTTATATCCCGTATCTGATCTGCAATATGCCTTGGGGCGCCTCGCGAAGGCCCCGGGCGCTACTTGTGATAGTTCTCCCCGGCGTTGATCTTGAAGGCCCGGTAGATCTGTTCCAGCAGTATGACCCTCATCATCTGATGGGGGAAGGTCATTGCCGAGAAGGAAAGGCGCATGTCGCAGGCCCTGAGAAGCTCCTCCGAAAGGCCCAGGGACCCTCCGATGACGAAGACCACCCTGCTCCTTCCCGAGAGGCCCAGCTCGCCTATCTTTTCGGCCAGCTGCTCCGAGCTCAGGGACTTTCCGTTCACCGCGAGGGCGATGACGAAGCTCTGGGGCATGGACTCCAGCTTCTTTAAGACCGCCCTGCTCTCGCTTTCGATCACCTGCTGCTCCTCGGCGGGGCCCGCCTTATCCGGCAGCCTGCTCTCGGGAAGCTCGGTTATAGTGAGCTTGCAGAAGCGGCTGAGCCTCTTTGAGTACTCAGCCGCCGCGTCCTGCCAGTATCTTTCTTTAAGTTTTCCTGTGCAGATTATCTCGATGTTCAAATGGATTCTCCCGAAACTCCTACTGCTTCTGGGTCTCGAGGAACATGCCGTCGGTGAGCTTTACGTCCACCTCGATCTCGCTGCCGCCGCGAAGGACGGTCAGGTCCACGGTGTCCCCCGGCTTGTAGCCCACCAGCAGGCTGTTGAGCTTGTTCATGGTGTTGACCACGGTGCCGTGGAGCTTGATGATGATGTCTCCGGACTGAAGGCCCGCAGCCTCGGCCCCGCCTCCCGCGGTGACCTCGCTGACGTAGATGCCCTTGTCGGTTCCGAAGTGCTCGATCAGCACCTCGCTGCTGTTGCCGGACTCCTCAAGGGAGGCGCCTCTGATGCCCAGGTAAGGTCTTACGAACTTGCCGGTCTCCTTGATCTGCTGGACGATGGGCTTTGCCACGTTGATGGGGATGGCGAATCCCATGCCCTCGCCGTCGCTGGCCTTGGCGGTGTTGATGCCGATGACCTGGCCCTTGCTGTTGAGCAGAGGCCCGCCGCTGTTGCCGGAGTTGATGGTGGCGTCGGTCTGGAGCAGACCTTCCATGGTGATGGCGCCGGTGGAGCTTGCGGAGCTCTCGACCTCGATGCTCCTGTCCATGCCGCTGATGATGCCCTGAGACATGGAGCGCTGGAATTCAAGGCCCAGCGGGTTTCCGATAGCTGCGGCGTAGGAACCGATCTTGAGCAGATCGCTGTCGCCCAGCTCCGCGGCTACCAGGTTCTCGGCCTCGATCTTTACGACCGCCAGGTCCAGGGTCGCGTCGAACCAGAGGACGGTGCCGTCCACGTCGCTGCCGTCGTAGAGGCTCACGGTGATGGTCTTGTACTCGCCGTCGTTGATGACGTGGGCGTTGGTCAGGATGTATCCTGCCTCATCGACTATGACGCCGGTGCCGATGGCGGTGCCTTCATAGGTCTGGCCGCCTCCGAAGTTGTTCCCCCAGGGGAAGCCCCACATGCCGCCGTAGCCCTGGCTCTGATATTCGATGACGGTGCTGATGCCGACGACCGAAGGCAGGACCTTGTCCGCGATGGTCTCGGCGACGGTGATGTCATCGCTGACCGTTACCACCGTGGGGCTGGCAGCCTCGGCGGTCTTTCCGCTCTCGCTGGTCTGGGGAGCGGGCAGCTGGGCCGTCTCGCCGCCCCTTGCGGGCTCCGCGGTCTCGGTCCCGGGCAGGCTGATGTATCCTTTGTTCACCATATACATCCCGGCGACTCCGCCTCCCATGCCGAAGCCGAAGGCGATGACGACGGCCAGGATGATGGCCATGAGCTGTGATCTTCCGTTTCTCATTTTTATATCCCCCTTTCCCTCCCGCTACGTCAAGTAGAGAGGGCTTATTTCCGTTCTGGACAGGGTCTCGACCCTGGTCCGTTTCCCGGCAACGCCCTTTTCCTCGAGCACGTTCTGTACCGTGGCGAGGGCCATCTCCGGGAAGTTGTTCTCCCTGCTCAGGTGAGCCAGGAGGACCAGCCGGTCCTTTTCGGACCCCGATGAACGCTCCTCCGAAAGGAGCCTGGCAAGCGCCTCTGCCGCGGCATCGTTGGAAAGGTGGCCTTTGTCGCTGATGATCCTCTGCTTGAGGAACCATGGATAACGGCCGATCCTCAGTATGTTCTCGTCGTGATTGGATTCGAGGACCAGGATGTCCGAGCCCTTCATGTTCTCGTAGATCTCGCCGGTGACGCAGCCTGTGTCGGTCACGATGCTGATCTGCTTCTGCGACGCTCTGAACCGGAACCCGACCGGCTCCGCGGCGTCGTGGGAAACTCTGAAGGGAATGACCTCGATGTCCCCGATGGTGAAGCTTTTTCCGGGGACGATGATCTCAAAGTCCCGGGGGCAGGTCTGTCTGACCGCCTCTGCCGTTCCGCCTGTGGCAAGGAACGGGACGTCCAGCTTTTTCATGAGCACCGGGAGGGCTTTTACGTGATCCTGGTGTTCGTGGGTGATGAGGACCGCGTTGAGCATATCCGTGGACAGGCCCAGAGACTGGAGCCTGACTCCGATCTGCTTCGCGCTGACTCCCGCATCTATCAGCAGGGCCGTCGTTTCGCTGAGGACGAGGTAACTGTTTCCGCTGCTTCCGCTCGACAGTGAGCATATTGCCATATTCATCATTGCGGCTTCAGTATCGTCCTTTCTTGTGAAGATTTTATGTTGAAAAAATCAACGGTGTGTTAAAGATATCGCATGAGGCAGCAATTGTCCTGTTTTGCCGCTCGGGGTCCTGACGCAAAGCTGCCCTCAGTTGGCGTAGGCGTCGACGCAGATGTCGCCCAGATTCGTTGTAAAGAGCCAGGCGGGGACGGCGGTGTCCTGGCCCCCCGAGGCGGGGAGCCCGGTCCTGTCGACCAGATAGACCAGCTCTGCCCCGTCTATGCGAAGGCCGTCCAGCTCTTCGTCCGAAAAGCGTGAGACCAGACGCTTGGCCGCGGAAGACGCGCTGACCACCAGTCCCTTGTTGTCTCCGAAGCTCTTGGGGACCGCCCGCTGGCCGCTGCTCCCGATCAGGACCACCCTGGTCCCGTCCCGGGTCACCGGATCCTGCGGGGAAGCGTCCTCGGGCTCGATCTCGACGAAGAGCACGGGGAGACGGGTCTCGTCCGCAGCAAGCTCGCACTGAAGATCCACCCCCAGGGACTGGAGATACTCGCCGGTAAGGAAGGCCGAGCGCACCCTGGCCTCCTCGCCCGCCGTGCGGACCTGCCAGTACTTCGCCCCTATAAATAGATTGGCCGCGATCAGGGCCGCTATGAGGATGTTCTTTGCCTTGGACCAGTCCATCACTCCTCCTCTCTCGCGAAGCCCAGAGGCGACGCGGTGTAAAGATCGAAGAAGAACCTGGTGCCGCCGGAGGCGGTGAGGGTCCAGCATGGGATCAGTTCCCCGTCCTTTGCGGAGGCGAAGTAGCCGGGGGTCAGGGTGACCGCCCTGCTGGCGGCCTCGGTGAAGGCCTCGTCCGACGCTACCGCCAGGGTATCGTTGTTCAGGATGTTGTATATGTGATTGGCGTTGCTTGCGATGACGTTGGCGGCGTCCGCGGTCTGGACAGGCCTTCCACCGGCGGCGTTCCTGACCGGAAAGACCATGTTCCTGACAGCCGCCGTGACCTGACCTCCGGTCAGGGTCACCGAGGCCGCAGCCCCGTTCTCGCTGCCTATCCGCGCTCCGTTGAGAGTCTGACTGAACTCGAAGACCCTGCGGCGGTTCCTGCCGCTGCCGCTCTCCGAATATCCGCTGAGCACCAGCCCGGCGCCGTTGTCCTGCTCGATGCCGCCCAGCCTCGCGATGAACGAGACCGCGGTCTCAAGATCATCGAAGAGCCCGGTGGCCCGGCCCTCTCCCGCCTCGGTGTTGTACTCGCAGTAGCCCGAGACCGAAGCGTAGAAGGTCTTCTGACCGTAACCGTACATGTATGTGACGTTCCCGTAGCTGTCGGTGATCCGGCGCACGAAATCGAAGGTCGAGCCGAACAGGGTCTCGGCCATCCTGTCCCGGCCGGAGGTCCCCTTGTCCTGAGCCTCGTTCTCAAAGGGGATCTCGGAAAGGGTGCTGGCAAGAGCGAGGCTTATGAGAGCGTCGCCGCTGCCTCCCAGGATCTCCGAAGCGGTGTAGCTGCTGCAGTCGGGGGAAACCGCCAGAGCGCTGAGCCTTGCGACGCTGTCCCTGCCCGCGGTGAAGAGGATCCTGTAAAAGCTGCCCTGGCCCCT
>JAFRQL010000005.1 GCA_017428655.1 Bacillota bacterium | reverse complement strand
TGTGTCATTATAGTAACAGAACATTTGTTCTTTGTCAATATTTATTTTGAACATTTGTTCGTTCGGGCGCCCCGGTTTGTTCTTACGATTTGATTCTACAACACGATATGTCCAATATTTCGTACTTCGGACCGCGAAAGACCGCCTAAACTCATTATTTTTTCAACGTTCTTCCCTTTATCCCCTATGCTTCCCTTCCACTCCCCTATCCTGCGCAAAACAAAAACACCGTTTCCGGTGTTCTGTTCTTTCGTTCCTGTCAGAAAGCCTTATAAGACTTCTAACATGCATAGCGATGCTTGTGATTCAATTGAGAAAAAGATCCTACAGAAGCCCTCTGTTCTTCAGCACCTGGATGACGTTCATGCAGCAGAACTTCACGTGCTCGTAGCTAAGGCCGCCCTGATAGTAAGCGATATAAGGCTCTCTCAGAGGAGCGTCGGCGGAGACCTCCATGGTGGAGCCCTGGACGAAGCTGCCGCTGGCCAGGATGATCTTGTCCTGATAGCCGGACATCTTTCCGGGCTCGGGCATGAAATCGGCGCTGATGGGCGCTGACATCTGGACAGCCTCGCAGAAGGCGATCAGCTGGTCCGCGGACTTCATCTTTATGGCGGTGACGATGTCATTTCTGGGATCCTCGGCCCTGGGACTCACTTCATAGCCTAAAAGCTCGAAGGCCTTGGATATGAGGGCTGCGCCTTTCATGGCGCCGTTGACCGTCCTGGGGGCGCAGAAGATGCCCTGGAAGATCCTTCTGGTCTGGTCGTACATGAGGCCGGAATCGGTCCCAAGGCCAGGACAGACGACTCTGGAAGCCACGATATCGACCAGATCCTCACGGCCGGCGACGTAGCCTCCGCCCATGGTGATGCCGCCGCCGGGGTTCTTCATCAGAGAGCCCGCCATGATGTCCGCGCCGGCGGAGACAGGCTCGCAGATGTCGATGAATTCGCCGTAGCAGTTGTCGACCATGCAGATCACGTCCGGCTTTACCGACTTGCAGGCTGAGACCCACCGGCGGATCTCGTCGATGCTGAAGGCATGCCTGTAGGAATAGCCCAGGGACCTCTGGACGACGACCATCTTCGTTTCCGGTCCGATGGCCTTTTTGCAGCCCTCAAGATCTATCATCCCGCCTTCCAGCAAGTCGACCTGGCCGTACTTGATGCCGAATTCTTTGAGAGTCCCGGGCTCGCTGCCCCGAAGGCCGATTACGGTCTCCATGGTATCGTAGGGCTTTCCGGTGCAGTAAATGAACTGATCGCCGGGCCTTAAGAGGCCCAGATAGGTGCATGCAAGGGCGTGGGTTCCGTCCTGGATGAAGGGGCCTACGATGCACTTTTCGGCGCCCAGAGCGTCGGCGTAGACCCTGGCGACGGCGTCTCTTCCGAAGTCGTCGTGGCCGTATCCGTTGGCCCAGCTGAAGTGGCTCTCGTTGATCCTGTTCTTGTGGAAGGCTTTGAGGACCCTCACCTGATTGTACTGGGCGATATCATCGTATCTCTTGAAGGTCGCGGTGATCAGGCTCTCTGCCTTCTCCACCAGGTCCATGGTCTCGTCTTCGATGCCGTAGCCTTCTTTTATAAGCTTTCTTGTTTCTTCTAACATGCCTGCAAACGTAATATTGTTACTGTAAACTATAACGAATTTTCAACGCGCGGACGACATATCTCATTTATCATCCTGCTCGTCGCCGGGCTTCTTCATATCTTCGTCCCACTCGAAATTCTTTATGAGCTCCCGCTTGGTGTTGAGCTTGTGGGCGGCGTAGAGCTGGGTGGTCGTCACGTTGTCGTGGTCCAGCAGCTCCTGCACGTCGTAGATGGAATTGCCCCTGGCTATCAGCGAGGTCGCTGCCGTCGCCCTGAGCTTGTGGGGACTGTAGCCCTTATCCCGGCTGGTCCCCAGACTCACCGAGGTGTATTTCTTCACGATCTGGCGGATCTGCCTGTCCGTGAGCCTGGTCCCGCGAAGGCTCAGAAGCAGCGCGTCCTTGTTCTCCTCGTCTAGGGTATCGTCCGACGGACGCTCCAGGTTCACGTAGTCGCTGAAGGCCTCGGTGATGGTCCTGTTGATTGGCATGATGGACTCCTTGCCCCGCTTTCTGTAGATCTTGAACTCTCCCCTGTCGAAGTTGAAGGAACTGACGTTGAGCTGCTGAAGCTCCGAGAGCCTGAGCCCGTAGGTCACCAGAAGCAGGAGTATAAGCTTGTCCCTCTGTTTGGTCTTCTCCCAGAAGTCCTGCTCCTTCTTGGTTAGGCCGCTTCCGGTTGTGACGCTGTCCAGCATCTTCATGACCTCGTCATCCTGAAGGGCCTTGATCTCCCGCTCCCCGGGCTTGGGGAGCCTGATGGGATCGAACCCGTCGGTGATGTTCTTTTCGACGAAGCCGTCCCTGTAGAGGTACTTGAAGAACACCGAGACCGAGGATTTCTTTCTGCTGAGGGAGCTGTTGCGGTTCTCGTAGATAACCGTCCCTTCGGCGGTGTCCACTGTGTATCTGCGGCACCAGTCGATGTAGATGTTTATGTCGACGGCCTTGATGCCGTTGAAATGCTCGGGCTTAAGGTCTTTTATCTTAGTGATCCCCGGTGCCAGCTCGGTCTCCTTGAGAAGATACTCGCAGAAGAACCGGATGTCCTGAAGGTAGGCCAGTCTGGTCATGGGAAGGACGTTGCTCCGAAGGTACATGAAGTAGCCGCGAAGCCAGGACGGGAGCTCCTCTTCGATCTTCCCGCACTTTTCCAGTATCTCGTTTTCACGCTCCACCACGTTGTCGGGCTTATCGGTCCGGTTGAGGAGCTTGCGTTTTTTCTCTTCCATAATCAAGGATCCTCCGGTAGACGTCTTCGCAGAAACCGTCTCCCTTCAGGGTGAACCACTTCATGTCTTTGTATCTTCGGAGCCAGGTCAGCTGCCTTTTGGCGTAATGCCTGGTGCTGAGCTTGATCTTTTCCGCAGCGCTCTCCGGGGGAAGCCCGGAATTTATAGCTTCGATGACCTCCTTATAGCCTATGCCCTTCATAGAGATGTCTGAAGCGGAAAGCCCCATGGCCATGAGGCCTTTGATCTCGTCCGCAAGACCCGCTTCAAAAAGCCTGTCGACCCTCGCGTCTATCCTTTTATAAAGCTCGTCCCGGTCTCTGTCAAGGCCGATCAGCACCGGATCTATGATCTTCGAAGGCCTGTCGCCCTCGGCAAAGCCCCTGAGCTTTTCTTCGCCTCCCTCGAGCCTCTCAATGGCCCTCAGGACGCGTTTTACGTTGTTGGGGTGGATCTCATCCGCTGCCGCGGGATCGAGGCGTCTCAGCCTCTCCCAGAGCCTTGCGGGATCGTTTCCCTCCTCGGCAAGGATCTTGTCCCTCAGGGCGGGATCCCCGGCGGGAGCGGAAAAGTCCATGTCGTAGATCAGGCTGTTTATATACAGGCCGGTGCCTCCGCTGACCACGGGGACCTTTCCCCGGGAAGCGACATCCTTTATGGCGTCAAGGGCGAGCTTTTGGTACATGGCCACGCTGAAGGGCTCTCTGGGGTCAACGAAGTCGACCAGATGATGCGGGACACGGGTCTGCTCCTCTCTGGTGGGCTTGGCGCTTCCGATGTCCATGAACCGGTAGATCTGCATGGAGTCGGCGGAAACGATCTCGCCTCCCAGATCTTCGGCGAGCCTTATGGAATATTCGGTCTTGCCCACGGCCGTCGGGCCGCATACGAACAGAACGGGGATCATTTTCTCTTGAAGAGCTTTTCCAGCTCTCCCTTTGAAAGCCTGATGAAGGTCGGTCTTCCGTGGGGGCACGAGAACGGATTCTCGCAGCCGTCGAGGCTTTCGAACAGGGCAAGGACCTCGCCCTCCTTTAGATCGTCTCCTCCCTTTACCGCAGCCTTGCAGGCCTTCATGGCAAGCTCGCTCTTCATGATCTCGCCTTTCACCGCCTTAAAGCTTGCCTCTTCAAAGACCGCGTCGATGAAGGCCTCGGCCTGAGCCTCCTCCATGAAGGACGGGATCTCCTTCACCGCCAGCTCCGCAGGTCCGAAGTCCTCGACGGTGTATCCGATGGCGGAGAGCCTGGGAAGGAACTCCAAAGCGGCCTCTTTGTCAGCCGCGGTGAGCCTTACGATGTGGGGGATCATCAGGATCTGGCTGCTGACGGTGCCCTCTTCAAGGCGCCTGGTGAACTCCTCGAACATGACCCTCTCATGGGCCGCGTGCTGGTCGATGAGATAGAGCCAGTCGTCTTTTTTGCAGATGATGTAGGTTGCTGCGAAGATGCCCAGATACTCCAGGTCGGTGAACCTGAAGAGCCTGTTGTCCTTACGGTCGTAGCCGCTGATCTCCTCCTGGACCGCCAGTTCTTTTATGACGGTCTGTTCTTCGGTGGTCCTGACGGCGTTGTCTTCAGCGGGAGCTTCGTTTCTTGTGGTCCGAAGGTCTCTGAAGAGGTCCTCCTTTTCGCTTCTTGCGGCGGGAAGGTCGCTGACCGTCACCCGGGGCTGGTCTTCCTCCTGGGGGATAATGGACTTTTTGCCGGAGGACGCCCTGAGGGCTGCTTCGATGGCTTCTTTTCTCAGTTTTTCGCGAAGGTACGGGTCCTTGTTCATCCCCATGGAAGGCCTGAAGGGCTCCTTCGGGGAGGCTTCGTCCTTGGGAATGAGAGAAGAAAGATCGACTCCTGCCCTGCTTTTGGGAGCATCAGTCGATCCCTCCGAAGGCGCGGAGACTCCGAGGCCGCTTCCCACGTCCTCTTCGTCGACCCTCATGGCCTCGGGATCAAGAAGGGCTCTTCTCACCGCCTTGATCACGAATGTCGAGACCTTTTCCTCATCGAGGAACTTGATCTCGGTCTTGGTCGGATGGACGTTGACGTCCAGGCTGTCCGCGGGAACGGTGAGGAACATGAAGACCATGGGATATCTGCCCTCGAAGAGCTTGTCCGAATAGGCCCGGAACACAGCGTTCTCAAGGACCCTGCTCTTCACCAGCCTTCCGTTGACGAAAAATATCTGGTACCTTCTGCTGGTCCTGGAGTCGGAAGGTGCGCTGATATACGCCCTGACCGACTGATCGCCGTCGGTAAAGCTCACCGGAAGGAGCTTTCTCACCATGCCAGGGCTGTAGACCGTGAGGATGGCCTGCTTGAGGTCGCCCTTCCCCATGGTCGAGAACAGTATGGACCCGTTGTTTATGAGCCTCATCTTGATGCCGGGATACGCCACGGCCATCTTGGAGAAGAAATCTATGACGAGAGAGCTCTCGGAGTTGTCGGGCTTAAGGAACCTGCGCCTTACGGGCGTGTTGTAGAAGAGGTCTCTCACCACGATGGTGGTCCCCTCCTGGCAGGCCGCGGGCTCTACTGCCTCGAAAACGCCGCCGCTGATGGCGACTCTGGTGCCCATCCTTTCGCCACGCTCCTTGGTCATGAGCTCGACCCTTGAGACGGCTGCGATGCTGGCAAGGGCTTCTCCGCGAAAGCCCAGGCTCTCGATGTGCTCAAGGTCCGAGGCTTCCGAGATCTTGGAGGTCGCGTACCTTGAAAAGCAGAGCCTGGCGTCGTCTTCGCCCATGCCCTTTCCGTCGTCGGTGACCCTGATGTATTCCTTGCCGCCCTTTCTGATCTCGACGGTTATGGACGAGGCTCCGGCGTCGACGGAGTTTTCGACCAGCTCCTTCACGATGGAAAGAGGCCTTTCGACCACCTCTCCTGCCGCGATCTTGTCGGATATGTCCTTTGCAAGGGCTCTTATGATGCCGCTCATATTCTCTTCCTCGCAGTCTCCTGCAGTTCTTCAAGTATGGCAATTGCCCTGGACGGGGTGATGTTCATAAGATCCAGGTTCCTGATCTTTTCGGCCAGGACCGAATCGCCGGCGGAAAAGATCGAGAGCTGGACCTGTTCGGGCTTTTTCTCCGCGCCGGGAGCGGGCTTTTGGGGACCGCTCTGAAGGTCCGGGGCCGATCTTTCAAGGACCGCCAGCCTTTCCTCGGCGTCGCTGAGCACCGCGTCCGGGACTCCCGCAAGCCTTGCCACGTGGATGCCGTAGCTCCTGCTGGCGCTTCCCTCGATGATGTGGTGAAGGAAAACGATATTGCCGTCCGCCTCGGAAACGTCCACGTTGAGGTTCCTGACCCCTCTCAACGTATCTGCCAGGGGCGTGAGCTCGTGATAGTGAGTCGCGAACAGGGTCCTGATCCTGCGCTTTTTGTCCGTGAGAAAGCCCACCACTGCCCATGCGATGGAAAGTCCGTCGTAGGTGCTGGTGCCTCTTCCGATCTCGTCCAGGATCACCAGGCTCTTTGATGTGGCGGTGTTGAGGATATATGCCAGCTCGGACATCTCGACGAAGAAGGTGGACTGGCCCATGGCGATGTTGTCGCTGGCGCCTATCCTGGTGAAGATCTTGTCGCAGACCCCTATCCTGGCGCTCTCGGCGGGCACGAAGCACCCTGCCTGGGCCATGAGGACGATCAGGGCCAGCTGCCTCATGTAGGTGGATTTTCCGGCCATGTTGGGGCCGGTGATCAGGAGCATGGAGGCGTCATCCCTGTTGATGTAAAGATCGTTGGGAACGTATATGCCGTCTCTGATGGTATTCTCGATGACCGGATGCCTGCCCTTGGTGATGACGATCTCGTCGCCTCCGTCGACCTCGGGCTTAACGTAGGAGAGCTTCACCGAGCTTTCTGCAAAGCTGGCCAGAACGTCGGCTTCTGCGATGGCGGCCGATGTCTCCTGGATCACCGGGGCAAGGTCCAGGGCTTTGAGCCTCAAGGCCGTGAAGAGCCTGTACTCAAGGTCGTTGATCTTTGCCTGGGCGCTGAGGACGATGCTCTCCATCTCCTTCATCTCGGAGGTGATGTACCGCTCTCCCCCTACCAGGGTCTGCTTTCTGATGTAATTATCGGGGACCTGGTCGATGCTGGATTTGCTGACTTCGATGTAATAGCCGAAGACCTTGTTGTAGCCGACCCTGAGGTTCCTTATGCCGGTCCTCTCCCTTTCGGTGCCTTCAAGGGACGCAATCCACTGCTGGGCATCGGCGGAGGAGGAGTTGAGCTCGTCCAGCTCTTCGCTGTAGCCGGGCCTTATGAGGCCGCCCTCCCTTACGCTGAAGGGAGGCTCGTCGGTGATGGCGTCTTCGATCTCGGAAGCCAGCTCAGCCAGGGGCGAGATCCTTTCGTTGATCTCGGAAAGCAGGACGCTGTCCGCGTCGGAAAGCTCTGCCTTGATGTCCGGGATGCGCTGAAGGCTGACCTTAAGGGCGATGAGGTCTTTGGCGTTGGCAGATCCCAGGGAGATGCGGCTGCAGAGCCTTTCAAGGTCGTAGACCGCCTTGAGGGCGTCACGCAGGTTGTTTCTCAGGATGACGTCCGAGGCGAGAGCTTCCACAGCGTCCAGCCTTGCGCGGATCTGGGCCAGGTCGCTCAAAGGCTCTCTCAGCCACTGCTTCATCTTTCTTGATCCCATGGCGGTGCCGCAGCGGTCCAGGACGCCCAGAAGTGAGCCCTGGAGCTTGTGCTCGAAGAGGGTCTCGGTGATCTCCAGGTTTCTGATGGTCGCCTTGTCCAGGCTCATGGAGGTGCCGGTGTTGATGATCCGAAGCTCGTTGAGGTGGGAAAGCTCCTGCATCTGGGTGTCCCTGAGGTATCCCAGGACCGCTCCCGCGGCTCTGAAAACAAGGGGCGCGTCTTCTTCGGCAAGACCCTTGGATTTAAGGGTCGACGCTTTATAATGGGCGGAGAGGCTCTCAAGGCAGTGTTCGGAGCTGAAGAGGTCTCCTCCCGGGACGGAGATGTACAGGGTGTCGAAGAAAGAGGCCTGCTCCCACAGCCAGGGGGCTTCTTCTTCGCTGAGGTTGGTTATGATCTCGTGGGGCTCGATCCTTGCCAGCTGGGCGAGGAGCTGCTCGTGGGTGCGGTCCGCGGTCTGCTGCATGGCGAAGAATTCGCCGGTGCTGATATCGACCCAACAGAGACCGAAGTCGCTGCCGCTGACGTAGACCGCGGCGAGGAAGTTGTTGTCCTTTTCCCGGAGCATGTTGGGATCGATGACGGTGCCGGGGGTGACGACCCTTATGACCTGGCGCTTGACCAGGCCTTTGGCAAGGGCGGGATCCTCCATCTGCTCGGCTATGGCGACCTTGTGGCCGTGCTCGAGGAGCCTTGCGATATACGTTTCGACGGAGTGATACGGGACTCCGCACATGGGGGCTTTTTCCTCTTCACCGCAGGACTTCTTGGTCAGCACGACGTCCATGTCTCTCGAGCCGATGAGGGCGTCTTCGAAGTACATTTCGTAGAAGTCGCCGACCCGGTCGAAGAGCAGGCAGTCTTTGTACTGCTCTTTGAGGTCCTTATACTGCTGAAGCATCGGTGTGAGTGCCATCTTGTCTCCGTATTCTGTGATTATCTGAAGTTATGTTTCGATTTTTGTCGCTCGGGGTCCTGGCGCAGGTGCCGCGGCGGCTCCTGCCTAAGGCGTCCATCCCATCCGCCTGCGAGCTCTCGGCGGCGGGTCCTGGCGCAGGCATCCCCCGCATCCGTCTACCTGGCGGCAGACGGCGCGGTGCCTCCTTGCGCCACCCCTCGTTGTGTAACGCTTATCGCTCTATAAGTCCAGCCCTGTGTGGGCCTGTTCGACGACTGCGTCGATGTCCATCGCGGGGTCTGTTGAAGGAGTCTCTCCTTCGGAACATTTTCTCAGCATGAGCAGGAACTCGATGTTCCCTTTTGCTCCTTTGACGGGCGAGTAACTTAAATTTATTACTGTAAACCCGCTTTCATTTGCATAGCCTATCGCCTTCTCTATGACTTCCTTATGGACCTTGGGATCCTTCACGATGCCCTTGTTTCCGACCTGCTCGCGCCCTGCCTCGAACTGGGGCTTTATGAGCGCGGTCATAAGGCCGCCGTCTTTGAGCATGGCTGCGGCTCCGGGAAAGATGTACCTCAGCGAGATGAACGACACGTCCGTCACCGCGTAGTCCAGAGGCTCTCCGATCTGGTCCGGGGTCATGTAGCGGAAGTTCTGCTTCTCAATGTTGACGACCCTGGGATCGATCCTGAGACTGTAGTCCAGCTGGCCGTAGCCCACGTCCACCGCGTAGACCTTCTTCGCCCCGTTCTGCAGCAGGCAGTCGGTGAAGCCTCCTGTGGAAGCCCCGATATCGATGCAGGTCCAGCCCGCGGGATCCACCGAAAAGACCTCCAGAGCCCTGGCCAGCTTAAGGCCGCCCCTTCCTACGAAGGGACAGGTGTCGCCCTTCACGGTTATCACCGAGTCTTCCTTTATGCCGGTCCCGGGCTTATCCGAGATCTGCCCGTCAACGTAGACAAGGCCTGCCATGACAGCAGCCCTCGCCTTCTCCCTGGTCGGGAAATAACCCTGCTCTGTGAGCAGCACATCAAGCCTCGTTTTCAAGGAATCTCTCCGTTCTGTCAGCGATGCCCGCGGCATCCATCCCAAAGCGTTTTCTCAGCTGGCTCTGGCTGCCCTGCTCGATGAAGGCGTCCGGCCAGCCTATATTCAGCACCCTGCACGAGGCCTTCTCGGCGCTCCTTGCCCCGATCCTCGCCCCGATGCCGCAGCAGACGTCCCCGTCCTCCACGGTGACCACGTTGTGCCAGTGGGAGAACACGTAGGTCAGGAAGTGCTCGGGAAGAGGCTTGAGCTGCTTCAGGTCCCATACCGCGCAGGATATCCTTCTGCTCTCAAGAAGCGACGCAGCGTCCAGCACCGAGGGAAGGCTCCCACCGTCGCTTAAGAATACCACGTCCATGCCGTCCCTTAGGCACTGGGGAGCCGGGACGTAGACCTTGGTCCTGTCCTTGGGAGTCCTGGCCCCTTTAGGCGCGACGCCTCTGGGGTACCTGATGGCGCAGGGAGCGTTGAGGGAAAGCGCGTAATCGAACATGTTCTCCAGCTCCTGATCGTCCCTGGGCGAGAGGATGGTCATGTTGGGCATGCCCGAAAGGTAGTTTATGTCGTAGATGCCCTGATGGGTCTCTCCGTCGGCTCCGACGATCCCCGCCCTGTCGATGCAGAAGATCACGGGGAGCTTCTGCAGGCAGACCTCGGTGATCACCTGATCGTAGGCCCTCTGAAGGAAGGTGGAATAGATGGCGACCACGGGCTTCATGCCTGAGAGCGCAAGGCCCGCGGCAAAGGATACCGCGTGCTGCTCCGCTATCCCGGCGTCGAACACCCGGTCCGGCATCTGCTTTTTCATGGCGGAAAGGCCTGTCCCCTCGATCATGGAAGCGGTGACCGCGCAGATCCTGCTGTCTCCGAAGGCCCGGTCGAGTATCAGTTTTCCGAAGACCTCGGACCAGGTCCCGGGATCCCTGACAGTGACGTCGTCGGCGGTCTTTGGATCGAAGGGGCCGGTGCCGTGGTATTTCTCGGGGTTGGACTCGGCAGGTCCGAAGCCCTTGCCCTTTTTAGTGACGCAGTGGACGAGGACCGGCCTGTCCAGGTGCTTCACAGATTCAAAGACCTGGCACATGGCCTCGATGTCGTGGCCGTCCACGGGGCCGAAATACTTGAAGCCCAGCTCTTCAAAGATGGCGCCGGGAAGAAGAGCGTATTTGAGGGCGTCCCTGGCGGAGGTCAGCCTTCTGAGGAAGGTCGGCGACTTCTGCAGGGCGTTCTTTACGCCTTTCTTGAATTTGAGGTAGGAGTTGGTCCTTCTGATCTTCTGAAGGTGCCTGGCAAGGCCTCCCACGTTGCGGGAGATGGACATGGCATTGTCGTTGAGGATCACGATCAGCGAGGTCTTGGAGCTTCCCGCGGCGTTGAGGGCTTCAAATGCGACTCCACCGGTCAGGGCGCCGTCGCCGATGACCGCGATGCACTCGTAGTCAAGGCCCTTTAGGTCTCTTGCCGCGGCATAGCCCAGCGCTGCCGAGATGGAGGTCCCGCTGTGTCCGCTGTCGTAGGCGTCGTGCTCCGACTCCCTTCTCTTGGGAAAACCGCTGAGGCCTCCCAGCTGGCGCAGGGTCGCCATCTCTTCCCGCCTTCCGGTGATCATCTTGTGGATGTAAGCCTGATGGCCCACGTCCCAGACGATCCTGTCCTTTGGACTGTCGAAGACCCGGTGCAGGGCGATGGTGAGCTCGACGCTACCCAGATTGGAGGCAAGATGACCTCCGGTCTTGGACACGTCCTGTATAAGCTCGTCTCTGAGCTCCTCGGCGATCAGATCCAGCTCCCCTTCGGGGCAGGTCTTGATCTGTTCATATAGGGAGATGTTCTCAAGTTCTTCTGCCATTACGCGATGTTTCCTTCTACATGATCGAGGATGTCGTTGAAGACCTCGGCCTCATCGTAATATCTTGCCATGGACGCCCTGGCCTTTTCGATGAGCTCGCGGCACCTTGCCCTTGCGGTGTCGAGGCCGTAGACCGAGGGATAGGTGTTCTTCTCGTCCCTCGCGTCCTTTCCGACGGATTTGCCCATCTTTTCGGGATCTCCGATGACGTCCTGGATGTCGTCCATGATCTGAAAAGCAAGGCCAAGGCAGCTGCCATAGTTTCTGAGAGCGTCCATCCTGTCGGAGCTTGCCCCGGCGAG
>JAFRQL010000073.1 GCA_017428655.1 Bacillota bacterium | reverse complement strand
TTGCCATATTTGTACTTCAGGTTTGCATGTCTATCAAATATCATCAGACTGCTTTTGCCTTTCAGATAACCGACAAACGATGACACGCTAATGTTTGGTGGGATACTGACCAACATGTGGATATGATCCGGGCATAATTCTGCCTCAATTATCTCTACATTCTTTTGTTCACACAGCTTGCGTAGGATCTTACCAATATCTACTCGTATCTGCCCGTAGATTTCCTGTCTTCTGTATTTCGGTGCAAACACTATGTGGTATTGGCATCGCCATTTGGAATGTGATAAACTTTGGATGTCTTTACTATCCAATTGATAAAAACCTCCTCTCTTTGGTAATGATGCGATTGGGGAATCGCTCTTATTATATGGAGTTCGGAGGTTTTTATACTTGAATCTAAAGATTTCTTATTCCACCAGCAGAGCTGGTGGTTTATTGTTGCTAAAGCCACAATAAAAGTCCGGACCAATCAATGGTCCGGACCCATGTTTTGGTGGAGTATAGGGGATTCGAACCCACTCTGCGAATCTCATTCAGCATTGAATTTTCAACGATTTGCTTCTTTTTGAGTTATCTCAGAAGTTATCCCCTCGAAATACTTGTTTATAGCAGCGTCTATCCTGCGGCGCTCCTGATCAAGGGTCTGCTGGTAGTTCCGCTTCATAACAGTGGGAGTCTTCCAGCCTCCTCTTTCCATCGCATATTTGTCCGGAACGCCCAGAGCGAGCATGGCGGACGCATTAAGAGCCCTCAGGTTGTGGAACGTCATCGTTATCCCAGCGTCTTCCATCAAGGATTTGAAATGCCGATACACGATACTGCGGTGACGTGGCTCGAGGAAACCGTCACTGCCTGTCTGAATGAATTCAAGCATCGGCTCAGACGTTTTTACCATATCGGCGAGAAAATCTGGCATGACAAGCCTGCGGAGCCTTGAGGCGGTCTTGCCGGACTCCTTGACGACCGGGCCGCTTGGCGTATCTATAAGAGTCCGGCGCACCGTCAGCATATTGCCGTTGATATCAGAGCACTTAAGGCCGCGGATCTCCGACATGGTGAGAGACAGGACCAGAGCCAGAAGGACCGGCAGTTCAACATCCGAGCCTTTGACAGCTGCCATGACCTCTGCAGGCTCTGGCAGATCCTTCGGAGCGACCTGGTATGTCGGAAGCTTAGGGGAAAAGCGAAGGCCGGCGAGTTCGGCAAGAGCTGCAGAGACTGCTCCCCACTCATTCTTTATGGTCTTTGGGGACTTCGGACGTCCTGTCCTCTCGCTGATCAAGGACACCTCCGCATTGATGGCCTGCTGGATCCGCGCCGCCGTGAGCTTTGATGCCGGGGTATCCATCAGATCAGGGAAGGCAGTCTTCCTGGTCTTTCGGTATCCGATGATCGTCGAAGGTGAGAGCGTGGGCTCCATGAGCTTTATATACTCGTCAAGCAGAGCTCCGACGGTTCCGGCCGCAAGCGCCTGATTGCGGGTCTTTTTCATCCGCACGAACTCCGCGGCCATCAGCTCGGCCTGTGCCTTTGTAGACGCAGTGAAGCTTTTAAGGTGCTTCTTCCCCGAGGGATCCGTATAGTCATATACCTGGACCCTCCATGACCCGGATGGAGTCTTCTTCGCCTTGTTTGCCATTGCCCGCACCTCCTTTCGGTGCTATAATTAAATAAACTCCTCGATCCTTTGATGCTGGATCGTGTGTGTTGCCTCTGTCGGGCGGGAGCGTGTGGTGTGTTCCCCGCCCGATTTTAGTTGCATTTTCTTTGTCGTTGGCGATAATATAATTAAGCTGACTTGTGAAGGAATAAAGCTGGGTTCCCGAATGGGAGTAGGCGGAAACGCTTAGAATCCTTTGCTCCTGGGGTCAGTTTTTTTATTTCTCGTCCCCAGCTGATACTTTGTTGTGTTGGAGATCAAAAGATCTTCCCAATCATCACAGATCCCTAATTGTGCTTTGTCAGCTATAGGGTATTTGCTGATAAGATCCGATAAGTCTTTTCGCAAGGCTTTTGCCAATGCTTCAGTGGGCTGAAGCCTATGTATTGCGTATACTATCGCAAAGGCACTGTCAGACCATATAACACGCTTTAGTTTTTTAGGTAGCTTTACTCTGACCGATTTGAATCGCCTATTATAAAATCTCCCTGCATGAGCGGCTATATTACGCGCAGAGACGATGGCCTGCAGCCAGTTTTCTATGTATTCCCTTGATACTCCATACTCGTTTTTTGAGATAAATGTGCGATCTTCTGCCTTGAGGTTTTTATATAGTTTTGACAGATCGCCAAAGCTGCTGCATTCTATTACTGCCCAAATAGGGAATACGCAGTTTAAATCTTTCCGGTGATGGTAAACAAAAATATCATCAGACCGCGAGACTTCTTCTGTTATCTTAGCTATAAAGGTCTTATGATAATTTGAATTCTCGAAATTGTCTGCATCCATATATCCTAGAGGTCCATAATTACGAGCGTGATTATATGCCACGAAGCTCCGGAATGCGACCTCCACATTTGATGAGTATGTCAGGATGATTCTTCGGAATCCATCATCGAATCGATATATCTCATATAGATCGTCAAAAGACACTCCATCATGAAACATATCATTCTCTCTCAGGGTCAAAGAGTAACCGCTAAGCCGATAATAATTTGTACGTCTTAATATATCTTTCGCGTTCTCGTCATCACGTACGATCAGACCTCTGCTTTTTAAAAGATCTAACTGCTGATCGACCGAAAGAAAAGGCTTCGTATCACCTTTACAAAGTTTAAACTCTGTGCTCGAGATGTCAGTATTCATGAATTGTTTCCTCAAAACAAATACTCGCCATGTTACGCATGCTCCCATTTGAGAGTAGAGGCTCGGCGAGTTCCGTTGACTATTATTTATCACCTTTTACGACTGAAGTCAATGATATCGCCGGTATAAAATTATGGGTTTGCCCCCCTCCCCCTACACTATCTCCCTCTGAAACATCACCGCCCTGCCGATGATCCTGACGGCGTTCAGCTGGGGGCCGACGAAGGTGATGTCTTTGTAGCGGGGGTTCTCGGCGCGGAGGATAAGGAGAGCCTGGTCGGGATAGTAGTAGACGCGCTTGAGGGTGGCGTCGTCATCGTAGATCACCACGGCGATCTGGCCGTTCTCGACGGAGTCCTGCCGGCGGATGAAGACGACGGTGCCTTCTTCGATGCCTATGTTGATCATGGAGTCTCCCTTGGCGATGAGGCAGAAGTCTGCGGTGATGTCAGCTTCAGCGTCGACATAACCTTCGAATTCTTCGGAGGCGAACTTGGGCTCGCCGCAGGATACATGGCCGAGGATGGGGAGGCGGATAGACCTGATCGGGCGGGCGCCGGGGATGGAGGAAAGGTCGGAGCCGGACTCTTCCCAGCCCATGAGGTAGGCAGGTGAAACATGAAGGGCTTCAGCGATCTTCGCGATTTTATCCCTTCTCATATTTGCTATTATCCCATTTTCCCACTTACGGACAGTGCTCTTGCCTACTCCAACGGCATCACCCAATTGCTCGAGGGTCATCCCGCGTTCAATTCTTAACTGTTTAATCTTTTCTCCCATATCCATAGCGGACACCTCCTGTGCTGTCATTATAAATGTGGTGTGTCATTTCCGCAACAGAAAACATTTGTTTCAAGCTAAAAAGTTTCGGAAAGGACACAAAACAGTGTTGACATCAAAAGAGTGACGCGCTATTATTTAGGTGTCTTTTATGACACAAACATGAAAGGAGGTCGGGATGGACAAATACAGGCTTGAGTATGAGCGGAAAAGAAAAGGTATGACGACAGAGCAATTCTGCGAAGCCATAGATATGAGCCGCTCTGCTTATTATCGAAAGTGTAACGGTAGTTCTGAATTTACACAGAAAGAGATAGAAACTATCTGCAGAATTCTGGATCTAAAATCTCCAATGGGCATTTTTTTTACCGAAGTGGTGTCTTAAAAGACACGAACAAGGAGACACACATGAACATCAAATGGACAAGGACGGGGAAGACGGTCTCGCCTGAAGGCACGACCATCACCTACGCAGGTCAGGGCACAGCACTGACCATCGAGAGCCGCAAGAGGCACATCCCGCACGCCAACGGCCTCGGCACATGGGACCACACGACTTACTTCCTTCTGGAGAACGGTCGTGAGGTCAGAGAGTTCTACTCGCTGGCCGATGCCAAAGAATACGCAGAACAGGCATACGTATAGGAGGCAAACATGAGCATCAAAGAATCGGTATTTGTAAAGCGGGCAGACTCGGGTCTTTACCACACGGCCATGAGCTTGAGTCTGGAGAACCTGCAGCGCTTTGTCCGGGGCTACATCGAGACCGTGAGCATAGGCGAGTACAACGGCCAGAACGTCATCATGATCTGCAATGAAGACGGAAAGTTCCGGGACGACTGCCCGGACAGCTTCCTGGTCTTCGCCGGCTCCCGCCCGGTGGACGTGATCCGCGGAGACGTGATCTTCTGCGGATGCCAGGGCGAAGAGCTCACCGGCCTGTACGGCCCGCTGAAGGAGTTCAGAACATGGCTCAACGACCAAGGCCTGAAGATATAAAGGAGACGCACATGAAGCCATTCATGGTCATCACACTGACCGATAAAGACGAGACCTTCGTGGCCTTTGCCGACTCGCTCGAGGCCGCAGAGGCCATCCGCCAGAACGCCGAATGCGGCATGGGCTGGTACGCGGAGGTCTACAAGAGGGATCCCGCAGAAGGCTACACACTGCTGTACGCATAGCAAAGGAGGCACACATGAAACTCATAAGCATCAAGGACATCATGGTCGAGTACAACGTCGGCAGGGCGACTGCCACTGCATGGGCCGCTCAGAGCGGAGCCGCCCTTCCCCGGACAAAATACCAGACCTACCGCTTGGACCGGGACAGGTTCGAAGCCTGGCTGAAAAGGAGGGTCGGGAAATGAAACACATTGACTGGATCCTGAACATAGCGTGGCTCGCCGCCTGCAGCTGCGCAGTCCTCATGACTGCAGTCATGATCGGAGTCCTTATCAGAGGCGGCCAGATATGAGATACACCACGATCACCGCCCTTCCCTTCGAAGAACTCGCAAAGACCATAGACTCCCTGCTCGAGGGACTCGACGAATTCATAAGAGGTAAAACACATGGCATACAGCATTAATCAGGTACAGCTTCTGGGCAGGCTCACGAGAGATCCGGAGGTATCATACACGGCAAAAACTCAGCGCTGTTGCGCACGCTTCACCCTGGCGATAGACAACGGCAAGACCGCCCAGGGCGAAGACAGGCCGGCGGACTTCCCTTCTGTCGTCATCTGGGGCAAGCTGGCGGAATACGCAGACAAAAGCCTTGAGAAAGGCCAGCGGTGCTTTGTCAGCGGCAGTCTCAAGACCAGAAGCTATGACAAGAACGGCGTCAAGGTCTGGTACACCGAGGTGGTGGCAAACGTGGTCATCCCGATGGAGAAGGTCGGGACAGCTGTCCAGCAGGGCGGGAGCACCGGCGCCCAGATCACCGGCAACCCCGACTTCGGCGCAAGGCAGATGGAGATGGACGTATACAGCGGCCTTGAACCGGACGACGATATCCCCTTCTAAAACTATCCGGGCTTTGCCCGGGACGCAGCTCTGCTGAGCTGCGGGAAATCCCCGGTCATCCGGAGGCTTCCCAGAGCTCAACAAACATCTGTTCTCAAAAGGAAGCGAAAACTCTTCCTTTTGAAAGTCCATAAGAGGCTAACTTTATGACCATGAAAGGCTATTGGATGATCAGGACCATCAGATCAGGCATGACAGTCGAAAAGACGCAGTTCTGGGTCGGGGAAAAGAGACCGAGGTCACCCCGGAGGAAGGGAGCGACTACCCAGGCGAAAGCAGAGAGGAATCTGACCGGAGCTGTCCGAAGGCTCGCCCGGATCCTGAACTGCAACTTCAGAGAAGGAGATCTCTTCGTCACCCTGACCTATGATCATGAGCCTCAGAGCATCGAAGAAGCAGACAAGGCCTGTGCCCTCTTCTGGCGGCGGATGTCAAGAGCTCTCGGGGAACGCCTGAAGGGCGTCTGGATAACAGCGGACAAGGACGAGGACTCCGGGATATCAGTGAGGCTGCACCACCACGCCGTGATCAGCGGGGCGGGCATAGAAGTGAAGGATGGATCCCAGGCAGAGGCATGCATCGGCGGAAGAGCTCTCTCGGATATCTGGGGGCACGGCTATGTAGATGTCAGGCCCCTCAATGCCGGCCAGCAGGACTTTACGCCTGTAGCGGCATATCTGGTGAGACAAGCCGCAGGCTGTGCAGGCCAGCAGAAATGGCACTCTTCAAGAGGCCTTGAGAAGCCGGTCATAGTCGACGAGCAGATCACCTACGATCCCCGCGAGCTGCGGGCGCCTTCCGGAGCTGACGTGAAGGAGATCTCCCACTACGACGAACAGACCGGCTCCCACTATATCCGCTACATCTACACACCAAAGCCCCGAAGAAAGAAAGGCGGCCCCGTAAGGCACGAGACCAAGCAAGAGGCAAGACAAAGGAGGAAACAGACATGAGACCAAGCTTGCGGACCTGCAAGATCTGCGGCAAGGAGTTCGAGGGCATAGGGACTGCGAAATACTGCTCCCGCAAATGCAAGAACAAAGCTATATCAAAGCAAAAGCATGAGAATTACCTTGCCCATAAAGCGCTCGCCCTGGGCAAGACCCTCGAGCAGGTGAAGGCGGAGGATGCCGGAAACACCGAATCAGAAGATCCCAAAAGGGGCCTTGATGCGAAACTCGGTGAGCTCCGGGAAAAAGGCCAGACCTACGCTCAGGCACAGAAGGCAGATACCATCGAGAAGTTCGCGAGGATAGAGATCCCTGACCCTTTCGTATCGTCTCCCGATGAGGAGATTATAGAGGATCCTGCGGAAGATTCGCCGGTCATCCCGGCAGAGAGGAAGAAAAGCATGTATATGGACAGTCAGGTGAGGGAATTCCTCGCAGAACTCATGGAAGCCCTCAGCGTAATAGCAGCCAATGATGATGTCTTCGGCGGCATCGTAGAGGTCTATGTTGACCGTATCAGCAAGGTCCTGAAAGAGGAGGCGCAAAAGTGAAGTACATCGTAGATGTCCCGGGCGAACTGCCCTCCTTCGGCGCTCTCGCCAAAGCCGAACCACTTATAACCTGCAAGGACTGCCGGTGGCGCGGCAAAGTCGACAAGATGGGTCTTGGATCCTGCTACTGGGACAAGCGGGAGATCTATCCCGACGACTACTACTGCAAAATGGCGACGGTGAGGAGGAATGAAGAATGATCATCACACGCAGGACAACAGTTGCCTTTAAGCTCCCCGAAGAATGGAGAGGACAGAGGCTGTTTGAAAAAGATCACGCTGACTGGGAGAAAGACGAGGACACGCAGTATGCCTATTACACGGATGAGCATACCTACCACGTAAAGACGGGGACGGAGGCGGACCATGAGAGCTAGTTCTCCCTGCTTTGGATGTCCGGATCATGCGCCGGGCTGCCACAATGACTCCTGCCCTCACGGCTGGAAGGAATACGAAGCCGCTACCCAGAAGATACGCGAAGCCCGTGAAGCCTTCGCAAAGACATGGAGCTACGAGTCCGGAAGAGACAGGGGCCGTACACTTAAGCTCAAAGCTCGTCAAAAGCACAGGAACTCTCGCAACCGCTAAGGAGATCTCACTGATATGAATCGCAGCAGGTACAGTCTTGCACACCATCCGGAGGCCAGACAGCGGGCGCTCTGGCTCATCAGAGACTATCCGCATATCAAAGCCAGGCTCGAGGAGCTGGACGGCTACGGCACCGGCGGAGCATCTGACGGACAGCCAAGGGCACACGACCCCAAGAGCCCCGTCGAAGTTCTTGCCATCAAGCGTGCGGCTCTGTCCGCCCAGCTGAAGCCGATCGAGAAGGCCTTCGATGAAATACCCGAGGAATACCGCAAAGGCCTGTGGGAGGCCATCACAGCCCGCAGGCGCTATCCTCCTTACGCTACGGTCCGCACCTGGAAGAAGTGGCGCCAGCGCCTGCTCTGGTATACGGCCTTCTATGCCGGGTTTCTGGAATGAAAAGGGGTCCCTTTTTACGCTTTCAGCATGCTAATATGATACCGATGTCAATTGGTCCACAGAGTCCTTGCCTCGCAGCTTCAAAATATGCCCATCGGAAGAAGCGCCACCTGCCCGCAAGGCGCTTTTTTCGTGCATGAATAACTATCAGAGATGGCTCAAAAAAACGACCGCCCCCCTCTCAAAAATAACCCCCGTAGTGCCAATGGCAATCTTCGGAGAAAGCATAAAGCAAGGTTTAAGGCAATGGGCGCGGGGTGCGGCATCTGCCACGGAAGACTTGGCCCCATCCACTACGACGAGCCCAGCGATAACGATCATCCTCTTTCGTTTGTGATCGATGAGATAAAACCTGTTTCACGGTGGAAGGAATTTGGCTACGCCTCGCCCGAGGCTGCGGCTCAAGACTGGTCTAACCTGCAGGCTGCACATCGATGCTGCAATGCTTGGAAGAGAGACAGAACAGAAGAGGAGCTCCGGACCATCGGGATCGGGAAGAAGCGTGATGTCACCTCAGGAGACTGGTGACCCCTGGGGGAGGCTCCCCTCCCAAGCCCTGAGGCACTAATCCGCTGGTCCAGCGCCGATTTACCCCCGAGTCGCGCGTGCGCGTGGCAAGGGGTGGTCTAAAAGGGAGATCTGGGAATGAACGATATCGACATCGACGAGCTGATCCGCAAGGAAAAACAGAAGATCATACGGGAACTTCGGAAGGCAAAAATTTCGAAGCATAAGATGAAGGTTCTTGAGTCGGTGATCGACAATGTGGCCTTCCTGAAAGTGAAGCTCGACGAGGTCAGAGCCCAGCTCCTGACAGAGGAACTGATGGTCGAATACGACAACGGAGGCGGTCAGAAAGGCATCCGGGAGAATCCGATTTATAAGCAATATCAATCGCTTTTTGGAAACTTCATGAAGGGCATGGACAAGATCCTGCAGCCGATGCCGGACACTGACGAGGCCCAGCAGGCCCTCGTTCAGGAGATCAAACCGGAGACCGTCCTTGACCGGATCCGGCAGAAACGTGAAGAAAGATCATGAGAGGATCTCAGGAACCTAACATCAAAACGGAACCGCCCAGGGTATCTACGGACGGACACGATGCCGCCATGCTCATGGAGACCTACGGCAACCAGCTCGACCCCTGGCAGGCCCTCGTCATCGACTGCTGGCTCGGTCTGGATGAAGGCGGAGAATATACTGTCACTTCGGCTGGCCTTTCCGTCCCCAGACAGAACGGCAAGAACGTCATCCTTGAGGCAAGAGAATTCTTCGGGATGGTCATCAACGGCGAGAAGATCCTTCACACGGCACACCAGGTAAAGACCGCAAAGAAGCATTTCCGACGGATCGAGTCCCTTTTCACAGACCGAAGGCATCCGGAGATCGCGGAGCTTGTAAAGGATATCCGTTACACCAACGGAGAGGAATGTATCACTCTTTACAACGGCGGATCCATCGAGTTCTCGGCACGATCCCGCCAGGCTGCTCGAGGCTTTGATGGTATTTCCCTTGTGGTCTATGACGAAGCCCAGGAACTCACCGACGATCAGATCGAGGCTCTCATGCCGACGCTCTCTGCGTCGGCAACAGGTACCCGTCAGATCATCTATACGGGGACCCCTCCATACCCCGGCTGTCCGGGGGATGTCTTCCGCAGAAGAAGGCTCGTATGTACTACGGAGCCGGGTAAGGGAGATTCCTGGCATGAATGGGGAGTACAGGCCAAGAGCATCGATGAGATAGCTGTCGAAGACCACAGCCTCTGGTATATGACCAACCCCGCGCTGGGCATCCGGCTTGCGGAGGATTTTGTCGAAGAAGAGCTTCGGACCATGTCATCCGACGGATTCGCCCGCGAGCGGCTGGGATGGTGGTCCCCCCTTCCGGAAGAGGCCGCAGAGACGACGGTCCTTGACGCAAAAGCCTGGCATGACTGCATGTCATCCGAAGCGATGCCCGAAGGTAAGACTGCATACGGCGTCAAATTCTCTGTAGATGGTTCAGAGGTCGTCCTTTGCGGCGCTGTCTGCCCGAAGGAAGGTCCTGCGCGGATCGAGATGATAGACAGACGCCCGACAGGCATAGGAATCCGCTGGCTCGCCGACTGGCTCAATGCCAGGTATTCAACGGCTGCCTGTGTAGTTATAGACGGCAGGAACGGTGTAGACGTCCTCTGCGACAGAGTCGCGGATACATGGAGATATAAGAATTCGGTGATAAGACCCAGTGCCCGCGATGTGGTGGCAGCGGTCAGTCTTCTCGTGAACGAAGTCAATGAGAAGACGGTCACCTGGTACGAAAAGCAGGAGGCTCTAGAACAGAGCGCCCTGACGTCAACTAAGAGGTCAATAGGCCAGGGCTTCGGCTTCGGCGGCGTGGATTCCGCTCCGATAGAAGCCTGCTCCCTCGCACTCTGGGGAGCAAGGAACAGCAAGAGAGATCCCAGCAGAAAGATGCGGATCGCATAGGAGTACGGAATGATAGGTGCAATCGACCTTGGCAGGGTCATAGGCCTTGCCGAAAATGAACAGCTGCAGCTTGACGAGCTGGTGTCTGTTTATAACTACCACAGAGACAATAACGCGAAAAAAGCCCGTTATTACGAGGGGCACATTCCCCTCTCTGAGGTCAATCTTGGTATCGCGCTCCCGCAGGGGCTTGCCGGTCTTGAAATAGGCTGCGAATGGGGAGGCAAGACCGTAGACGTGCTGGCTGGCAGATCTATGTTCGACGGTTTCGTCGGCGCGAATGGTTATGACCCTACAGAGCTGAACCAGATAGTCGATGCGAACAGCCTCATATCAGAGTATTCGAAGCACTGCCGCGATGAGCTGAAGTATGGCTGCACATTTGCGACGCTCTCAAGGGATGAAGCCCTTGGTTGCCGGATCCGATTCCACAGTCCGCAAACAGCGGCGGCTCTTTGGAACGGTGAAAAAGGCCGGATCGAATGCGGCTTTGCCATCATCGACACGCAAAAGGATGACCGCGACGACAGAATGTGGCATCCGTCCCTCATCAACATGTACACCGAGACTGACGTCATCGAGATCCGGAGAAGTCCCGGTACCGGAGCATGGAAGGCGACTCATCTTCCGCAGAAGATGGGGAGGCCTCTGATGGAGGCGCTTATCTGGAACGCGACCAGTGCAAAGCCCTTCGGAAGATCCCGCATCAAGGAGCCTATAAGACGCCTCATCCAGGGTTATGTGAGGACCATCGCCAACGCCACCATCGGTCTTGAGTTCGCGACCGCCCCGCAAAAGTATCTGCTCGGAGTGACAGACGAACAGCTCGACGTAGTTATAAACCAGAGATTCAAGCAGTATGTCGGTAATATCCTGGCTTCGACTCCGAATCCGGAGACGGGACAGAATCCCACCTTCGGTCAGCTCTCCCAGGGAAGCATCGAGCCTCATGTTCAGATGATCAGACTGCTGGCTACCCAGTTCAGCGCGGCGACAGGACTGTCCGCGACCGATACCGGAGTGATCAACGATGCGAACCCGTCCAGTTCGGACGCGATCCTCGCACAATCCCAGACTCTCGTGAATCTGGCAGAGCAGCTGAACGCTGGCAACGGTGATGCACTCAGGCGGATCGCGCTCATGGCGCTTGCCATTGCCCAGGATAAGACCGTCGAAGAACTTACCGATGACGAGAGAAGCATACTTGCCCACTTCAGGAACCCCGCCATGCCTTCTGTAGCGGCTACAGCAGATGCAGCAGTCAAGATCGCTTCAGTAAGACAGGGCTTCGCCCAGACTGATACTTTCCTTGAGATGATCGGTTTCGACCAGGCAGAGATCCGCCGGATCCGCGCCCAGGAAGTCAGAGCAAGGGGGCTTGCGGTGCTCGAGGAACTGGAGCAGTAAATGAAGATCTCGACAAAGGACTGGGCGGCCTACATTGCCCGCCTTTCAGAGCTTGATAAAGCCGCCGGCGATCAGATGCTCGGGTGGATCCAGAGGAACGGCTTTGAAGACACACAGGCCCTTTTGGATTTCGCTTATTCTCTCGTGACCAAATACGGCGAAGGCTCTGCTACTCTTGCTGCGGAGATGTACGATGCGATCGCCCAGATGCAGCATGCAGCTGTTGAAGCAGCTGTCCCTGCTGCTACTGCGACATACGGAGAGACTGCGGCGGCGATCCGAGGCACGATGAAGATCTCAGAGAATGCCGACATGGTCGCGGCAACGACCGGCAGACTCGTCAAGCAGGCCGGCGCCGATACTATGATGCAAAACGCGAAAAGAGACGGTGCATATTTCGCATGGATCCCTTCCGGAGACACCTGTCCCTTCTGCCTGATGCTCGCTTCGAATGGCTGGCAGAAGGCTTCAAAGCGTACCATCAAGGGAGACCATGCAGATCATATCCATGCTCACTGCAACTGCACCTTCGCGATCCGGTTTGACAATTCGCTCGAGGTCGAAGGCTATGATCCGGAGAAGTATAAGGCACGATATGACGCAGCTGAGGGTGACACCTGGCAGGAAAAGATCAACGACATGCGCCGGGTCGACTATGGCCAGCGCAAAGAAGAGATCAACGTTCAGAAGCAGGAGGCATATGCAACAAGAAAGGCACGATTGTCCATTGATACTGGTGGTCACCATTATAAGCTCGAGGAAGGCGATACTGAGCGTGACGTAAAAGCAAAGACTGAATATGAATTTATTACAAGAATCAATGACATAGATGTTGTCGCACAAAACTGTGGAATGACTCATGATGAAGTCGTCCAAATTAAACGTCATGTATTCTTCGAAAAGCATAAGCTTTATGAAGGCTATGATCGATTTGCGCCGGATTATAATATGGCTGTGGCATGGAAGCGTATTAGAGAGGGTAACGTGAAGCCCAGAGATTTAACGCTTTTACAACATGAGCTTCTTGAAAGTCAGGTTGAAAAGAAGTATAATTTGACTGCAGATGAAGCTCATAAAATTGCCAATAAGCAATATGATTGGTGGGCTCAACTGATGGAAGAAACTGACGGCAAAGGGGAACCAGATGGTCTATTGTAATCTGGAAAAAGTGGATGGGAACAAGGTCCTGTATTCGATTGGAGGTTACTCTGATGATATTACAGGTAAGCTTCTTATTGACTTTAAAACCCAAGAATACATCTTGCTAGAAGAGCCTAAGAATTCAAAGGTTTATGATTATTTTATAAAACGTTTGCTTAGCAAGCATCAGTCAAACTTTGAAAAAGGCATTTTCAAACAGAGAATATCATATGAGATTTGATTCAGCCGCCTCCGGGCGGTTTTATATTACCGTTTAAATCAGCATTGCGCGAGCAATGCTTTTTTATTGGCAACACGTGCCTAAACGTGGAATAACTCATCGGAGGAACAAAATGAACGAAACTGTGAATCAGGCGAACCAGACGGCAGAACAGCCGGAGCGCACTTTTACCCAGGCTGAAATGGATGCGATCATCCGGGACAGACTGAGCAGAGAGCGCAGCAAGTATGCGGATTATGACGACATCAAGGCCAAGGCCCAGAAGTTCGATGCTGCCGAAGAGGCTTCCAAGTCAGAGCTTCAGAAGGTCACGGAGAGAGCAAACGCACTGCAGGCGCAGCTCGATACTCTTACCAAGGCCAATGCGATCCGCGGCATAAGAGACAAGATCGCCGCTGAGACCGGAGTCCCGGCGGATCTACTGTCAGGAGATACCGAAGAGGCATGCAAGGCTCAGGCTGAAAAGCTGATAGCCTTCAAAGGCTCTTCTCCCGGGTATCCTTCGACAAGAGATGCCGGCGAGGTAAACAAGGTCAGCGGCACAGCAACCAGAGACCAGTTCGCAAACTGGCTCAATGAACAGATCAAATAAAGGAGATCTAAACTATGGCAGACCTTAACAGAACCGGATTCCTCCCCGCGCAGGTCGCAAGGGAGATCCTCGTAAGAACTCAGAAAGGCAGCGCGATCATGCAGCTGGCCAAGAGAATGACCCTCCCCGGCACGGGCGCCAGCGTCCCCGTTGTGACCGCCATCCCCGAAGCTGGCTGGGTCGGAGAGACCGGAGCAAAGCCCGTCAGCACCGGCAGCATGACTCCCAAGCTCATGCAGGCATATAAGATCGCGGTCATCGTCCCCTTCAGCAAGGAACTTCTGCGCGACGCTCCCGCCCTCTATGACGGCCTCGTTGAACAGCTGCCCGAAGCTCTGGCAGTTGCCTTTGACAGCACCGTTATCGGAGCCAAGGCTGCTCCCGGGAGCAACTTTGACCAGTTCGTCATCGGCACCGACGTTGCCCAGTCCCTGACTGGATCCACCGGCGTATATGGCGGCCTTCTCGCTGCATATAACGCCATCGCCCCTGCCGGCGACATGACCGGCATCGCCATCGGCGCTGTTGGTAAGGGCAAGCTCCTCGGAGCCCTTGACGGCCAGAACAGGCCCATCTTCCTCGGAAGCGAGATCGACGGAAGCATTCCCAGAGTGCTTGGCGCCATGACTGCAGTTGGCCACGGCATTTACAAGGCCGCGACCTCCGGCAGCGGCGCTCAGCCCCAGATCGTCGGCCTTGCCGGTGACTTCGGCCAGGCTGTTTACGGCACCGTGGAAGGCGTTCAGATCAGCGTGAGCGATCAGGCGACGCTCAAGGTCGGATCCGACACCATCAACCTCTGGCAGCAGAACATGGTGGCAGTCAGAGCCGAGATCGAGTGCGGCTTCCGCTGCAACAAGAACGCATTCAACCTGCTCACTGCATAGCCATGATCAGGATGATGACGCCCTTCGGCAACGAGGCTATCATCCCTGACGACAGGATCAAAGAGTTCGAGGCGGCAGGCTACACTGCCGCCGAGGCTCCTGCGAAAGCGGATGAAAAGCCCGGGGCGAAACCGCCGAAAAAGACTACCCGGAAAAAGTGAGGCAGGCAAATGGCTTACGCAACTATTGAAGACGTCGAAGCAGGCTTCCGCACACTGGACACAT
Organism: Bacillota bacterium; assembly: GCA_017428655.1. GTDB lineage: Bacteria > Bacillota > Clostridia > Peptostreptococcales > Anaerovoracaceae > RGIG2707. The sequence continues at coordinate 6,968 of JAFRQL010000073.1, read as the reverse complement.
CAGAACAGACGGTCGTATCTCAGCTTCTTGAAGAGGCTGCGGTCATCATCGATGCCTACAGTCCGAGCGCAGAGGAAGACGCCAAAAAGCTCGTATCGTGCCGCATGGTGCGAAGGAGCATTGGCGACGCATCCGGCATAGTTCCCATCGGAGCGACTCAGGGCAGCATGAGCGGCCTTGGGTACACGCAGAGCTGGACCATAGGAAGCGGAGGCTCGTCCGGAGAGCTTTACCTTGGACGGGTCGACAAGATCCTTCTTGGCCGCGGGAATACGATCGGCTCCGGAGGCCCTCTTGAAGGGATGGTGAGGCAGGATGCTTAGAGGCATGACTGTGTCACTTCAGGTGCTTACTGACACCGGCCAGACAGATGATTTCAACCGGCCTGTTTACACAGAGTCTTTCACAGATGTGGAAAACGTCCTTGTCGGTCAGCCAACTACGGACGATATCACATCTAGCACTGATCTGCAGGGCAAGGAGATCGCCTATGTCCTCGGGATCCCCAAGGGCGACGGTCACATATGGGAAGGCCGTGAGGTCCGCTTCTTCGGTCGAAGGTTCAAGACCTTCGGAGGACAGATCACAGGCATCCAGTCGATGATCCCGCTCTCCTGGGGATCCAAGATCAATGTGGAGGCTCTGGAATGAGTATAAAAGTCGTGCTTAACAAAAAGGGCGTGAAAGAAATGCTCTTCAGCCCAGAGATGGAAGCACTTGTCCGTGAGCGAGCTGATGAGGCGGTCTCATCTCTTGGTGAAGGCTATGAAGCATATACCCTTAGAGGCCACGACCGTATTCAGGCCGGCATCAGAGCTGCGAGCTATGCCGCAAGAAAAGACAACCTCGAACATAATACGATTCTGAAGGCGCTGAAATGATCGAAAAGACTATCCTGGACTATCTGAATGAAGAGCTTACGGTCCCCGCATATGCGGAATACCCGGAAGATGCTCCCGGATCCTTCGTCCTTATAGAACGGACATCCGGGAGTGAGCGCAACCATCTGAAGTCGGCAACGGTCGCCATTCAGTCATATGCGTCTACCATGCTTTTGGCTGCTCAGCTGAATGAAGAGGTAAAAGAGGTCATGATGACAATTACCATCCTGCCTTCGATCTCCAGCTGCAGACTGAACGCAGATTATAACTTTACCGATACGACCAAGAAGAGATACCGCTACCAGGCGGTCTTCGATCTGGTCCATTACGAATAAGGAGGGGCACAAATGCCTGATTCTTCAAATGTAACTGCCAGCAAGCCTGGCATCAGCGGCGCACTCCACCGCGCTCCGGCAGGGACTACTCTCCCGACCGATGCGACCACTGCCCTGAATGCGGCTTTCATCGACATGGGATATCTCAGCGATGAAGGACTTACCCATGATCAGTCCGTGACCACCGAGGTTTCCAAGGCCTTCGGCGGAGACATTGTCAACGTATTCCAGACCGAGCGCAAGGATGATTTCCGTTTCACGCTGCTTGAGAGCCTTCGCCTCGAAGTGCTCAAAATGGTCTATGGCGAGTCAAACGTGAGCGGGTCCCTTTCCACAGGCATCACCATCAACGCAAAGCCTGCAGATCTGGGCGAATATGTATACGTCATAGACCTGATCCTGAAGGATAATGCGGTCGAAAGGATCGTGATCCCCAAGGGAAGGATCTCCGGAGTCGGTGAGACTGTCTATCAGGACAACGACAATATCGGGTTCGAGACCACCATAACGGCCCTTTCCGACGCCTCCGGCAATACCCACTACGCCTACATCAAGGCTGCCTCTGCTTAAGGAGGCGGCTTATGGTAGAAGGGATCACGAGCAGCGGTTTTGCGTTTAAACTCGAAGACGAAGTCCTTGATGATTATGAACTGCTCGAGGCCCTCGTCGATATAGACGGCGGGAACGCTTCAAAAGTCGTACTTGCCCTCCGCTCGCTTCTGGGCGAAGAACAGTATGAAGCAGCCAAGATCCATCTTAAGAAGACCGTCGGAAAGACAAAGACGACCGATATGGTCAAGATCCTGATGGAGATCATCGAGGCCGCAAAAGGAAAAAACTCCTGATCCTCGCCCACATGATAGCTACGGATGAGGACTCCCTTATCTGTGACTTGGCCGAAACATATCACGTTTTTGACTATAGGTCGCTGCCGGTAAAAACGGTCGCGGCCTTTTGTGTGGGTCTGAGGGAAGACAGCAGGATCAAACGAAAGATCTCCGGGCGCGGATGCAGTACCGCAGAGCTTCTTATGGCGATGGCTGTAGACAGGCTCTCGATGCTGATATGGATGCGGACGGAGGATGCCCAAAAGGGCAAAAACAAACCGCAGTTCATCGCTGAAAAGCTTCTCGGAAGCGATGCGGCAAAAGGCGGGGAATACAAGAGCTATGCGAGTGCAGAGGCGTTCAAAGCCGCATGGTCTCACATAACAGGAGGTAGTCAGTAATGGCGACTGAACTTGCCCAGGCATACGTGCAGATAGTGCCGTCTGCTCAAGGCATAAAAGGAGCGCTTACAAAAGAACTCGACGCGGAAGCTGGCGATGCCGGCGAGAAAGCAGGAGCATCCCTTGCAGGGAAGCTCAAAGGAGCCATCACCGCAGCTGCAGTCGTGGGAACTATAAAGTCTGCCCTGGATGAAGGAGCGGCTCTTCAGCAGTCATATCTCGGAGGGCTTGATACCCTTTACGGGGAGTCTGCGGAGACCATGAGGGGATTCGCCAGAGAGGCCGCAGCGTCGGGAATATCTATGAACAGTTATGCGGAGCAGGCTGTTTCCTTCGGTGCCGCGCTCAACGCATCTTTGGGGAATAACACTGCTGCCGCAGCCCACTACGCTGACATGGCCATAAAAGACATGGCGGACAACGCTGCAAAGATGGGGACCGATGTCCAGTCTTTGCAGAACGCCTATCAGGGCTTCGCCAAAGGCAACTATACCATGCTTGACAATCTCAAGCTGGGATATGGCGGTACCAAGTCCGAGATGGAACGCCTGCTTGCTGATGCGGAAAAGCTCCCGGCTGCGATGGGGAAAAAGTTCGACCTTTCGAACCTTGCAGACGTATATGAAGCGATCCATCTGGTGCAGGATAATCTCGGCTTGACAGGTGTAGCAGCTGAAGAAGCCGCAGGCACCCTCTCCGGATCCTTCGGCGCCATGCAGGCGGCGGCGAAGAACTTCATGGGATCGCTCGTCCTTGGTGAAGACATCCAGCCCGCACTGAGTGAGCTAATAAACAGTGCGGTGACCTTCCTGTTTGACAATCTTCTCCCTGCCGTCGGGAATATACTGATTTCTCTTCCGGATGCACTTGGAGAGTTCCTTGACGGCGGTATAGACACATTGATCGACAAGGTCGTGCAGTTTATTACCGACTATGCTCCGGAGCTCATAAAAGGCGGCATCGAGCTTATGTCGAAACTGATCGTCGGTCTGCTCGAGGCTATCCCTGATCTGGTCGCAGCGATCCCCGACATAGTAGAGGCGATCTTCAAAGCCTTTGCGGAGGTCGACTGGGGAGAGATCGGTAAGAGCATCATACAGGGCATAGGCGACGCGCTGATCGACGGCATAGGCAGCCTTGCAGAGGCGGCCAAGAAGCTGGGCAACAGCCTTCTTAACAGCGTAAAAGGCGTTCTGGGAATCCATTCCCCTTCAAAGGTCTTTCAGGATGAAGTCGGCAAGATGGTCTCCTTGGGGATGGCTGAAGGCATTACGGATAACACCGATGCAGTCTCTGATTCTATGAAGGCGCTTACTGACGCCGCATCAGCGTCTAACGTGAGCGTAAACATGAGAAGCGTCACCAGCCAAGGCGGAGCGTCTTATGATGACCGAAACATGATGGCAGCGGTGTATTCCGTCGGCATTAGGATCGTCGATGCGCTTAATCACCTTAACGTATCCGGTGGGAGCTCGACCGACCGAGATATATATAGTTCTTCAGTCAGAGGTCAGCGCATAGTAGGCGCAAGCCTTGTTCAGTAAGGAGGAATGTATGGTTCTGACAGTAAACGGTGTGGACCTCACGCCTTATCTGGCGTTTCAGGGCCTGAAGGTCACCAGGTCAGATGTTATCGGTCCCAATGAGGGCACCGCATTAGACGGATCTGTAATAAGGGATCAGGTAGCCAGAGTGGAGACTCTTGAGGTCGTGCTTCTTCCCGTTAGAGCATCAGTTGCAGCCGAGATAATGGAAGCTCTTGATGATGACGTTTTCTTCGTGAGGTATCAGTCTCCACGGTATGGGAACATAACCAAACGGATGTATTGCGACAGCGCTCCTAGCTCATATTTTATCGAGCAAGACGGAGCAGCATACTGGAATGGAATATCGTTTACTCTGAAGACAGTGCAGTAACAAGGATGACCTGATGCTTAAGATCATATATCGTGGTTATGAATTCACAGATACGAGTCATGAGATCATATCAATCGAAGGCTCGCTGAGGCAGGCTCTCATCGCAGAGTCCCTATCTGCTGACGACTGTACTATCACAGTAAGATTCGATCCTGCAGCTTTAGGATACTACGTTGAAGACAGTACCGAAGGCAGCGGATTTCTGTATACATCAGAAAATGAGATAGTCGTGGCCAGAACTACGGACTCCGAAACTATCTCAGAAAATATGGCTCCTTTTGATTCGGAATTCTCAAATGCCGAACCTGTTGACGTTTATGACGACGGTGTCCTCTTCAAAAGATTCTACGTAACACAGGCACTGCCTGTCAGGGTCAACCGTGATGGATCCATTATGCTACAGCTCAAAGCCGTCTCTTTTATAGGGCTAACCGCATATATGAGCCATAACGGTGGAATATATTCCAACAGCACAGTCGGAGAGATCCTTGCTGAAATTCTTCAGGGAACAAAGAACAATTCACGGTCATCTGCGTCATTGTTATGGTATGACATGGCAAACGGCCTCCACTACACGATAGATGCAACCGTTGCCAAAACCAGAGCGGATGGGTTTCTACCGATTACGGATCGTAACAGGACAGCCCGAGACAATATTCGTGATGTTTGTTTTGGGTACGGTGTATCCGTCCTACAACAGGCTGATGGGACCGTGTACTTTACTTTCAATCAGCCTTCGGCTCCGGTCGGGATCCCTGATTCCGAGATTTATCTTGGAGCCGCTTATTCTCGTCATGAGATGGTCACCGAGGTCAAGGTCATCGCCAACACGTATCGCCAGTATAACGGCGAGGACCCGGTCGTCCTTTGGGAGTCGACCAACGTGGTCTCCAGCGTCCGGGTGCTCTTTGACGAGCCCTGCTGGGGGCTCTACTCCTCACAGGTCGGGGGCTCGGACACCATCACCATCGAGGAGAGCGGCGTCAATTATGCCGTGATCAGCGGCACCGGCACCCTCTACGGCATCCCGTTCCTGCACACCCAGGAGGAGTTCAGCCGGACCATCGGCAGCGGCGTCGAGAACGTCAAGACCGGCGACTGCGGCATGGTCGGCCTGCTCAATTATGGCAACGTCCTCGACCGCATGGCCAACTACTACGCCAATGCCCGAGAGGTCTCGGCCTCTTTTGTGGTCAAAAACGGAGCCTCGACCGGGTCCCTGGTCAGCTTCAACGACCCGCTGGGCCGGGCGAAGACCGGCATCATCGGCGCCCTGGACTTTGTCATGAGCGGCATCGTCAAAGGCGACAGCAAGATAACCACCAACTGGACCCCGACGGACGTCGGCAACAACTTCAGCCTCTCCCAGATCCTCACCGGCTCCGGCACATGGAGCAAGGCGGCGGCAGAGGCCGCGGTCGGCCACACCATCGACCTCGTGCGCTTTGACATCGTCAGCGGAGGAGACGGCGGGGCGGCCGGAGAAAACGGCGAGGCCGGAACCTCTGGGAGCGGCGGAGCTGGCGGAGCTGGTGGAGCCGGAGGCCAGAGCGGGAAGATCTTCACGGTCACGCTCGAGGGCGACCAGATCCCTGCGACTATCACGTTTGCCTGCGGCGACGGCGGAGCGCCTGGAGCTGCCGGACAGGCGTCGACGCTTACCGTCAGCGGGACAACGTATTCCAGCGAGGCAGGCGTCAGGTCAGCGGCCGGATATATGGACCTGCTCACCGGAGAGATCAGAGCCGTGCCCGGGCCGGACGGCATAGCGGGCGGAGCTGGCGGGAGCTTTGACGGCAACAGCCTCGAGGAGCTCCAGGGCGAGTCCGTGACCTACAAGGGGCGGACATGGACCGGAGGGACCCCGGGAACCTTTGCCCGAGAGCTCCGTTATAACCCGTATAAAAACGGGAATTCTTGGGCGCTTGACACCACGAACCCCATCAGAGTCGTCGGCGCTCCATCGAGCACAGGCGGCGCCGCATTTGGCGCAAACAGCGCAAACGGCGGCAACGGGTCTCTGAGCGGCTTTTACACTTACAACTCATCGCTTTACATCGGCATACAGGCCGCCAACTCGGGAGTCTCTTCCGCCGGAGCTAATGCTCAGCCCGTAGACGATTATGCGCCATCATACGGGTCAGGAGGCGCGGGCGGCAATGGCGGCGGAGGCGGTGGGTCGCGGAACCGAAGCCAGAACGCTGGCGGCTATCGCTATTTAACAATTGACGACGAGATGGTGAGCCTCACGCCGTACAACGACCCCGGAACCGCGGGCGCAGGCGGAACAGGCTCTGAAGGAACCGCGGGCGGCGCGGGCTTTATAACGGTCTACGTATAGGAGGAAAGAATGGCAGAAAGATATGTATCGGCCCTAACGGGGCCGGAGATGGACGAAGCGCTCCTGGACATGGCGCAGCACAACTCCGAGGCGTGGGCCATCGGGGAGCGGCATGGCGTAGCGGTCGGGAGCACAGACGACACCTATCAGAACAACTCGAAGTATTACGCCACCGAAGCCGAGGCCGCTGCGGCAAGAGCTGAGGCCGCCGTCCCGGCAGGGACAGAGGGCGCGGTCCTCTTCAGCCAGGCGCAGAGCCTGACAGA
>JAFRQL010000004.1 GCA_017428655.1 Bacillota bacterium | reverse complement strand
GGGTGGAAGCGGATGGTGTCCTTCTCCTGGAGGGTCTCTCTCAGGTCGTTGCAGGCCTGAAGACCGAGCATGGCTGCGTACTGGGCGTTGATCCCGAGATGGGGAGCGCCGCCGGCGTGGCTGGACTTGCCCTTGTAGGTGATGACCTTGGACATGCAGCCGTTGTTGCCATAGCCGCAGGTGAACTCTACGTTTCCGTCGTTGTTGGCGGTGTGTACCATGATGGAGAGGTCGACGCCTTCGAAGTATCCTCTGTGGAGGAACTCGACCTTGCCGCCCATGTAGCTGATGGTGCCCTTCTTGCGGAGCTCTTCTCTGAAGGCCAGCTGGATCATCTCCTCAGCGGGGACCAGCATGAGCCTGATGGTGCCGCAGAGACCGTCCAGAGCGCCGGGCTCCTTGAGAGCGGCTGCGATGCCCAGCATGGTGGCAGCCTGTGCGTGGTGGCCGCAGCAGTGGGTCATGCCGTTGACGGATTCGGGGTGGTTGGCGATGTCAAGTGCGTCGAGCTCGCCCATGATGCAGAGGCAGGGGCCGGGCTTTCCGGTGACTACGTCGGTGTAGAAGCCGGGGATCTTGCCGAAATTGGGATCCTGATCCGCTCTGACCAGCTTATATCCCATTGCTTCGAATCTCTCGATCAGATACTCATTGGCCTGCCACTCGGTATAGCCTACCTGGGGATGCTGCCAGAGCCAGCGCTCTGCGTCCAGGATCTCCTGCCTGTGGGCTTCGACGTTCTTGATGATCAGTTTCTGTTTTTCGTTCATGATCTTATCTCCTTTAAATATACATGGGGAACGGGAGCGCCCGTTCTGCATTAACGTTGGGGATCAGCAGTTCTGGAAGTCGATGGTGGCGTTGCCGTTCTCGTCGTATACGACGGCGTCCTTGTCCAGCATCAGCTGGTTGATGGCGTCGAAGTAATCCTTGACGGAAGCGAACTGGGGCTTGTAGTCGGCTACGATCTTCTTGGCGCAGGCAGCGTCGTCGCAGAGCAGCTTGTCCGCTACGAAGAGCTGGGCCTTGGCCGCGTTGACGCAGGCCTTGTCGGGATCGGCGATGTAGTAATCGATGCCGTGGCCGGTGCCGATGGCGCCTGCGGCGTTGAACTGGACGCCGGGCATGACGCAGGTCAGATCGCCGAAGTCGGAGGAGCCGGTGCCCCACTTGTTGTAGTCAAAGGCGACGTGCTCCTTGCCTACCAGGTCGCAGCAGCACTCCTCGACCACCTTCATGAACTGGGGATCGTGGATCTCGGGGGAGTAGCCCGGTCTGTCGCAGAGGGTGACTCCCGCGCCCATGGCGAGGGCTCCGCCTGCCAGCGCTCTGTTGAACTTCTTGTTCTCTCTGATCATGGCCTCGAGGGTCTTGCCCCTTACGTAGGACTCGATGACCATCTCGTCGGGGATGATGTTGACGGCGCAGTTTACGCCCTTCATGATCGGGTGGAAGCGGATGTAGTCCTTCTCCTGGAGGGTCTCTCTCAGGTCGTTGCAGGCCTGAAGTCCCAGCATAGCGGCGTACTGGGCGTTGATCCCGAGATGGGGAGCGCCGCCGGCGTGGCTTGACTTGCCCTTGTAGGTGATGACCTTGGACATGCAGCCGTTGCTGCCGTAGCCGCAGGCCAGAAGGACGCCTTCGGGAGCGGACATGGTGTGGACCATGATGGCCAGATCTACTCCGTCGAAGTATCCTCTGTGGAGGAACTCGACCTTGCCGCCCATGTAGCTGATGGTCCCCTTCTTGCGAAGCTCTTCTCTGTAGGCCAGCTGGATCATCTCCTCAGCGGGGACCAGCATCAGGCGGATCTTTCCGGAAAGGCCGTCGAGGGCGCCGGGCTCCTTGAGAGCGGCAGCGACTCCCAGCATGCCGGAGGCCTGTGCGTGGTGGCCGCAGCAGTGGGTCATGCCGTTGACGGATTCGGGATGGTTTGCTATATCCAGAGCATCGAGCTCGCCCATGATGGCCAGGCAGGGGCCGGGCTTTCCGGTATCGACGTCGGTATAGAAGCCTGGGATCTTTCCGTAGTTGGGATCCTGATCAGCCCTGACCAGCTTGTAGCCCATGGCCTCGAATCTCTCGATCAGATACTCGTTGGCCTGCCACTCGGTGTATCCCACCTGGGGGTGCTGCCAGATCCAGCGCTCAGCGTCCAGGATCTCCTGCCTGTGAGCGTCAACACTCTTTACGATGAGCTGCTGTTTTGCGTTCATGTTAAGTCTCCTTTCACAGAAATAAGGACTTATAAGTGCGCAAAAGCTCCCCCGGACATACCGAAAGAGCTTTTGATGTAACGATATTTGTTTGTCTGAGAGGTCACGTGCATTCGTTTTCCTTTCCTCAAACGGACCGGCACGGAGCCGGAGCATATCCAAATTCCGCTACGATAAAAATAGCATAAAATGTAATACAAGTCAACGAAGACGGCATATTTAGTGGTCAGGGACATGATGCGTTCCGCCCGCGGCTTTTTCCGCCGAAAGGCCTGTTTTATCCCTGTCCGTTATGATATACTATCAAAGATTATGAGCAGGGGAGGCCCCAGCCGGGATCCTCTGCGGAACCAATTCACTGAAATCGGAGAAAATCAGCATGAGTAACAATAAATTTGTTTATGTAATACTCGGAATGATCCTGTCCCTCGCCGTCTTCGGAGCGTCTTTGAGCTTCGGAGCGGAGCTTGTCCCGGGAAGCGAGGACGATCCTCTGGTCAGCAGGAGCTACGTGGACGGGCTATTCGAAAAGCTGTCCGATGCTGTGGACGCCAAGCTTGAGGAACTAAAGGAGACCATGAGCGGCAGCGGACAGGCCCAGGAGCCCTCCCAGTCCCAGGAATACACCCAGGTCCCCGCGGCCTCTTCCTTCAAGGTGGTGGAGGTCCCCGCGGGCACGAGGGTGGTCGGCTATGAAGGCACCGAGCTCATCGTAAGGAGCGGCTACGCCTTCGCGGTGGACAACGGGGTGGACGGCATCAGCGATCTCACGGACGGAACAGATCTCAAGGGCGGCGCCGCCATATCCAAGAACCACCTGCTGCTGGTGCCCAGAAGCGACGGCAGAGGCATAGACTGTCAGGGTCTCTGCTACGTTATGATCAAGGGCGAATACAGTTTCGAGTAGGACCGCAGTTATGAGGATAATGATTTTCGCCGCCGGCGGCGATATCGGCGGCGGCAAGACCCATATACTATCGCTGGCAAGGGAGCTCTCTAAGGAGAACGACCTGAGGCTGGTGTGCTTCCGCAAGGGAGTTATGTCATCCGAAGCCGCGGAGATGGGCATCGACGTGGTCTACGTAGACCATAAGGAGGGCTATGCCAGGGCCATCCGCTTCGCCCTGGACCAGTGCGACAGCTTCAGGCCCCAGCTCATCCACTGCCACGGAGCCAAGGCCAACGCCATAGGAATTATAGTAAAGAAGCTCAGGGGAGTGCCGGTGATGACAACCGTCCATTCGGATCCCAAGCTGGACTACATGGGAGCTCCTCTGAGAAAATACACCTTCGGAGTGATCAACGGCTGGGCACTTAGGCGCATGGATTACTACGTCGCCGTGGCCTGGCGCATGAGGCAGCTCCTCATAGACAGGTGCTTCGATCCCCAGAGCATATTCACCCTGTACAACGGCATGGATTTCTCCGGCGCATCGGAGGAGCCGCGGCCCTTCAAGGATGAGAAGGATCCCATCGTAGTGGGCATAGCGGCAAGGCTCGACCCGGTCAAGGACATCCCGACGCTGATGAAGGCCTTCGCGATGGCATATGCGAAGGACAAAAGGCTCAGGCTCTCCATCGCGGGCATCGGCGATGAGGAGGCAAAGCTGAGGAGCCTTGCGAAGGAGCTGGGCATCGAGGACGTCACGGTCTTCGAAGGGTGGATAAGCGATATAAAGGCCTATTTCGCCAGGGTGGACATCAATGTGCTGTCGTCCCTCTCGGAGACCTTCCCGTATTCTCTCCTGGAGGGAGCCTACGACCACTGCCCGGCCATCGCCAGCAACGTGGGCGGCATCCCCTCGCTGGTGATAAACGAAGAGACAGGCCTGATGTTCGAGGCCGGGGACGCGGAGCTCTTCTCCCGGCACATCCTGAGGCTGGCCGCGGACCAGCAGCTGAGAAGAGACCTGGCCGAGGCGTTGTTCAAAAAAGCCAAGAGCGAGTTCTCCCTCGAAAGGATGAGGCAGGACCAGCAGCATATATACGAGACCCTGATAAGGCGCCATGAGCTCAAGGGCAAAAGAAGAGGCGCGGTCCTGTGCGGGGCCTACGGCAAGGGCAACGTGGGCGACGAGGCCATCCTCACCGCCATCCTCTCGAGTCTTCGGACCATCGATGAGGACATGCCCTTCTGGGTCATGTCAAGGGATCCGAAGCAGACCTCAAAGAGCCACGGAGTCGGGAGCTTTTATATCTTCAACGTGCCAAGGTTCATAAAGGCTCTGAGAAGGTCCGAGATCTTCGTCAACGGGGGAGGCAGTCTTATCCAGGACATCACCTCGTCCAGATCCCTGTATTTCTACCTGTTCACCCTGTGGGCGGCGAAAAAGCTGGGCTGCAGCGTCATCATGTACGGCTGCGGCATAGGGCCGGTGATAAAGGCGCGGGACAGAAGGATAGCGGCAAAGGTCCTCAACTCCACCTCCGATGTCATAAGCCTGAGGGACAGCGGATCCGAGGAGCTCCTTAAGGAGATCGGGGTGACGAAGCCCCGGATCATCAGGGCTGCGGACCCGGTGGTGAACCTTCCCAGGGCTTCGGAGGACGCTGTGGACAGGGCCTTCAAGGCCGAAGGGATCCCCGGGGATGGTCACATGATCGGTTTCTGCCTTAGAAAGTGGCCGGGCTTTGCGGGTCTGGACCAGGTGGCGGAGGCCGCGAGATACGCGTATGAGAGATACGGTCTCACTCCGGTGTTCTTTCCTATAGAACATCCAACCGACGTCGCCATCGGCGAGGCAGCTGCAGGGATGCTCCAATGCCCCGGATACGTCTGCACCAAAAAGCACAGCGCCTCCGAGGCCATCGGGATGCTGGGCAGGATGGACCTGGTCTGCGGAATGAGGCTCCATTCCCTCATCTTCGCCACCGCGGCGGGGACCCCGGTGATAGGCATCTCGTACGACGTAAAGGTAGACAGTTTCATAAGGGATATCGGTTCGGACGCCTGCCTTCCCGCGGAGGGACTTAAGGCCGGCGAACTGAAAGCCCTGATAGATAAAAAGATGAGCGAGGGCAGGGGCGCCAGCGGCGAAGCCTGCGAAAGGCTCAGGCAGCTGGAGAAAGGCAATGCCGAGGAAGCTGCCCGCCTTCTCGCCATGAGAAGATAGCGATGGATATACTATGTCTTTCAACTTCAAATTATTATCCTTTCCCCACCAGAAAGCAGAACGTCATGAACCGGATGACCGACGCCAGGGTGGTGTATGTGGATCCTCCGGTGACCCTGATAGCGCCGCTTAAGGACAAAAGGGCCAAGGAGAGGCTCTCCGCTTACAGGGCGGGCGGCCAGGTCTCTAAGGAGCATCCCCACGTGAAGATCTACGCGGCTCCTCCGGTGATGCCCTTCTATAACAAGAAGCGGGCGGTCAACCGGGCGAACCAGAAAAAGCTGGCCCGCTGGCTGGCCGGACTGGTCAGGGAGAACGGTTTTTCCGACGACTTCATACTGTGGTGCTACTCTCCGTCGTCCTGCGACGTGGTGGAGCCACTGGCAAAGGAGCTTGGGATCGATCCCTCAAAGCTCTGGGAGAGGACCGTCTACGACTGCGTGGACAGACATTCGGCCTATCCCGGGATGATAGATCCCGCGGTGGTCGACGGCATGGAGGAGGATCTTGCTTCGAGGTGCGGGACGGTATTCGCCACCGCGTCGGGGCTCTACGAAAGGCTCAGGACTTTCAACGATAACTGCCACCTGATCCCCAACGGAGCGGCCTACAAGCTCTTCAGCAGGACCGCTGAGCTTGAAAAGGAAGGCGTATCCCCCCATTTCGGCTTCGTCGGAATGCTCCAGGAGTGCATCGACTACGATATCCTGAGGTCGGTCGCGGAGAGCTTTCCCCAGGGGAAGCTGAGCCTCATCGGGCGGAGCCTTCCCGGGGTCGATCTTTCGTGGATCGACAGGTATCCCAACGTCGAATACGTGGGCCTGGTCCCCCAGACCGAGCTGCCGGAGAGGATAAAGGACTTCGACGTCTGCCTCAACGTGTTCGCCGACAACGACCTTTCCAGGGACGTGAGCCCGCTGAAGTTCTACGAGTACCTGGCGACGGGAAAGCCGGTGGTGAGCACCCCGGTGCCCATCCAGGTGAGGGACTACGCGGACTGCATATACATAGCTTCCGGAAAGGAAGACTTTATAGAAAAATGCCGCCAGGCTCTCGCAGAGCCCGAAGGCAGCCCGCTCCGCAGGATGCGGATGGAGCGGGGGAAGGCCTGCTCCTGGGACGAGAGAGTGAAAGCAATGAGAGATATACTTGGATCTGCCGGAGGTAAATGATGAAACTGATCGATGAAAAGGGAAGGCTCTTCGGAGCAGTCAACGTTGTGGACCTGCTGGTCCTTCTGATGATAGCGGCCATCGCGCTGGTCATCGCCACCAGCTTCCTCGGGGACAAGGCGACCGAGATCGTCTCCCAGAAGCAGGAATACTGGTTCGAGGTGGAGGTCATCGGGGCCAATCCCCGTCTCTTCAACGAGGTGGACAGGGTGGATCCCGTGGGCGCGACCCTTATAGCGTCCAACACCTTCCAGGACGCCACGATCCAGGACTACTGGTATGAGGAATTCTCCATGGCCAACCCGGACAGCGAAGGCCACATGGTCTACGCCGGAGACGGAGTCAGAAAGAACATAGTCTTTCTGATCAAGGGCTATGCGTCCCCCGATTCCCCGACCCCCAGCGTCGCCAACCAGGAGGTCAGGGCAGGCAGGACCTTTATCGTCAAGACCCAGACCATCGAGACCTCCGGAGTCATCCGCTACTGCCAGTTCGGAGGCTACGACGGAAACGGCGGAAAGTAAGAGATGCAGACACTGAAAAACAGTTTCGTCATCAAGTCAATAACGGCCGTCTGGAGCTTCCTTGCTGCAGCTTACGACCACAGCCTCCTCGCGCGGATCTTCCGCGGGCTTTCCCGTGCCTACGAAGGCTCGGCCTTGAGGCGCCTGTGGGAGGGCTTCTATTCGAGGAAGGATCCCGCCGAGTATTCGGTCTACGGCAGGTTCCTAAGACTGCTCGAGGCCGTCATGCTGAGCATCGGAAGGGTGGTCCAAAAGAGCGTCTTCTTTAAGATCCTCATGAAGCTCAAGGCCTTGTATTTCAAGGCATCCGAAGGCAGCAGGATCCTTTCCGCGGTGAATAAACTGAGCCTTAGGCGCTGGATGTTCATCGTCTTTGCCGCCTATCTTCCAGTTGAATATGTCTTAAGGGATGTGCTCTCCATCGGCCTCGCTTCCTACTGGGAGGAGCTCTTCATCATGGCCGCCGCTGCCCTGGTCATCTGGCGCAGCTTCTTTGAAGAGCATAAGGGGACCCTTTCCAGGGCGTCCTCCGTGGAAGCCGCCATGATACTCTTCATGATGGTGGGCCTTCTTCTGATGCTCCTCAACAGGCCCTATCCCTACATCGCCGTTGCCGGCTACAGGGCCCAGGTCGAATACATGGTCTGGTTCATGTTCATCCTCAGGCTCATCGACAGCAGGGAGGACGCCCGTTTCCTGATATTCTCGGTGATGACCGTGATCTTCCTTCTCAGCTTCCACGGCATCTATCAGTTCATCGTGAAGGTGCCTATCCCCGACAGCTGGATGAGCGCCACCGAGAGCGCGGTCAGGACCAGGGTCTTCTCCATCTGCGGCAGCCCCAACATATTCGGCTGCATGCTGATGATGTCCGCACCCATCGCGGCGTCCCTGATATACTACTGCAGGAAGACCTTGCACAAGCTTTTCT
>JAFRQL010000072.1 GCA_017428655.1 Bacillota bacterium | reverse complement strand
TCGACAAGGTCGTGGACAACTTCGAGGTGTGCTTTAAAGAGCTCTTTAAAGGCGGCAGCGCCAGGCTCAGCCTCGAGGATCCGGAACATCCCATGGAGAGCGCCATCGAGATCGAGGCCCAGCCTCCCGGGAAGAAGCTCCAGAACATAAACCTCCTCTCCGGAGGAGAAAAGACCATGACGGCGATAGCGCTGATGTTCGCGGTCTTAAGGTCCAAGCCGACCCCGTTCTGCATACTGGACGAGGTGGAGGCCGCCCTTGACGAGAACAACATCGAATGCTTCGCCTCATACCTGAGAAAATTCACGGACACCCAGTTCGCCCTGGTCACCCACCAGAAGGCGACCATGGAGCACGCCGACGTGATGTACGGCGTGACCATGCCGGAGCACGGAGTCTCCAAGGTGCTGTCCCTGAGGGTCGGAGACGACCTACCGTTATAGAATGACGCCGCGGCGCGGCAGAACAGGCAAAGATATGGCAGAAAAGAAAAGAGGCTTCTTCGGAAGGCTCGCCCAGAAGATCGAAGACGTCCTGACCTTCAGGACCACTCCCGACGAAGAGACCATAGACGAACTGGAAGACGTCCTCATCTCGTCGGACATCGGCATGCAGACGACCATGAACATCACCGACGAGCTCAGGGCAAGGATCAGGAGCGATTATCTGAACACCTCCTCGGAGCTCAGGGACGCTCTCAAGGAGATCATAACCGGTATGCTCGACAAGAAGGAAAGGCTGGCCCTTTCCCGCGAGACTCCCCTGATAATCCTGATGATCGGAGTCAACGGGGTCGGAAAGACCACGACCATCGCCAAGCTGGCCAGAAGGTTCCAAAAGGAACGAAAGTCGGTGCTGCTCATCGCCGCCGATACCTTCAGGGCTGCAGCGTCCGAGCAGCTGTCGGTCTGGGGCGAGAGGCTGGGAGTCCCGGTCATAAAGCATAAGGAGGGGGCCGATCCCTCCGCCGTCATCTTCGACGGCCTTGCCGCGGCCAAGTCCAGGAACACCGACGTCATCATCTGCGACACCGCCGGCAGGCTCCACAACAAGTCGAACCTGATGAACGAGCTGGCCAAGATGAACAAGGTGATCTCAAGGGAGTATCCGGACGCCGCGAGAGAGACCCTGCTGGTGCTGGACGCCACCACCGGCAAGAACGCCGTGTCCCAGGCCAAGGAGTTCGGAAGCGTCGCGGACCTTTCGGGCATCATACTTACCAAGCTGGACGGGACCGCCAAGGGCGGCATCGTCATAACCCTTGCCGATGAGCTGGATCTTCCGGTCAAGTTCATCGGAGTGGGCGAGGGGATGGATGATCTTCGGGTCTTCGATCCGAAGGATTTCGCCGAGAGTATTTTTGAGGGGTAGATCATTATGGAAAAAGACTACGGGATAGAGTACGAAAGGGAGGTCCTCGCTGCCTTCGACCGCATGGCGAAGAAGTACGAGAACCATGAAGAGCCTTCCGGGCAGCCTTCGGCGGAGGCCGAAAAGAGCCTTGACGACAAGACCACCAGGGTCTTCAGCAAGGAGCAGGAGCAGAGCCTGAACGATATGCTCGAGGGGCTCCCCCGGGAAGGACAGGAGGAGGAAAAGGCAGAGGGCGCGGCAGCGCTGGCCGCTTTTTCCGCCGCTCTCTCTGAAGAGGAAAAGGCCGCGGAGCCTCAGGGCAGGGCTTTAGGGGAAGCCGGACCTGAGCAGGCCGCGGACCAGGGGGAAAAGGCCGCTTCGGAAGAAAGCTCCGAAGCAAAGGCCGAAAATAACGAAGAAAGCGCATCGTCCGGGGCGCCGGCAGCTGCTGCGGCTTCAGCCGCGGCTGTTTCCGCCGCAGCGGACGGCAAAAAAATGAAAAAAGATCTTAAGTCCAAGAAGGATACGAAAGAAAAGAAAAATAAGGACGCAAAGAAAGCGTCCGCAGAAAAGACCGGGAACGGAAAGCCCGCTCAGAAGAAAAAGAGGAGAAGGCACAAGTTCTGGGGCCTTAAGATACTGCTCTGGCTCTTCCTTCTCTGCATCGTAGCGGGGATCGGAGCCGCCGGATACGTCGGCTACAAGGTCCTGGACATCATCAGGGACACTCCCGAGATCAATCCGGACAATATCTACGACTTTCTGGGCGAGAACTCGGTGCTGGTGGACTGCAACGGGGAGTTCCTGGAGAACATCTACAGCGGAAACGCCCTGAGGACCAATATCGAGTATAAGGACCTTCCCAAAGACCTGATCAACGCCTTCGTGTGCACAGAGGACAAGACCTTCTGGGAGCACCACGGATTCAACTTCGTCAGGATCATCGGCGCCGTCGTCCAGAACCTGACCGGCGAGAGCGACAGGATCGGCGGCACCTCGACCATAACCCAGCAGCTGGCAAGGAACCTCTATCTTTCCGACGTCAAGGGCGAAAGGTCCATGGAAAGAAAGATCAGAGAGGCTTACTATACCGTCGTCATCGAGAATTCCCTGACCAAGGAGCAGATCCTGGAGGCCTATCTCAACACCGTTTACATGGGATACAACTCCAACGGCATCGCCGCCGCGGCGGAGGCCTATTTCTCCAAGGACGTGGAGGAGCTCTCCCTGGTGGAGTGCGCCGCCCTCGCGGCCCTTCCCCAGAGCCCCAACACCTACGCTCCCATAAAGAGGGTAGCAGTGAGCGCTGTTGAGGATCCGGACAGCCTTGACATAATCTCCAAGGACGAGAACTGGATAATATACTTCAATGACGCGTCCAAGGACCGCATCAACCTGGTCCTCTACAACATGCATGACCAGGGCAAGATCGATGACAGGACCTGGACCAGGGCAAAGTCCGAGAACATCAGAAAATACATCAATCCCGGCACCAACGCCACCACCTACAGCAAGTATTCCTACTTCGTGGACTACGTCAAGGACAAGGTGCTGGACGACATCCAGAGCTACCTGGGCTACACCCACGAAGAGGCGACCAGGCTCCTCTATCAGGGCGGATTGACCATCCACTCCACCCTCAATACCCAGATCCAGGACATCCTTCAGGAGGTCTACGACAACGAGGACAACTTCCCCGACGTAGGCAGCCTCAGGAAGGACAAGGCCGGCAACATCCTCTATCAGGAGGGCAGCAAGATCCTGCTCTACAGCAAGGCCAACATGCTGAGCGATGAGGGCGACTTCACCCTGAAGCCCGACGAGATCAAGTGGCTGGACAACGGCGACCTGCAGATCTTCAAGGGCAACAGGCTCAACATCTACAACACCACCGTAGGCGACAAGACCGACTACAGCGTGGAGCTCAAGGGCTTCTTTGAGATCGAGAACAAGAAGTTCTACAGCATCAGCGGCGGGACCATATCCATCGGATCCCAGTACAAGACCCGCAATTCCGACGGAGACGTGATCATCGCATCCGTCTTCTTCGACGCCAAGCCCGACGCCTTCACCAAGAACAAGGACGGCAGCGTCACGATCAATCACGAGTACATCACCCTGAACCAGAGGATACTCCAGCCCCAGTCGGCGATGACGATCATGGATCATACCACCAGCCAACTGGTCGCCATGATCGGAGGCCGCGGCATCGAAGGAAAGCTGCTCTACAACAGAGCCACCGCTCCCCGTCAGCCGGGATCTTCCATCAAGCCTCTGGCGGTATACTCCACAGCCCTTCAGGCAGGAGCCGACGGCCTGGGCAACTTCACCGCGGCAATGCCCCTGGACGATGCTCCCACCAAGAGGGGCAACGGCGTCTGGCCCAAGAACTGGTACTCCGGCTACAGAGGGATGACCAACCTGCGCCACGCCGTCGAGCAGTCCATCAACGCCTGCGCGGTCCAGCTCTATCTGCAGCTGGATCCCCAGATGTGCATCGACCAGCTCCAGGGCATGGGCGTGACCAGCCTGGTCACCACCGGCACCGCCAACGACATGAACGCGGCGGCTCTGGCCCTGGGCGGCATGACCCACGGCATCTCGCCCCTTGAGATGACCGGAGCCTACGGCACCTTTGGCAATTACGGCACTTACAGCGAGCCCATCGTCTACACCACCATAACCAACAAGAGGGGAGACGTCATCATCGAAAAGAAGCCCGTCACCCACCAGGTGATGAGCGAAGCGGCGGCGTCCCTGATGACCGATATCCTCAGGACCACCGTTACCAACGGCCTCGCCTCGGCGGCAAAGATGAAGTCCTCCGAGACCGCCGGAAAGACCGGTACCACCTCCGAGAAGTACGATATCTGGTTCTGCGGCCTGACTCCCAAATACGCTGCGGCGGTCTGGATCGGAAACGATGTGAACATTCCTCTGAGGCAGGGCAGCAGCCATGCGGTCCAGCTCTGGAAGAAGGTCATGGACCCGGTCTGCTCCCTGGACGGAGACTACAAGAAGTTCGAGATGAAGGGCGAGTTCGTCAGGATGACCGTGGACAGGTACTCGGGCAAGAAGCTGGGGTCTCTGTCCGGTCTGGACAGCCGCGGAAGCGGTCTTTCCGAGATCTTCATCGCAGGGACCGAGCCCACCGAGACCGATGATTCCCACGTCCTGGTCAACGTCTGCGCGGAGACCGGATACCTGGCCACCCCCTACTGCGACAACGTCATCCAGAAGGTCGGCATCGTAAGGCCCTGTGGAAGCTCCTGGGAGAAGTTCATCGTGGACACCGGGATGAGGGCGAGCATCGGGCTTCTTCCCGACGCCAGATACGACGCGCCCGACTTCTACTGCCCGGTCCACAATCCCGACAGGGGCCAGTATCCCGTGTCGCCCATCGGAAGCGGCGTAGCGGCCTACAATCCCATGGACGTCAATCCGGAGCCCGAACCCACCGAGGAACCCACTGAGATCACCGATCCCACCGATCCCGAGACAGGGGAAGGCACCGGAAGAGGAGAGAACCCCGGCGAGGTCACGCCTCCCGAAGGGACCGTTGAGCCCGGACAGACCGGCGAGGTCACCCCGCCCGAAGGCGGCACTCAGCCTGCCCAGCCTTCCGAAGGCCAGCAGCCCTCCGAAGGAACGACGGAGCCCGGTCAGCCCTCTGAAGGCACCACCGAGCCCAGCCAGCCCGCTGAAGGTCAGCAGCCCTCCGAAGGCACCACTGAGCCCAGTCAGCCTTCCGAAGGCCAGCAGCCCTCCGAGGGCAGGGGAGAAGCTCCCACCGATCCCGGCAATAACGGAAGCACCGGCGAATGGACCCAGGTACCGGACGAACCCAACGAGAACGTCCAAAAGGACGACAACGGCGAGGTCATCCACAACTGGTGATTGTCTAAAAATTAAACATTAGCAACTATATCAGGCCCTGCGGATCCCGCGGGGCCTGAAGTATAATGAAATAGGCGGTCCCGGGCTCCGAAGGCCCTGCGCCCTGTACACAGTAAAGGCTTTCTGTCCATTGACAGCTATGCATAATCATTGTATTTTTTAGTCAGAAGGAAGGAGCAGAAATGAAGGTCCTTTTCATCGGAAACAGCCATACATTCTTCAACGATATGCCGGCCCTCTTCGCCTCCATGTGTGAGGAGCTTACGAAGGAAAAGCCGGAGGTCACCATGCTCTCATACGGGGGAAGGTCCCTCAAATGGCATTACGACGAGTTCTTTTCCGTCCGCTTCGCCCTTGAGTACGGCCGTTACGACTACTGCGTGATCCAGCAGCAGGCCCATCCCTTCCCGGGAGAGGAGGAGACCGCGCCGTATATGGAAAAGCTCTGCGCCATGTGCAGGGCAGCAGGGACCGAGCCTGTGATATACATGACCTGGGCGGAGAAGGCGAAGCCAGAGAACGAGGCTCCGATGTCAGCCCTTTACAGAAAGCTGGCAGAAAAAGAAAACGCGCTCCTTGCCCCCGTCGGCGAGATCTTCGGAAGGCTAAACAGAGAGCATCCCGAAATAGACCTGTATTTCATGGACGGGGAGCATGCCTCTCCCTACGGCGATTACCTGATCGCCGCCTGCTTTGCGGGGCTTCTTACCGGAAAGCGCAGCCTCGACGGCCTTTCGGACAAGGCCATAGATTTTAAGATCAGTTTCGATGCGCAAGCAAAGTCCATGGTCCCTCCCTGCGGAGCTGAGGAGGCGAAGACCGTGCTGGACAGTGAAAAGACGCAGATCATAAGGACAGCCGTGGAAGAGGCCCTCAGGGCTTTGGACCGGTGATCAGGGGAACCGTGTATACCCGCCGGTAAAAGACCCCTCTGCAAGGAGGTAAAAATGCCTGATATCCTGACATTAAGACGCGAATTCAAAGAACTGACGGATCTTGATCCGGAGAAGAACAGGGAAGGTATGAAGGCCGCGGTCCGCGACCTGGAGCGCTCCCCCATGTATTTCAGAGATCATCTGACCTCAAGGCCGGTCCAGATCCCCTTCATGATGAACGACGAGACTCTGAAGCTCTTCATGAGGATAGTTGACACGTCCTACGGCATCTTCTCAAAGGTCATCAACGAGTACCTGACCTGCGAGGACTACCGCAGGCTCTTCCCCTTCTCAAAGGAGCTGGAGGAACTGATCCTGACCCCCGCGGGCTACGACTGCCTGGTCCCGGTGACCCGATTCGACATCTTCTACCACGAGGATACCGGAGATTTCTGGTTCTGCGAGGTCAACACCGACGGCACCAGCGGCATGAACGAGGACCGCATCCAGGACGAGACCATGATCCACAATCCGGCCTTCCAGGAGATGAGGAGAAGGTACCAGTTCAGGAGCTTCGAGCTCTTCGACTCCTGGGTCGACCGCTTCATGCAGATATATTCCACCTATGAGAGAAGGGTGGAGGACCCCAACATCGCCGTCATAGACTTTATGGACGGCGGGACCGTCAGGGAGTTTGAGGAGTTCGCAAGGCACTTCCAAAAGAAAGGCTACAACTGCGAGGTCTGCGACATAAGAGACCTGACCTACAGGGACGGAAAGCTCTGGTCCCCCGCAGGCCACACGGTGGACGCCATCTACAGAAGGGCTGTCACCGGCGACATAATGGACAGGATCGACGAGGTCCGGCCATTTATCCAGGCCGTAAAGGACGGGGCGGTCTTCCTGGCTGGCCACTTCCGCACCCAGATAATCCACCACAAGGCGATCTTCCAGGTGATCCACCTGAAGAGGACCCTGGACATCCTCACAGAAGAAGAAAGACAGTTCGTAAAGGACCACATACCCTTCACGGCTGCCTTTGAAAACGACGACGAACTGTACGAAAAGGTGCTCAAAAACAAGGACGACTACATCCTGAAGCCCTGGGATTCCTATCAGTCCATGGGAGTCACCGCGGGCCCCGGAACCTCCGATGAGGACTGGGAGAAGGCCGTCAGGAGCG
>JAFRQL010000071.1 GCA_017428655.1 Bacillota bacterium | reverse complement strand
TCAAGGGCGAGGGCTTTGAGGGACTGTGGTCCTTCGAGCTGGAGTTCTCCGACGTCGACGAGATCCCGGAATATGCCCTTGAGGCCTTCAGCTATGGGGTCATGAAGGGCGTCATCGAGGGCGACGGGGGAAGGCTCCTTCCCAACGGAAGATGCACCAGAGCCCAGATCGTGACCATGCTCTCAAGATATTTGGCGAAATAAAAGGTCTTAAGCGCGGCCATTAAGGCCGATCCGCGGGGCGTCAAAACGGGACCGGGATCCTTTCCGGTCCTGTTTTTTCTTGCGGCGGGCGGTATGCGCTGATAAAATCATGATAAACAGGAGGGATATCCAAATATGAAAGACTTCAGATCATACATCCCGGGCATTTCGGATCCCGCAGAGTTCGGCGTGTTCGAAAGATCCGTGCATAAGACCGAAAAGGGAGAATATGTATTCACGGCAAGGACCGGCAAGGGCGACAGGATCGTCGCTGAAAGGTCCGCGGGCTTTAAGGGCGAAGGCTTCACCGGGGCGGATGGAAAGGAATACGTCCTCGCGGAAAACTGTCATGAGAACGGCGAGCTCCTGAGAAAACTCTTCCCCTTCACGGCCCCGTCCCCGATCCTTTCAAAGCAGCGCACCGTGGGCACCGGCGACCGTCTGGGCATCGCGACCCCGGGCCACCTTCGTGCCTTCAGCCGCTTCGACGTCTACCCGGTCCTGGCACAGCAGTCGGTGAGGGAGCTGAACCTGACCGAAAGGGACTTTGAGAACGTCCTGGACTGCGCTTCCCGGGCGGTGTTCAGAGAAGACTACACCAGGGGCTGGGGAGCCGACGGCGACCACCTCAAGACCCCCGAAGAGGTGGAATACGCCATCTCCTGCGGCTACACCATGATCACCCTGGACTGCAGCGCCTACATCAAAAACGTCAGCGCCATGACCGACCAGGAGCTGGAGGCGGAGTACATCCCCAACGAGATGCTGGAGAACGAGTATCTTACCGGTCCGGTGAAGGTGTCCGACGCCCTCACCGTGGAGATGGACATGAAGACCCTGATGCAGGCCGTCATCATCTACGGGAAGGCCATCGATTTCGCGGCGAAGATCTGGCGGGAGCACATCAAGGGCCGTCCGGTGGATTTTGAGATCTCCATCGACGAGACCGACACTCCCACCGTCCCCGCCCATCACTATTTCGTCGCCAACGAGCTGACCAAGAGGGGCGTCAAGATCACCACCATGGCCCCCAGGTTCTGCGGAGAGTTCCAGAAGGGCATCGACTACATCGGAGACCTGGATCAGTTCCGGGCGGAGATGAAGAAGCACGCGGCCATCGCCGACGCCTTCGGATACAAGATCAGCGTCCACTCAGGCTCCGACAAGTTCTCGGTCTTTCCGTCGGTGGGAGAGCTGACCGGCCAGCACTTCCATCTCAAGACCGCGGGCACCAGCTGGCTGGAGGCCATGAAGCTGGTGGCCATGAAGGATCCCGCCCTTTACCGCCAGATCCACGGCTTTGCCCTTGAGAACTTCACCAAGGCCACAGCCTACTACCACGTGACCACCGATCTTTCGAAGATCCCGGCTCTTGAGACCCTTTCGGACGCGGAGCTTCCGGCCCTCTTTGAGAACAGCGACGCCAGGCAGCTGATCCACATAACCTACGGCCTGATCCTGACTGCAAGAAACGTTGACGGGAGCCTCCGCTTCAAGGACAGGCTCTACGATCTGTGGAACACCTATGAAGAGGATTACGCTGCCCTGCTGGACGCCCACATCGGAAGGCATCTTGAGATGCTCTGCGGCGGAAGGTAGGATCCGGGCAAACGTGCCCGGCCGCAAAGGCAAAAGGGCACCGAAAGGACGGTTTTATGAGAACTTTTATGGACGAAGACTTTCTTCTCTTCACCGACACCGCAAGGCGTCTCTTCCACCAATACGCGGAGGACATGCCCATCATCGACTACCACTGCCACATCCCGCCCCGGGAGATCTATGAGGACAGGCGCTTTGACGACCTGACCCAGGTCTGGCTGGGGGGACGTAACGCTGATGGCACCGTCTTCGGCGACCACTATAAATGGCGGCTGATGAGGGCGAACGGCGCGTCGGAAGACTATGTGACCGGCGGAATGCCTCCCTACGAACGGTATCTCAAGTTCGTCGAGGCCCTGGAGAAGGCTCCCGGCGATCCGGTCTACAGCTGGTGCTGCATGGAGCTTCAGAGGTTCTTCGGCTTTGACGAGCCACTGACACTGAAGACCGCGAAAAAGGCCTGGGACCTGGCTTCGGACAAGCTGAGAAACGATCCCGACCTCAGCGTCAGGGGGATCATCAAGAAGTCTAAGGTAAGGATGATCGGGACCACCGACGATCCCGCGGACGATCTCGTCTGGCACGACAGGATCGCGGAAGACCCCTCCTTTGAGACGAAGGTCTATCCCTCCTTCAGGCCGGACAAGGCCATAAACATCGATAAGCCGGGCTTTGCGGAGTATATCGGAAGGCTCGCCCAAAGCGTGGGGAAGAAGAGCCTTAACAGCGCCGAAGATGTCCGCGGCGCCCTGATCGAAAGGCTGGAGTTCTTCGCCTCCAGAGGCTGCAGGGCAAGCGACCACGGTCTGGACTACGTTCCCTTCAGGCCGGCTCCCGTCAGCGAGGTCGAGGACGTCTTCAAAAGGGCGATGGCGGGGGAGGCCTTGTCCCGGGATGACGCGGACAAGTACAAGACCTTCATCCTGACGGCCCTGGGCAGGGCCTACAGCAGGCTGGGGATAGCCATGCAGCTGCATTACTCCTGCAGCCGCAACGTCAACGCCCGCATGTTCAGGCTCCTGGGGCCGGACTCCGGCTACGACATGATAGGTCAGGAGAGCTGCGGGGCCCAGATCGCGGCCTTCCTCTCCGCTCTGGACGAGACCGGGGAGTGCCCCCGGACCATCCTTTATTCCCTGAACGGTACGGACAACGACATGCTGGTCAGCCTTGCGGGGTGCTTTCAGTCGGGAGATATTCCCGGAAAGATCCAGCTGGGCAGCGCCTGGTGGTTCATGGACACCCGCAGGGGCATGGAGGACCAGCTCCGCTCCTTCGCCCAGGGAGGGCTCCTCGGCAATTTCGTCGGCATGCTGACCGACTCCCGCTCCTTCCTGAGCTACGCCCGCCACGACTATTTCCGCAGGATATTCTGCAATTTGCTGGGCGAATGGGTAGAGAACGGCGAGTTCCCCGCAGACGAGGACGTGCTCAAAAGCATCGTCAGGGGAGTCTGCTATGAGAACGCGGAGAGGTATTTCAGGCTGTAAAAAAGCTTCCGGACCAGGATCCGGGCCCAGGATCAGAATCTGAAGTAAATGAATGGATTGAAGCTGCTGCCGAACATGTAGACGCAGCAGAGAACAAGAAGGGCGGCGCTCCAAAGGTTAGCCAGTATAAGGCCGGGAGCGCTGCTCTCGATTTTTTTGAAGAGCTTTCCCACGGGGAACATGAAGATGAGCCCCAGGGGGATGTAGAAGGCGCCTTCGATGATGCCGGTGTTGGCCGCGAGGACGTCCATTGGCCTGAAGGGGCCGCCCGCGAACATGGTCCTGAGGGCGGTGGACAGGGCCGCAGGATCGGTGAGGTCGAAGATTGTCCAGCCCAGGATCACGATGAACATGGTGATGAGCCAGCTGATGGGCCTGGGCAGCTTTGCCATGAGCCTTCCCGTCACCAGCTTTTCAAGGACCAGCAGCAGGCCGTAGTAGAGCCCCCAGAAGACGAAGTTCCACGAGGCCCCGTGCCACAGACCGGTCAGGCTCCAGACCACCATGATGTTGAAAAACCAGCGGCCGCGGCTGACCCTGCTCCCGCCCAGGGGGATGTAGATGTAATCCCTGAACCAGGTGGAAAGGGAGATGTGCCAGCGCCTCCAGAACTCGGTGATGGAGCAGCTTACGTAGGGATGGTCGAAATTCTCGAGAAAATGGAAGCCGAAGATCCTTCCCAGGCCTATGGCCATGTCGCTGTATCCGGAAAAATCGAAGTAGAGCTGCAGACTGTAGGCGATGGCGGCGAGCCAGTACATGAGCCTGCCGTAGACCTGGGGGTCGCCGGCGTAGACGATCTCCGCGAACCTGGCGACGCCGTTGCTGATGATGACCTTCTTGGCAAGGCCGGTTATGAAGCGGCGAAGGCCCCAGGCGATCTCGTTGACGTCCTCTTTTCTTCTGCCGATCTCGCTCTCGACGGTGCTGTAGCGGACGATGGGACCCGCGATGAGCTGGGGGAAGAAGCTGACGTAGAGCAGAAGCCTTGGAAAGCTCTTCTGAACGCCCACGTTCCCCTTGTAAAGGTCGATGACGTAGGAGAGTATCTGGAATGTGTAGAAGCTGATGCCTATGGGAAGCTCAATGACCGGGACGGTGAGCACCGGTCCGAAGATCCCGTTGATGTTGGAGACCAGAAAACCCAGGTACTTGAACACCGCAAGGTTCAGGGTGATCAGGGACACGGTGCCGATGAAGCAGGCCCTGCGCGCCTTGGGGCGGTCCTTCAGGGCGTCGATCCCCAGGCCTCCCGCCCAGGCCGCCAGGACCACCAGGGCCATGAGCAGCACCAGCCTGGGCTCTCCCCAGGAGTAGAACACCAGAGACGCGAAGAGCAGAACGCCGTTGCGCCATTTGAGGCTCCTGAACGCGAAGTAGAACAGGCAGGTCAGCGATATGAAGATGAACAGAAAGGGAAGACTGCTGAATACCATGGATATCTACTTCAAAATGAATGCCTGAAGGACGTAATAGTCGAGATTGCCGATGAGCAGGACCCGGTCGATCCCATGCTCCTTCACGTAGGAGTCGAAGCTGAAGACCTTGCCGGTCTGGGCCTTGTAATTGCGAAGGTCCACGCTGTAGAGCGTTGAGAAGTGCTGGGATAGGAGCATGAGCAGGGCGTTGTCGTAGGATTCGCCCAGGATCAGTATGCTCCCGTTATCGCTCTCAGGATTTTCGAAAATTGCCTCGCCGCTGTCCGGCCCGTAGACCGCGCCGTACTTGGCGTTCTCAAGGGGCGTCCCGCCGTCCTTGATCCGCTGGACATAGGCCAGCTGTCTGCCGTACTCGGAGGACTTTTCGCCGTTGAGGGTGATGGTCACGGGCTTGAAGTCGTAGGACCAGACCCCCACGGTCTCGGTGTATCTTTCGGTGTCGGTGCCCGTGGCCTTGGAGCCGGAGAGCTTTCCGATCTCGGTGTATTCCAGGG
Source organism: Bacillota bacterium (assembly GCA_017428655.1). GTDB lineage: Bacteria > Bacillota > Clostridia > Peptostreptococcales > Anaerovoracaceae > RGIG2707. The sequence goes on along the minus strand of JAFRQL010000071.1, from coordinate 1,477 downwards.
GCTCGAGGGGCGTTTCACCTGGCAGGATCATGTCCAGCACCTGGGTATATCCCCTGTAGGAGCCGGTCCCGCACCAGTGGTGGTCGGTCTTGAAGAACCATGCGTCGAAGTCGGAGAAACGGTCGATCATGAAGCCCCGTTTGTTCTCGTCGGGCAGGTCGATATTGTCGTGAAGGTACTCGAAGATGCCGGATCTTTCGCCGGTCTGGAAGTTCACGTCGGTCTCTTTTTCGATGTAGTAGGTATAGAAGGTGATCTCGGGGTGCCTTTCGACCAGGTTATTGATGGCCTCGATGTGGTCGTCCAGCTTCTTCTGTTCACCCGCGAGGAACCGGTTCTCGTACATCAGGTGTTCCTTGTAGACCAGCCTTCCGCTGGGCAGGGTGAAGTAGCGCTCGGTGCTGTCCACTTTGACTTCGTTGCGGACGCCTCTGTATATGCCCCGGGAGAGCTCGTTCTGCAGCCTGATCTCGGCCTCGCGGGCCTGCCTTTCCGCCTCCAGCTTTGCCTCAAGGGCGGCTCTCTCCTCGGCGTCCTTAGCCTCCTGGAGGGCCTTTTCCTCCGCGGCGAGGCGTTCCTCCTCGGCCTTTTTCTCCTCTTCAAGGCGCCTGGCGTCCTCGGCGGCGGCAGCCTCCCGGTAGCCCCTGGTCAGAGCGTCGAACACCGATCCGGTAAAGCCGGATACGGCGGTATTGTAGCTCTTCTTGGCGTCGATGGCCCAGGGGAGCTGGTCGGCCAGAGCCTTCTCGGCCTGCTCCTGGAAGGAACCGTCCAGGTAGGACTCGACGGTGAGAGGGGCGAACTGCTCCATGTAGCGGTTCTCGTATTCGTTTATATCCTCGGGCAGCAGGGCGGCCTTTCCCAGCCCCGTAAGGAGGGCGGTCAGGACTCCTGCCGCAAACACGGCGTTCACAGCGGTCTTCATAACAAAAGATTTTAGCACATGAAAGAAACATCTTCCACAAAAAGTCGCGCGCCGCGGGATCCGTTGAAAAATGAGCCCTCATCGCCTATCGCCGTTAGGCGGTCCGGCCCCGATTTGCTTTTTGATGTGAAGTCGTGTATAATTCAAAACCTCGACGGAGTTACATAATATGAAGAAACTGTTAACAATATTGCTCATAGGGCTCATGGTCCTGAGCGGCGCCTCCTTCGCCTTCGCGGACGACAGCGCCGATCTTCTCAGCGAGGAGCTCCTGCAAAAAGGACTTATCGACATCATCGGAACGGACGAAGGCGGAGAAGCGCTCTGCGTCCCCGATAAAGAAGCCATCGCTAGAGAACTGTTGTCCATGCTGGGCAGCAGGACCAACGCCGCAGATCTGAAGCAGGTATTCTCGGCTCTGCCAGGCTGGGCGTCCTCCCTTGCGGGAACGGTCTGCGCCGACGGCCTTTCCATAGGAGGCCTCGCTCCCGCCGCCGCGTCCCTTGAGAACGGAGCAGAGCCCGGACGCTTCCTGGATCTTCTCAGCGCCAT
>JAFRQL010000070.1 GCA_017428655.1 Bacillota bacterium | reverse complement strand
CTGCCCGGTAGTTCATGCAGTTGGCCTGGGTGGAGAGGTGGATCTCCATGTCGGGGCACTTTTCCTTGATCTCGGCGATGGCTCCGATGTCGGAGACGATGATGGCGTCGATGCCTATGTCGTAAAGCCTCTGGGCGTAGTCGCCCAGAAGGGGGATCTCGTCGTTGTTGGCAAAGCAGTTGACGGTGGTGTAGATCTTCTTTCCGAAGGCGTGGACGTGGGAGGCCGCGTTCCAGAGGTCCTCCTCGGAGAATCCGACCTTGGAAGCCCTCAGCTGCATGAAGGGCCCTCCGCAGTAGACCGCGTCGGCTCCGTATCTTACTGCCGTCTGAATGCCTTCCATGTCCCCTGCCGGGGCGAGAAGCTCGATGTTCCTAAGGTCTGTCATGATATCCCTCTGTCTTTCCGCCGCGGCCAGCCGCGGCTTCGTCACTTTTCATTGACTTTGCATCGGAGATCAGTATAAGATCACTCCAGAGGGATTTTACCATGAACAGAAGCTTTAATAAACCTGAAATTTTAGCCCCGGTAGGGGGATCGGAGCAGCTTCTCGCGGCGGTGAGGAGCGGGGCGGACGCGGTGTATTTCGGTCTGCAGAACTTCAACGCCCGCCGCAACGCCGAGAACTTCGCGGGGGAAGGCCTCAGGGACACCATCGCCTACTGCAGGGCGAGGAACGTCAAGGTCTATATAACCATAAACATACTGGTCAAGGACTCCGAGCTTTCGGAGATGCAGAAGGCCGTGGACACCGCGGCTGAGGCGGGAGCCGACGCCATAATCGTCCAGGACCTGGCGGTGGCGAGGTACATCAGGACCCGCTGGCCGAAACTTCCCATGTTCGCGTCGACCCAGATGGTCTGCCACAATGCCGAAGGGGTAAGAGAGCTTCAAAAGCTGGGCTTCAGACGGGTCGTCCTGGCAAGGGAGCTCTCGCTCAGGGAGATCAAAAGCGTCATCGAGGAGACCGGGGCAGAGACCGAGGTCTTCGTCCACGGGGCCCACTGCATGAGCGTATCCGGTGCCTGCTACATGTCCGCCATGATCGGCGGAAGGAGCGGCAACCGTGGCCTCTGCGCCCAGCCCTGCCGCCTGGACTGGCAGCTCAACGGCAGGGACCACGCCCTGTCCCTTAAGGATCTTTCCTACGTTGAGCACATGAGGGAGCTGGCCGATGCGGGGGTAACCTCCTTTAAGATCGAGGGCCGCATGAAGAGGGCCGAATACGTGGCTGCCGCGGTCACCGCCTGCAGGCAGGGCCTCGCCGGGGAAAAGCCCGACATGGAGACCCTCAGATCGGTCTTCAGCCGCAGCGGCTTTACCGACGGACATCTCACCGGAAAGCGGGGGCCGTCCATGTTCGGCTACCGCACCAAGGAGGACGTCACCGCGGCGGCGGGGGTCTTCAAGGACCTTCAGAAGCTCTACGAAAAGGAGAGACAGAGCATCCCCGTCGATATGGAGCTTTCGGTCAGGAAGGACGAAGCGGTCCTCACCGTTTCGGACGGCGTGAATACCGCCGCCCGGACCAGCGGTGCGGTCCAGCAGGCCAGGAACCTGCCCATAGACGAGGCCTACGCGAGAAAGAGCCTGACGAAGACCGGAGGCACCCAGTATGTCCTGGGGAGCCTTTCCTTCAGCGCGGAAGAAGGCCTGATGATGCCGGCCTCGGCCCTCAACGAGCTGAGAAGGGGCGCTATAGAAGAGCTGGATAAAATGCGGTCGCAGATCCCAGACTACGGAGAGGGAGGAAACCCCTGCGGCGACATGCTCAGGGACCTTCCCAAAGCCTCTGAGAAGCCCGTACATCCCTTCAGATGCAGGCTTGAGAATGCGTCCCCTCTCAGGGATAAAAGCTCTCCTGACGGCTTTATGAGCCTTACAGAGGGCATGGGCGTCATACTTCCTGTCAGCGCCATAGAAAAGGAGCCCCGCCTCATCGAAAAGTACGGGGATGCTCTCTTTGCAGAGATCCCGGCGTGCTTGTGGCCGGGCAGGGGCAGGGAGATGAAGGAGCGCCTGGCCGCCCTTAAGGAAAAAGGCCTCAGCCGCGTCACTGCGGACAACATCGGCGCTATCGAGATCGGAAGAGAGCTGGGCCTCAAGGTCCACGGAGGCTTCTGCCTCAACATCCTCAACTCGGTCTCTTTGGACGAATACAAGGCCCTGGGCCTTGAGGACGCCTGTCTTTCCATGGAGCTCACCTACTCCCGGTTAAGAGACATCAGGCCCTCCATCCCCGTGGGCGCCGTGGTCTACGGAAGACTGCCTCTTATGAAGTTTAGGGCATGCCCCGCCAGGGGAGAGAAGGGCTGCGGCAGCTGCAGAGGATATAACGAGCTGAAGGACCGAAAGGGGGAATACTTCCCCCTGGTCTGCCGCGAAAGGGAGTACAGCGAGATCCTCAACTGCCTTCCCCAGTACACCGCGGACAAGAGCCTTCCGGAGAACTGCTTCAGGCTCCTCTGGTTCACCATCGAAAGCTCCGAGGAATGCCGCTATGTGATGGACCTCTGCAGGAGGGGCGAATATCCGGACATGACCCGCACCGCGGGACTCACCCAGAGAGACATCGAATAGAATCGAGATAAACAAAAACAGCTCCGCCGGTCCCGGCGGAGCTGCTGCTTTCTCATAGCGTTAAGCCTGTCCTTTTTCTTCCTGATCCTTCTGATCCCTGCTCTCTTCCTCGTCATCCTCGGGGACGCCTTCATTGATCCTGGATTCGTCCCAAACGTTGACGGTGGCCAGCTTGTAGATCAGTCCCGCGGAGAGGGCGACCACCAGCCTTGCAGCCATGTAGATCATGGTGTTGACAGCCCTGCCGTCCCAGCCGTAGAGAAAGACGTAGACCGCGATGGAGGTGAGACCTACCGCGGCAGCCAGCATGGCCAGCCTGGACCTTTTGGGGATCGCTTCGGCGGTGGGCCTCATGTTGAAGATCTTCATGGGCTGCTTGGTGAAGGCGAGCCTTACCACCGCCCAGACGGTCATGCAGTCGAAGAGGACCTCAAGGCCGTAGGGCGCGACCTGCCAGGGAGTGTTCATGGCAGCCACGTAGAGAAGGCCGCTGCCGATCCCTGCGAAGAGGATCAGGGCAGCGCATATGAGCATCACCGTGATGAAGCGGGCATAGCTGATATCGTTGTCTTTTCCGAAGGTGTAGACCGGGCCCATGTAGGCGTATCCGCCGTTAAGGGTCGGCTTGACGTAGTCGTAATAGTCCTGATATTTGGGGCTTTTCTCCATGGCGCTGGTGAACCAGCCCCCTTTATTAAGGTTTGCCATTTGTCTTTCCTTCGCCTTAGGCGCTACAAAAATGTCTTTCTGTGGATGGGGCAGGGGCCGAGAGCCTTCAGGCCCTCGTAGTGGGCTTTGGTCCCGTAGCCCTTGTTCTTTTCAAAGGAATAGCCGGGCCAGACTCTGGCCATCTCTTCCATCTCCCGGTCTCTGGTCACCTTGGCCAGGATCGACGCAGCCGCGATGGATACGCTGAGAGCGTCGCCGTGGATCAGTGAAGTCTGGGGGATCTCAAGAGAAGGGAGCTTCACCGCATCGATGAGCACGTGGTCCGGGCGGACCGAAAGCCCGTTCACGGCGTCCAGCATGGCCTCCTTGGTGGCGTTGAGGATGTTGATCTCGTCTATCCTGCCGGGCTCTCTTCTTCCGACGGCCCAGCAGACCGCAGCTTCCTTGATCTTCTCGAAGAGCTCGTCTCTTTTTTTCGGGGTGAGTTTTTTGGAATCGTCAACCCCGAGAAGGTCGAAATCCTCGGGAAGGATGACGGCGGCCGTCACGACAGGTCCCGCCAGAGGGCCTCTTCCAACCTCGTCGACTCCCGCGATATACCGGCAGCCGGACGCCCAAAGCTCTCTCTCATATCTGAGCATCTCCTCAAGGCGGGCCTTCTGGGCCTCGAGCCTTTCAGCCTTAGTCATCGGTCTTGTCCCTGTCGGGCTGGTATTCCCTGAGGAATACGTGCTTTACGCTGGAATTCTCGTTTCTCACCGACATCATCTCGAAGCCCTTGAGGGACTTGAGGAAGGGGGTGAACTTGGTAAAACCGTAGTTCCTCACGTCGAAATCCGAGTATCTCTTGACCAGTCTGTTGCCCAGATCGCTGGTGGAGACCCAGCCGTCCTCGTCGTCGCTCTCCTCGTTGAGGATGGCGATGATGGCGCTCCTGATCTCTTCCAGGCTGGTGACCTCGCCGGACTGCTCGTGGTCGAATTCGTCCTCGACAGGTACGACGCCCAGATCTTCGGCCTTGTATTTGCCGGTCTTGGGATCCTTCTCGAGGGACTTGGCGGCAGCGTCGGCGGCGTGCTCCTGAAGCTCCGCGGGCTCGGGAAGCAGGCTGACGGGAGCCTTTTCGCCTTTTTTAAGCTCGGGACCCTTGACGGGCTTTTCGTCCTTCTTGGAGTTCCTTGAGGACTTCTGCTCCTTGGGCTGCTGGGCAGCGGGCTGAGCGTCCTTCTTTGAGGTCTCGGCCTTCTCCTGCTTTTCCAACTGCTTCTTCTCGGCCCTGGACTGGGCCTTGGCAGCGGCGGAGATCAGGTCGAGATACTTGAACTTGTTGCAGGCTGAGGTGAAGGCCTTGGGAGTCTTCTTCTCTCCCATGCCGACGACGATCATGCCGGACTCTCTGAGGCGGACGGCCAGCCTTGTAAAATCGCTGTCCGAGGTGCAGAGGCAGAAGCCCTCCACATGGCCGGAATAGAGGATGTCCATGGCGTCGATTATCATGGCGGAGTCGGAGGAATTCTTGCCCTGGGTGTAACTGTACTGCTGGACCGGCATGACCGAATACTCCAGCAGGACCTTCTTCCAGGGGGCGAGGCTGGGCTTGGTCCAGTCGCCGTAGATCCTCTTGTAGGTGGCTTCTCCTTCGCCTGCTATCTCATCGAAGATGTACTTGATGTACTTGTCGGAAATGTTCTCCGCGTCGATGAGGACCGCGAAGCGCTTATCGTTATTGGAAGGCATGTTATCTCCTCGTTTTGAACAAAATATAACATCTAATAATAAAACGGGCGGAGAAGATAGTCAACGAAAAAGGGCAATAAAAGATCCCGCGGCGTTTCTGCCGCAGGATCTTCACGGATGATCTTAAGTTTAGAATCCCTTCACGATCTCGGGAGTCAGGGCCTTGATGACCTCCACAGCCAGCTGGACGGTGGCCTCGTAATCGAAGTAGGAGGTGATGCAGTTCATGGTGTGGATGTATCTTACGGGAACGCCGGCGACGATGACCGGAGTGCCGTCGAGGGCGGTCTGGATGATCGCTCCGTTGTTGCCGCCGCCTTCTCTTACCGATTCCTGGATGGCCAGGCCCTTTTCAGCGGCAAGATCCAGGGTGAAACGCTGGAATCTGGGGGAGCAGATGATGGAGCGGTCCAGATGCCTGATCATGGGGCCCTTCTTAAGGGCGGTCTGGACGGCATAGGGCTCGGTGAAGGTGTCGTCTGCGGGGCAGCCCTCGAAGGCGATGGCGATGTCGGGCTTTACCCTGTTGACCGCGACCTTGCAGCCTCTTTCGCCTACCTCCTCCTGAGAGGAGAGGACTCCGACCACATCGAAGGGAAGATCAAGGCCGTCCAGCCTTTTGAGGGTCTCGATGAGGGCGGCGCAGCCGATGCGGCAGTCGAAGGCCTTGCCGAAAATCAGGTCGTTCTTTTCGTCGTATTCGAACTTGGCGGAGGGGACCACAGGCTCTCCGATGCGGATGTGGAACTTCTCGATGGCTTCCTCCCTTGAGGTCGCTCCGATGTCGATCACCAGGTTGGCGATGTCGATGCCGCTGGAAGCGCTGCGCTCGGCGGCGCTCATGAAGTGGACGGGCTTAAGGGCGATGATGCCGGGGATGTATTCTCCCAGGGCGTTCCTTACCAGCACCTTGGAGGAGGGCAGTCCGCTGGTGCTCCAGCCGCCGTCGGGTACGAACCTGAGGCAGCCGCTGGGCTTGATGGAGTGGACCACGAAGCCTACCTCGTCGCTGTGGGCGTCGAGCATGATGACGGGCTTGCTTCCGTCGTGCTCCTTTCTGTAAAGGAAGAGGTTCCTCATGGCGTCCTCTTCGATGCGGGGCATCCAGGACGCGGCTTCCCTTGCCACCTTGAGGACTTCGTCTTCAAAGCCCGAGGCTCCGGGAGCGTCCGAGATCTTCTGTATTATGTCGAGCTGTCTTTCGCAGACCTTCATTTGTTTCCTCCTGTCATTTTCAGTGCTGCCGCCGAAAAGGGCGGTGGTTTTAATACCGGCGCCGGATCACTGCTTTCCGTGCTCCGCCTCGTACTCCAGGACCTTTCTGAACTGGGTCTCGTAGAGCTCCCTGTAGGCTCCTCCCTTTTCGAGGAGCTCGTCGTGGGTGCCCTTCTCCTTGATGACACCGTCCTTCACCACCATGATCTCGTCGGCTTTAAGGATGGTCGAAAGCCTGTGGGCGATGACGATGCTGGTGCGGCCCTTCATGATGGTCTCCAGGGCGTCCTGGATAGCGTTCTCCGAGATGGAGTCCAGAGCCGAGGTTGCCTCGTCCAGGATCAGTATCTTCGGATCCTTCAGGATGACCCTGGCGATGGATATCCTCTGCTTCTCGCCGCCGGAGAGCTTGAGGCCCCGGTTCCCGACCATGGTGTCGAAGCCGTCGGGCTGGGACTTGATGAAATCGTAGATGCTGGCCGTCTTGCAGGCCTGGATGATCTCCTCCATGGTGGCGTCGTCCTTGGCGCACCTGAGGTTGTCGATGATGGTGCCGTTGAACAGGTAGCTGTCCTGGGTCACCACGCCGATGGCGCTCCTCAGGTTCCTGAG
>JAFRQL010000069.1 GCA_017428655.1 Bacillota bacterium | reverse complement strand
GGAGACGGGCTTATCGTCGGAGCCGGAGGAGGATCCGCCGCCGCTGCTCTTCTTGGTGACCTTAACGGTACAGACCGCGGTGAATTCTCCGTCTTCGGTCTTTACGGTGATCTCGGCAGTGCCCGCGGCAACCGCGGTGACCTTGCCGTTCTCGTCTACGGTCGCGACGTCCTCGTCGCTGCTGGACCAGGTGACGTTCTTATTGGTCGCGTTTTCAGGCTCAAGCACAGCGGTGAGCTCTTTTGTCTTACCCACCTTGAGTGAAACTGCGGCAGGATCCACGCTCACGCCTGTGACGGCGATGGTCTTGGCTTTTACGGTGACCGCGCAGACTGCCTTGATCTCCTCATCTGCAGCCGACTGCGCGGTGATCTGGGCGGTGCCCGGGGCTACGGCGGTAACGACTCCGTTCTCGTCGACAGTCGCTACTGTCTCGTCGCTGCTGGACCAAACGACGCCGCGCTCGGTGGCATCGTCGGGAACGAGAGCGGCGGAGATCTCAAGTGTATCCCCGGTGTTGAGCTCTGCCTCTTCGATATCGAGCTCGATGCTCTCGAGCGGGATGTATCTTTCGATCACCCACCTGTCTTCGGCGAAGGTGAGGCCGCAGTCGGTGAGCAGAGCGATGTAATCATCGATAGCTTCATCCGTAGTCTCTTCGGGAACGTAGACGACGCCGGCCTCGTTCAGGAACTGTAAGACTCCTTCATCGAAGCTGAACTCGCCGGGGTCTGTCTGGAGGAACCTGAGCACCTCGACGTTTTCACAGCCGTAGAAGGGGCAGATCTTATCTCTGGTATATTCGGGGTCATGCTCATCCCAGCGGTCTTCGGGAGCCTCGCGCCAGGTGATGGTAGTGAGATCCTTCGGGAAGATGACCTTCTCGAGCTTGGGATCCTCCTTGAGAGCGTCCTCGATGGTGGTGACGCCGCTTTCCGAAAGATCGGCCACGGTCAGCTCCGGGCACCTGCTGAAGTGCCGCCCTCGAGGGTGTCGGAGGGATAATCGCTGCCGAGGACCAACTCCTCCATCACGTTGACGTCCTGGAAAACGCCGTGGTTATAAGTCTCGACTCCTATGCCTTCAGCGAAGCTCAGACTCTTAAGGCCGGAGAAGGTGAAGGCGCCGTTCTTCAGATCGACCAGATTGGCGGGAAGCTCCAGCTCGATGCCCTCGCCCAGGCTCTCGTCGACGCCGTTCTCTACCAGATAAGCGTTATTGCCCACGCCGGCGAAAGCGCCGGACCAGATGGTAAGCTCGGCCTCCGACGTTCCGAAGTCGATACTCGTCATGTGGCTCTGGTTCTGGAACGCACCGTAGTAAATATCACTTATGTTGTTGTTATTTCCGAAAGTGACGGTCTCAAGAGCATTGGCCGCGATCGAGGGCAATTCCTCTACAAAGCGCTCATTGGTGACATAAGACTTGCCAACATTCGGATCATAGGTGTAATCGGCCTGCTTTCCCGGCTGGCCGTTGCAACCAGATCCGAGGATACCCATGAAATGGCTGGGGATCTCAGTGATACCGCAGCCGTCGCTGAACACGATGTTCTTGATGCGGGCATATTCAAAAGCCGAACCAAGACTACTCAGATTAGAGGGGAATATCAGGGTCTCGATGCCATCGCTGAGCTCGTCCTCGACCCCCTGCTCTACCAGATATCCGTTATTGCCGACACCGACGAACGCGCCGCTGGCGATGGTGAGGAGAGTATCGTCAGACGCCGGCGTACCGAAATCTATCGAAGTCAGATGGCTCTGGTTCCTGAACGCGCCGTTCCCTATGCTCGTCAGATGATTGTTCTGTCCGAGGCTGACGGTCTCAAGGATGTTGCCGCCGAGAGGGCCGCTGTCAAGGCTCGGATGACCGTGGCAGGCGCCCGTTCCGCTGCTCCCGAGGAAATTGCTGGGGATATAGCTGAGCAGGCATCCGTCGCTGAAGACGAGGTTCTTTATCCTCGCGTTCATGAATTCAGACCACAGCGCCTCAAGGTTGGCGGGGAAGGTCAAGGTCTCGATGCCTTCGCAAAGCTCGTCATCGATCCCGTTTTCAACCAGGTAAAGGTTGTTGCCCGCTCCGACAAAGGCGCCCCCATCGATGGTGAGGAGTACTTCGTCAGACTTGGGAGAACCGAAATCGACCGCGGTCAGATGGGACTGGTTCCTGAACGAACTGGGTCCTATTTTCTCAAGGCTGTTGTTCTCTCCGAAGCTTACGGTCTGAAGGGCGTTGGCGCCGAGGGAAGCGCTGTCGAGGCTCGGATGCTCGTGGGATTCGCCCGATCCGTAGGGATCCATGAAACTGCCGGGCAGATCGGTCACCAGGCAGCCGTCGCTGAACACGAGATTCTTAACTCTTGCCAGTTCGAAAGCGCCGTAATTGATCTGCGTAAGATTGGCGGGGAGAGTCAGGGTCTCGATGCCTTCACCGAGCTCTTTATCGACCCCGTTCTCGGCCAGATAACCGTTGTTGCCCGCGCCGATGAAGGCGCCGTTGCCGATCTGAATGGTGACGCCGTCCGAGGCCGTGCCGAAATCGATATAGGTCAGATGGCTCTGGTTCCTGAAAGCTCCGGGGCCTATATACTCGATCTTATTGTTTTCACCGAAGCTGATGGTCTTAAGGTTATTGGCGCCGACCTGTACCGGATCATAAACGAATCCGCTGCCGTCAAATCCGGGACAGGCGTTTTTATCCGACCCGGCGACCTCCATGAAACCGTCCGGTATGGATACGATGCCGCTGCCGTCGCTGAATACGAGGTTCTCTATCCTGGCGGAATCGAAAGCGCAGTACTAGAGCTCAGCCAGGTTGGACGGCAGTATCAGAGTGTCGATGCCGCCAAGCTCTTCTTCGCCTTCCGAGGCGGCAAAGCCGTTATTGCCCGCGGCGACGAAGGTACCGAAACCGATGACAAGGTCTTCGCGGCCTTCGCCGATGTAGATCTCGGTCAGATGGGTCTGGTTCTTGAAGGCGCCCATGTCGATGAGCTCAAGGGAATTGCCGTCTCCTATATATATGCTCTCAAGGCTGTCGCAGGCTTTGGCGATATCCTCGGGGGTACTGACGGTCGGTTCGAAAAATTCCTGTATGAATCTTTTGACCTCTCCGATGACGCGTTTGAAGATGCTGTCGCTCTCGGTACCTTCGCCCGGTCTTCCGTCAAGGCCGTCGGCAGCGAGGAAGCCTCTGGGGATCACGGCCAGTTCACTGTCATCCTCGAGGATGAAGGTCTTGACCGGCTTGCAGTGGAAGGCGCCCTCCCCCAGTTCTGTAAGGCTGGCGGGGAGCCTCAGTTCTTCGATCGCCGCCGGAACGCCCGCGACATCCTTCGCCGCGAAAGCGCCGCTGCCGATCTTAGTGAGCTTCGAACCTTCTTCGAAGGTGACAACGCTCAGATTCTCGCAGTTCTCGAAGGCCTGATCGAGTATCGCCGTCACGGAAGCAGGAATAGTCACGCTCTCAAGAGCCTCTTCTCCTCTGAACGCCTTCTTCGCGATCTCGTTTACGACGTAGGTCTCGCCTTCATACTCGACCACCCCCGGAATGACCAGATCTGTGTCGACAGGGGGAGTGTGGAAGCCGAGGACCGCCAGCGTGTTGTCGCTCTTCAGCCGGTATCCCAGCGGATCGCCGGACGGATTAATGATATCCGCCGCGTTCGCGATCACTGTGAACGCTCCGAAGATCAGCGCCGCAGTCAAAATACATGTGAGTAAGATACTTGTTCGTTTTCTCGTTGCGGGTCTCATCTTGATTGCCTCTTTCGTTCATGATGCCGGTACTTGCCGCAGATATTGCGGTATCAAGACCGACGATACACAAAATACAGGTAGTCCTTTTTCACCTGTTAAAAATATGATACACGTACTCGTTATAATTGTCAAATGCTGCCGCGTCTTTATCTATCTCCCAGACGCCGTTTTTTTCGTATCTCACGGGGATATCGATCTGCGGCCGATCGCCCGCCGCCGGTATCCTCATGACGCCTGCCGTCCATTTGTCGTCGTATGTGCCGGTGCTGATCCTGTCCTCGTTCAGGGCCGTCGACCTTATATTGACGAAGTCCTCCTCGAGATCGTCCCTGTACTGCATGGCCTCCTGGATGCCAAACATGGGGTCCTCGGTATATTTCGCGCTTCCCGTGACCACCCTGCAGGCCGTGATCAGATAATAGCAGTTGACGAGCAGATAGACGACGAGCAGCACGTAATGAAAGCCCTCCTCCGCAAAGGAGCGCAGGATTATGAGGGCCAACGAGAGTATATTGAGCAGCAGCAGGAATACGAATGGAGCGAGGAAGCGGGCCGTCTGCCTTCTGCTTCCTGCCTCCTGCTTCTTCGAGGTCACGTCGAATATGGTCTGGTGGAAGCCGAAGAGCTCCTTGAAGACCGCGGGCAGCAGGAAAGGCATCAGCACGGTCTCGTAGATGTTGGTCCAGCGCAGGCTCCTGATCATGTCGGAGAAATTGTAGATGCACAGGTGGACGCAGGCGTAGAACGGGAACCAGAAGAGCGCGATCTCCCAGGGCTCGCAGCGCATGACGCCTATGCCGGCTAGGCAGAAGAGCATCGGCGCCACCATGTATATCAGGCGCTTGAGGGAACTGTACCAATAGACTATAGAAGAGAAATAGTTGATCTTCTGGCGCAGCGAGAGGGACTTGCTCTTGAGATACTTCGTCTTCCTGCCCGACTGTATGCAGCCCCGCGCCCATCTGCGCCTCTGCCTCACGAAGGAACCGAAATCCATCGGGGGCAGGCCGTCGGCGAGGACCTCGTCGATCGAGACGCCGGTGTAACCGTTCTTCTCCAGCTCGATGCCGGTGGAGAAATCCTCCGTCACCGTGCCGGTCACGAAGCCCCCTATCGCCTCCACCGCGGAACGCCTTAAAAGGGTGTTGGAGCCCGCGAGAATGACGCTGTTGGAGGAGTTCTTCGTCTCCTGTATGATCTGATAGAAGTAGTCCTGCTCGTTGTGAGGGACCTCTTCCCTGGGCAGAGCCCGCTGGAAGATGTCTTTTCTGTAGAAATGCTGGGGGGTCTGCACGAAGCCGACCTTTTTATCGCTCAAGAAATAAGGGACAGTCTTCATCAAAAAGTCCGCCTTGGGCATCATATCGGAGTCGAAGATGGCGATCAGAGGAGACCTGCTCTTGATGAGGGCGTAGTTGAAATTGCCTGCCTTGGCGTCGGCATGATCTTCCCTTGCGAGATAGTTCACTCCCATCTTCTCGCTGAGCAGGCGCATAGACTCCCTGCCCCCGTCGTCGCATAGATATACATGTATCTTCCGAGGATCGGGGTAGCGCATCTTTTTGCAGGCAAAGAGAGTCTTCTGGAGCAGATCCTCGGGCTCGTTGATGGTGAAGACGAAGACGTCGACATCGGGAAAAGCCGCTTTGGATGCCTCCGGAAGCCTCACCGACCTCTTCTTGGTATATTCGTAGATGAATACCGCCAGCTCGAAAAGGCCGACGAACTCGACGACCGTGAGTATGATCCAGCAGACCCTGGGGACGGTATCCGCGGGGAGAGTGAATCCCAGTCTCCAGACCGCGTATATGAGCAGGCATACTGCGGTGGCTATTATGAGCAGCCAGTTTTTCTTATCTTGCTTCAAGGATACTGTTTCCTTTCGGGCGCTGCCTGAGCGCGCATATTACGGGCGGACAGCGCGGTGATGATGGGTTTGTATATTGTCAATAATTATATCACAATTTTACAGCCGCGTGGCGGGAGCCGTCAATATGGTCGGACATAAAAGAGATCGGCGGGGAAAACCAAAAATGAAAAAAAAGCCGCGGAATGAGCTTCCGCGGCCCTTGGATCTAAGGCTTTGTGACTGCTCTGCCCTGCCGGGCGACCGCTCCTCTACTTTTTGAAGAGGGACGGCGCGGCCTTGGTGAGAACGGCGATGACGGCAACGCAGAGTATGGTGTTGGGCAGCATATAGGTGCCGTTGTAAAGCAGAGAATATACGAAGGGGCTGGTCATGGGCATGTTCATGAATTCCTCGGGCATCCATCTGGCATAGACGGTAAAGCCGCTGATGTAATGGATGATGAAGCGGCCGACGCAGCCGATGAGGGCGGCGAGAGGAGCCTTGGAGACGCCCTTCTTCGCGTAAAGCCCGGCGAGGCCCACTGCTCCGTAGGCGACCGAGTAATCGAAGATGATGGAGACGATGTCTATGGCGCTTCCGCCGAGGAAGAACTTTAAAGTTCCGAAGATAAGGCCTGCGATGCAGCCCCAGCCGCAGCCCCATCTTAAGGCGAAGATCACCAGGGGCACCATGACCAGGTCGATGGAGCCTCCGAAGCCGCCGAAGCTGACTCCGATGGGGATCTTAACGAATGAGAGAGCGATGGCGAGGGCGACGAGGATCCCGCCTTCGGTGAGCATCCTGGTCTTGGCATTGGATTTCATTGGATATCCTTTCCGGGGCATATAGTATGCGCCCCAAACGAATGAGGCGCAGCGGTTTCGGTTATAACTCCCTTCGACGGCATTATCCGCATCAGGTTCAAAGAGTATGATCTCAGCCTTTCGGCACCTCTGTGTTTAGTTGACTCAAATATGATAGCACGCCTGAAGAAAATGTCAATAAATCTTTGATCAAGCCTGCCCTTCCCGATCAAGGTCCTTCGCCATCGGCATTTTACGCTTGACGATATTTGTCCGCAAATATACTATTTAATCAACTATCACTTCAAATACGATCTTTAGTGGAGGATTTTTTATGAAACGAAGATCTGTTTTGACACTTTTACTGCTTCTTGCGGCATCTGTCCTGGCAGGCTTTTGCTTTGCCGCAAGCCCGCAGCAGACCCAGTGCGCCGACGCGCTGCATGAGCTCGGGCTCTTCGACGGCAGCGGCAAAAACGCCGACGGAACGCCCATCTACAGCCTTGACAGGGCTCCTACCCGCGCAGAAGCGATCACCATGCTCATAAGGCTTTTAGGCAAAGAGGAAGAGGCTTTGTCCCGGACCTGGGAGACACCTTTTACCGACGTGCCTGAGTGGGCAAAGCCCTATGTGGGCTATGCTTATAACAACGGTCTGACCAACGGCACGGGCCCTGCGACCTTCGGGAGCCAGAGCAAGGCCAGCGAGACCCAGTACATCACCTTTGTGCTAAGAGCCTTAGGTTACAGCGACGATGAGAATGATCCTGAGCGCGATTTTACCTGGAACGCGGCAAAGATCCTGTCCAACCAGCTGGGCATCACCTACGGCGACAACGATCCGGAATTCCTTCGCGGCGACGTCGTCGAGATATCCTATTATGCTCTTAAGACAAAGACAAAGGGATCCGATGACAGACTTATCGACATCCTCTATAAAAACAAAGCCGTCGTCACGACGGAGATCGCTCCCGTCGAGCGCGTAAAAATGTCAGCCGACGGGACAAAGATCTACCTGCCGGACGAAGCCGCGGAAGGCGTCAGCTACAAGGACCTTGCCCGCGCCTGCGGCTGCAGCGAGGATCTGTATTACATAGTCGATCCCAAGACCGAGGCGGATCATATCAACAATACGAAATACTGCATGCTCACCGGAAACTGGAGCTATGTATATTCCCCTGCCACCACCGCCATCACCAAAAGCTGGGGCAACTGCGAGAGGTCGGTTTTCGGGGAGTCCGAGATCTACGGAGGGCAGCAGTACGGGACCCTTTTCGGAGTGTTTGAAAACTACTGGGCCGAATTCTACTACGATAACGGCAAATACTATGTGTATTCTTATCTTGCCGACCCGGTGATGACGCCTCAGCTCATAAGACAATACCTGATCGATTCATACAAGATCATCGAAGCAAAGCACAACGAGTTTTACGGCAGCGGCAAACTGAATGAGAGCTCCACTGATCTCGAGATCGCCAAGGCCTATGCCGACTGGCTCGTCGAATGGTGCAAGGGGGCGTCCCCTACCGATTCCATCAGCGTCACGAAGAACGCCGTACAGCAGACTGCATACGGCTGCCTGAAGCTCAACGCTGCAAACTGCGTAGGACGCGCGGCGGCAGCCGCCATGGCCTGGAATTATGAAGGGATACGCAGCTATACCATAAACAACGGCTTTACAGAGGGCGAATATACCGGCCACATCCTGGCATGGGCAGTAATCGACGGCAAGGAATACATGTGCGAACCTGAGGGTTCTTTCGGGCTCTCAGAGGTCATGGCCGACGGCGCCGCGATGAACAGCTCCGGCCCCTCAGGGACCACCGGAGAATATCTGAGCCCGTATATGATAGCCATGGCGAGGAAGGAAATGGGCCTGAGCTACGACGCCAAGCTCGACATCACAAATCCCGCGGTGCAGGATGCCCTGCCGAAGTTTACGGGAAGAGTCAGCGAAGTCCCCTTCAGCGTGAGCTATCAGTATACTGCTGAGGATGGTTCCGAATGGTACCTGGTGAAGGTCGATGAGTCCTACACGGGAAAGGAAGCAGCTTCCTATCAGGTCTGGCTCGAAACTAAGATCAGAGGAGCAGCATCGACGATCTCAAATCTCAATGATCTTCCGAAGATGAAGGAAGGCCTGATGGTAAGACTTGAGAAGGACAGAAAAGTACGCTGCACTGTCATGGGGAATACCGAATTCACCGTACACGAAAGATAGACAGATAAGAGAAAAGTAAAACGTCATATAAGCTCGAAAAGAGCTCAAAAATATAAAAACAGCGGGTCCGCGATCGCGGGCCCGCTGCTGTATTTGTTATTTATGATCTCTGACCTTGATTAGCCGATGAAGCCCTTGGCCTTGAGGATCTCCTTTGCCTTCTCTTCGTTGGCATTGCTGATCATGACCACGGGACCGGTGCAGCCCATGCCGGACTCGGCATAGATGCCCTCTGCCCACAGTGCGGTGACAGCGTCCTCGATGTCGGTGACTTCTACGCCCAGGATAGCGGCAGGTACGGGCTCCTTGGCGGGAGCGGTGACCTTGGCGGCGCCGGCGGCGGGAGCGGCCTTGACGTTGGAAGCCTTGATGCCTTCAACGATCTCAGCGAGGCCCGCCTTGTTGGCGGCGGCGTATTCCTTGGCGGCCAGCTTGCTCCAGCCGCTGTTTAAGAGCTCGGCGGCGTAGGCGCAGGCGTTGGCGATGACGGGGGCGCCGGAGGCTCTGGAGACGATGAGCACCAGAGAGTTGAAGCCCTCGCCCAGGCCGGGGCCGTATCCAAAGCCGTTGGCTTCGTAGCTTCCGCCGGTGGTGTATGCGCCGAACATCTTCATCATCAGATTACCGGTGAGGGAATCCATGACCATGACGTCGGGAGTGCCCTTGAGCAGGTCGTTGCCTCTCATGACAGCGCCGCCGTCTGCTCTGGAGCTCTCGGTGAAGTTGATCTTGTATCCGCCCTCGGACAGCTTCTTCAGAGCGATCTCGGTCTGACGTGCACCGTCAACGTTGGCGATGCCCACGGTGGGATGCTCGATGCCGCAGGCCTTGGCAGCGATGATGCCGGCTACGGTATTCTTTACCATGGCGGCGACTCTGTCGGTGTCGGAGGTGCCGGTGGTGTTGGCGATGAACATCTCTTTACCGTATGCGGGGGTGACTACCCTGCCGACGGTGGAGACGCCGATGGGGAACGGATAGTGAGCGGCAACAGCGCCGTCGATCTCGCCGGAGGCAAGCTTTGCTTCCATCTCAGCGTGTCCGCCTTCCATGATGACAGCCTTGACGCCCTTCTTTGCTGCGAGAGCGACAGCCTGCTTCAGGTTCTCTTCGCCCAGCTCGGTGCCTTCTGCGGCGATACCGATGGTCCAGACCTTGGCGGCTCCGCCTACAGCGGCCTCTTCCTTGCCGGTGTTCTTCTGAACGAGGAAGGAAACGCCGTCGAACAGGTTGGTCATACGGCCGAGGAACAGGGAGCCCTTGCCGATGATCATGGCGTTCTTGGTCTTGCCGGCGAGGATGCTCTCACGGGCGAATCCGAGATAAGGAACGCCGCTGGGGATGTGGCCCTGGGTGGGAGCATAGCCGGTGAGGCCGTGCTGCTTCATGAAGTTGATCATCTCGGGCTTGGGGATCATGCCCAGCTTGACGCCGAGGGCAGCGATCATCTTGTTGTTTGCTTCGGTGACATCGCCGGCCCCTGCGGGCTTGAGGATGTCAGGGTTCTGGAGCTCGGGGCTGAACTTGTCGATGTCGGTGATCTTCATGCCGGCAGCCTGTACAGGATCATAGACCAGAGCCTGGATGACAGCCTGGGGAGAGGAAGAAGTTCCGACGGTGTGGCGTCCGAGGACTTCCAGATTGATCTCGGGGTTGACTCCGTCATTCTCGGAGACGAGGATGGCGAATCCGCCGAGGCAGTCTTCCAGAACGGGCAGACCCTTCTTGACGTGATCCTTGCCGTTCATTCCCAGCTTTGCGGTGCAGCCGCCGCCTACGACGACTACGTTCTTGTATGCGCCGGACTTGACCAGTGCAGCAGCCTCTACCATAGCGTGGGCAGGACCTGCGCAGAAGCCTCTGGCGTCGGAACCGGTAGCGTTGACCAGTCCTGCGATCTCAGCCTCGGCCTTGGCGAAGTTGCCGCCGCCGCGCTGGTTCATGTCGCCGCAGGCCTCTTCGCAGCAGTCGATTACGTACTCGACTTCGGAAGCGTCGATGCCGGATTCGCGGAGCATATGGAGGATAGCGAGGACGCCGGAAGCCTTGGCTACCAGGTTCTCGAACATAACGTGAGCGGAGAGGTTGGCGTCTACGTCGTGAGCTCTCTTGACATAACCGACCAGCTTGCCTTCGTAGGTAATGGACTCTGCGTGCTCTTCATTGACGAAGTGCATGATGTCGTCCTGATCGACGCCGTCCTTGACCATGGACATGATGTGCTCGGTGATGACGGGGTCTGCCGCCAGCTCTGCCTTGTGAGCCGCTACGAAGTCCTTGTCCAGACGGACCAGGTCGAATGCGTCGCATACCTGCATGAGCAGGATGAACTCGGCTTCGGGCATGATCTCGCCGAACTTGCCGTATCTGGTGCCCTGAACGGCCTTGCCCTCTTCATACCAAGGCTGGCCAAGAGCGGTCAGGTCCTCGATGGACATGTTGCCGATGTAGGTCTGGTTGGGAGCATAGTTGACTACCTGCTCGTAGGATCTCATGTGAGATCCGATCTCCTTGAGGTAATCGGAATCGGGGTTTACGATCTTTTCAGTGGTCTGAGTAGTGCCGTGATCCATGACCATGCCGGGGACGTGGACGAGGATATAACCGGTGCCTCTGATTACGCTGTTGCTCATTATTATAACAATTCCTTTCGGTAAGATTTATTGACCAATGTGAAATGCGTTGGTGTCGATCTTAACATAATTACGGTAAGAGAGGAGCGATTTGCACCGCTCCCCTCATAACTCTTAGCACTGTCTAAGCTTACTTAGAGCTGATCACGGATAGCTTTCATTTCGTTGCAGATATCATCCACATCGAGAACCATTTCCATCATTCCGCACTGTTCATCATAGACGTCCGCGTCAAACTCGGCTTTTACCTCGGGCTCAACGACATGGTATACGGCGAGTCCCAACGAGACTCCTGCTAAAGGACCTGCGAAAGTCGGATCTCCCAGGGTTACAGTCTCGGCTGCGAGTCCAGCTGCCTCTCCCTCGGCTGCGCCGAGAAGAACGACAACGTTCTCCTTACCGTACTGCTCTGCGAATTCCAGAACTCTCTTCTGATTCTCCAGGTCCATAGCGCCTGCGGCCGTTCAGACAAAGCACTCAGTCGAGCTGAAGACTACTTCAGCGCCGGCAGACTCTGCACAAGCGGCTATAGCAGGACCTGGAATGCCATCACGATCGCCAATGATGATAGCTTTTTTGCCATCTAAAATTGCCATATGCATTCCTCCTTATGCTAAGATTTTATTCACTCCGGCCCGTATGGACCGGGGGGAACCGGTTTTATTTTTTGGTGACGTACTTCTCGACCATTGCGAGAACGGCCTCAGCGGTAGCGTCTTCCTTGACCAGCTCTTCTACCTTTGCGCCATCCTTGTAGATGGTGATGGTGGGCAGGCCCAGGACCTTCTGTCCGATGGCAAGTCTTCTTGCCTTGGTGGTGTTCAGGGAGCAGAACTTCATCTGGTCGCCGTACTTGTCAGCGATCTCATGTACGTGGGGCATGAGAGCAGCGCAGGGAACGCAGCCGTCGCCAAAGTAATCTACCAGTACGTATCCGTCAGCCTTGAGTACTTCTTCTTCAAATGTGTTCTTATCTACTTCGAGCATTTCCTTCTTCTCCTTTTTAACTTCCTGAACAGGCTCTGCCTTGGGAGCGTTCAGGTCATCGATATATCTGGCAGCCTGCCATGCAGCGATAGCGCCGTCAGCGGCAGCTGTTACGACCTGTCTGAGTTCCTTGACGCGGCAGTCGCCGGCGGCATAGACGCCGGGAACGTTGGTGCGCATCTGATCATCGGTCTTGATGTAGCCCTTCTCCATGTCTACCTTGCCCTCGAAGAGCTTGGTGGCGGGATCGTAGCCGATGAACACGAAGATACCGAACATGCCGTCTTCCTCGTCGGCATTGATCTCGGTGAGCTCGCCGGTCTTGTTGTTCTTTACGACCATGTGATTGACAAGGCCGTCGCCGGTGATCTCAACGATGGAGGAGTTCCACATGAAGTCCAGCTTGGGATTGGCGAATGCCTTCTCCTGGATGGAAGCTGCGGCCCTGAGGACGTCTCTTCTTACGACCTGGTGTACCTTGCGGGCGAACTTGGTAAGATACATGGCCTCTTCTACTGCAGCGTCTCCGCCGCCGACCACGTATACTTCGAAGTCTTCAAAGAATGCAGCATCGCAGGTGGCGCAGTAGGAAACGCCCTTGCCGGTGAATTCTGCTTCGCCAGGGCAGCCGATCTTCCTGGGGGAAGCGCCTGCAGCGATGATGACGGCCTTTGCCTCGTAGGTCTCCTTTTTGCACTTTACGACCTTGAGGTCGCCGCTGAAGTCGACTTCTTCGACAGTGTCGTAGACCTTGTCGCAGCCGAACTTATCGGCCTGCTTGGCCATACGCTCGATGAGAGTCACGCCGGACTCCTCTTCGATGGAGCCGGGATAGTTCTCGATCTCGGAAGTGATGACGATCTGTCCGCCGTCCTTTTCCTTCTCGATGATCAGAGTGTTCATCTTGGCTCTGCCGCCGTAGAGTCCGGCAGCAAGTCCTGCGGGACCTGCACCGATGATAACGATGTCATACTGTTTTGCCATTGTAAACCTCTTAAAAATATATTTTTATTTGTGAGATATGTACAAGCATCCGGAAGTGATCAGCCTCCGGCGGCTTGTGAATATCCGCAAACCTCACAGGGGCGGAAGGCCTTTGAGACCTTCCGCTCCGTTTGAACTTTTTTCAGTCTGCCCCGGGAAAGAGGCGCCGCCCCTTCCCTTCGGCCGTGCTGTCCGATTACTCGAAGATGGTCTGATCGTCGATCGGAGTCTGAAGAGCCTTGAGGGCCTTCTCGACCAGTCTTCTTCTCAGCTTCTTTTCCTCATCGTGATCGAGGGCGGGGTTGCCCAGGGGGTGAGGAATAGCGATGGTGGGAACGATCCTGTTCGCACCAACGGTGAGGGAGATCGGAGTGACCGTGCACATATGAACGACGGGGATACCTGCGCGTTCAATTTCTTTTACCATCGTTGCGCCGCAACGTGTGCAGGTTCCTCAGGTGGAGGTGAGGATAACAGCGTCAACGCCGTCAGCCTTGAGTTCCTGTGCGTACTCGGCAGCGAACTTCTTGGCGTTGGCAACGGCGGTGCCGTTTCCTACGGTGGCGTAGAAATATCTGTGCAGAGAACCGATCTTGCCTTCTCTCTCGAGGTCTCTCATGACGTCAACGGGCAGGACTCTGTTGGGGTCCTCGTTGGCATAGACGGGGTCATAGCCGCCGTGAGCGGTCTGATAGGTCTCGGAGGTCAGGTACTGTACGCCCTCGATGTCATACTTGCCGTAATGGGAAGCAGAGGAGGACTCGATGTGATCGGGGTTGCCCTTGGGTACGATACCGCCGGAGGTGCAGAGTGCGATCTTTGCCTTGGTGATGTCGGCCACAGGGGGATTGGGAGCTACCCTGTCGAAGTTGGGCATCGGGAACTCGGTGATGAAGGGCTCGCCGGCCAGCTTCTTGAGCATCATGTCGACTGCTCTCTTGGCGCCGCGCTCTTCCTCGAAGAGGTTCTTTCTGATGCCGGTGTACATGTAGCCTTCTACATAGTAGGGGCCGAGCTCTTCGCCCTTGGCGAGCTTCAGAGCCAGAGGAGCCATCTTGGCGACGGCGTCTCTCATGCCGGCTGCGGAGTTCTTGGTCGGGACGATTATGGTCTTGGACTTATAATCGGTACCGGGGTTCTCCTCGTACATACCGGTCAGGGTGGGGATACCCAGCTGAGCCTTGACGGCTGCGGCTACGTTTCCAGCTGCGAAGCCGTAACGGCCTGCGTTGAATGCGGGGCCTGCGATGACCATGTCGGGGTTCTCGGCCTTGATCATTTCGCAGATCTCGTTCAGAGCCTTGTCGGTATTCTCGGCGAAATAGGAGTCTCCGCAGTAGATGGTGGCGACGATCTCAGCCTCGCCCTTGAAGGCGGCGTTGAATGCCTTGGATACTGCAGGGATCTCAGCCATCTTTGCGGGGGGTACGTCAGCGTGATCTTCGCCGCCGATGCCCGCATAGAACTGGTTAATGTAATGAACAATCTTATACATATCTGCTGCCCCCTTATCTTGCGCTGAGCTTTCCGAAGCCCTGCTCATTGGTGGAGGAGGTGATCACCTGAAGCTCCGCAATGATGGACCCGTCGGGCTGAAGCGAACCGGACCAGCCGCCTGCGATAGTGTCAACGTATTCGATGTGACCGATGACCTTGTCCAGCTTGGGCAGGTGTACGACCACGTTGGCGTTTCCGCCGGTGACCACTGCGTCAGCAGCGACGTCAGCGTCTGCCAGAGACTGGGAAGCTCCGTCCTGTCCGGCGTACTCGTCGGTGATGAGGACGGTCTTTACGCCTTCAGCCTCGATCTTCTTGCAGTTCATGATAAGGTCGGTATCGGGGTTGCCGAAGCCTTCCTGAGAGATGATGACGCCGTCAAGTCCGAGGTACTTGCAAAGCTTTGCGGACCAGTCGGAAGACCTCATCTTGTCTGCCAGGTAAACGTTCTCGTTGGTGATGATGACGCCTACGAAGTTGAGTGTCTTGCCGTGCTGGGCAAAGAGCTCTTCAACGACGGGGTTGTTCTCATGGATGTAAGTCGGGTTCTTGTCGCAAGCGGATACGCAGTTACCGGAAACGATTGCGCCGTCGAAGATCTCGGTGGGCATGATCATAGTGGTAAGAGTCTGCTTTGCGTCGACGCCGTATACATAGGTATCGTGGAGAAGTCCCTGGCTCTGGAGCATGAGGACGTATCCTACTCTGGGCAGATCGGGATACTTCTTGATACCTTCCATGATGGTATCGTGCTCATAGACCTTTACTTCGTCCGGAGTGATGTTCCTGGCGAGCTCACCGATGGCGGTGGAGACCTTCAGGTTGGCCAGACGGACGGCCTTCTCATACTCGTGCTGCTTGAGTCCTTCGACCGGCTCGATATCCAGTACGAGGTTTACGGTCTTGGAGAACGGAGTGTACTTGGCACCCTCTCCGACCATGTCGATAACGCCCTCCTGGAAGCCGACGATCTTACCGGTGGTAACGACGGCCATTCCCTTGAGTACGTTGGTCTTTCCTTCGCCGACGGTATCAACCTTGTGGGTCCAGCCGGGGAATACTCCGCCGCGGCCTTCGACCTTTACACGAGGTTCTACTACGTCTTTGACCGGTGTGATCCTCACCGATTCGCCGGGCCTTGCGATATCCAGCTTGACAGATTTGATGGTCTCGTCTTCAAGAACGATCTTCTTGATCTCCTCTTCGTTGAGGTAGACCACGGAGCCTTCGATCTTGGACTCGGGACCGAACTGGACATCTGTCACGTGGATCAAGCCCAATTCAAGTTTCATAGTGAATTTCCTCCCCTCTCTTTTAAGCGCTAATGGAAGTCTACTGCGCTGCTGATTAACGTAAGGTCAATAAGACGGAAATCTGCGAGCAGCCGTTCAGGAGTATTGGTGCCCCTGTCGGGCCGGACGATCTTGGCAAACTTGTCAAATGTTTCAATGCTCTCGCTGATCAAAATGACGCTGTCGGTATCCACAGGGCCCTTCTGAGCGCTGACGGCGATGCTCCTGTAAGGGGTCTCGTTGGGCTTCAGGCTCCCCATAAGGGGATGGGTGAGCAGCTGATGCCCTTCGTGGACAAGGTCTCTGACCTTAACGAGCACATCCTTGTATCCGCCTTCGACGAATACTACGGTGTGATCGTCCTCATATTTGCTTTTGACGTCCGGATTGTTGGTTACTATCGTCATCTTTTCATACAAAAAGAGCAGAAAACTGGCGCTTCCTGCTCTGTTAGTAACCTGAGAGTTTCTTCCCTTTTTTCGGTGGGAATTGCCCCTTCGGTGCGCATTGGAGCGCTTTCCAGAGTCTCGTCCGACTGCGATCCTTGTACCTGAGAGATTCGTCCTGCTGTTGCCGTCTGCAGGGCTTATTCCTTCGGTGAGAATCACTCTGCTCTCTCGCAGTCATCAACCGACTTCTTAACCTCGTTAGCATATTAACATGAGGCCGTTGATAAAACAATTAAAATATCTTTGGCTATTTATTATTTTTTTAGATAACTGAAATCGTTTTATCGGACATATTCAAATCCCATATAAATGGCAGAAATATATCAAGATTTAGGCCGCCTGCGGGCGCTCGGCGGCGGGCCCCACATTCGAGTCACCCGCCTCACATTGTATTGTGCGCGGTGCCTCCTTGCGCCACCCCTCGCTGCTGATGCGATAAACAGGAGCAAATGTCCTAGTACAGTACTCTGCTGTCTCCGACGAGCCTGGTGAGCTTCACCGCGTCGCAGTATTCAAGGACAGCAAGAGCATATTTCCTGGAGGTGGACATCCTGTCCCTCACCTGGGCCAGGGTGACGGAGCCGGTCTCCGCGATGGTCTTCTTTATATAGTCGATGGCTTCGTTGATGGACGGCGTCCATATGAAGCCCGCGGCGGAGATCCTGGTCAGGATGCCCTCTTCCGCCATGGAATAGAGCAGCTGGCGCACGGTGTTCATGTCCTTATAGCCGGACAGAAGTTCCTCAGTCTCGGGAGGCTCGAAGCCGGCCTTCTCGTAGGTCTCCGAGAGCCTTTCTATGAGTTTTTGCTGCTCGGGAGTGTAGGTCACCTTGAAGCCGGCGGACCTGATGAGATTGGGGCCAGCCTCCAGCTTTCCGCGCCTTATCAGAAGATCCATGATGTACTCAAGGTTCCTTCCATCGGTGATGCGAAGGGACGACGCCAGCTTGTTCCTCAGCTCCTCCTTGGGCATGCCGGGAAGAAGAGCGTTGGACTGATGATACTCGCTTATCATCTCTATCGCGGTATTTTCCGCGTTATTTACATAATCTATATGCAGGTAAACCCCGTTGGGCAGCTTCACCGCCCTGCCCTCGGCCTCGATCCGGGCTAGCTTTTCGGAAGCGTCCTGCTCGGACATGCCCACCTGCTTTGCCAGCTGGGCGGTGGAGATATAATCCCTGCAGCTGTCCTTCAGGGCCTGCTCCAGCACCGCGGTCTCGTCGCCGCTCTCCCTGATCCTGAGAGCCTCGATGACTCCCGTGTCCTTCTTTCTGTGCTTCCTGGGGCTGGCGTCCAGCACGATGCCGCCGCCGATGGTCTCCACAGGCGAATAATAGCGGATGACGTAGTGATCGCCCTTCTTGATGGAAACGTCCTCGTCGAAGAAGAGCTGGGCGTAGCAGGTCTCTCCCGGCCCCAGCAGCTCGACGCCCAGAAGGCTCACCTTGCAGAGGGTCTCGCTGGCTCCGTAGTAGAAATGGACCCGGTCCCCGCTCTTTATGGTCCTGTTGGAATCGGCGAGAAGGTCCAGCCTGACGTCCAGCAGCTTTCCGGGGGTGATGCTGTTTTTCGCCGCGACCACGTCTCCCCTGTTGATCTCTTCCTTTTTGATGCCGGTGAGATTGACCGCGGTCCTCTGTCCGGCGTAGGCTGTCTCCACCATGTTGTTGTGGACCTGCAGGTTCCTGACCCTGGCGGTGATGCCGGACGGATAGATCATGACCTCCTGGCCCTGGCGGATCTGCCCCTGGGTGAGGGTCCCGGTGATGACCGTGCCGAAGCCCGCGATGGTGAAGACCCTGTCCACGGGGATCCTGAGGAGCCCGGGATCGGTGTTCCTGTCCTCAAGGGTCTTTATCATATCGAAGATCATGGAGCGCAGCTCCTCGATGCCCTGGCCCGTATACGAAGAAACGCGGACCGCGGGAGCGTTCTCAAGGAAGCTCCCGGCACAGGCCGTCCTGATGTCGTCCTCAACCAGCTCAAGCCAGTCTTCGTCGGCCAGATCTGCCTTGGTGATGACGATGATGCCACGCTTGATATCAAGGAGCCTCATTATATCCAGATGCTCCACGGTCTGGGGCATCACGCCCTCGTCCGCAGCCACCACCAAAAGGACTATGTCTATGCCACCGATGCCTGCGAGCATGTTCCTTATGAATTTTTCGTGGCCCGGGACGTCGATGATGCCTATGTCGGTCCCGTCCGGGGCGGTCATGTCGGCAAAGCCCAGCTCTATGGTGATGCCCCTCTGCTGCTCCTCCTTGAGCCTGTCGGTGTTCTTTCCGGTGAGGGCCTGGATCAGGCAGGTCTTTCCATGGTCAACGTGTCCCGCGGTGCCGATGATAACGTTTCTCATATATATGCTCCGTTTTCGTATTGCCAGTCTTGGTAGCGGGACCTCCGCGGCCCGCCCACAACAGTTTAAAAGCTTTTCAAAAATAAAACAAGGGGACGAGATCCGTCCCCTTAAAAATTGGCGAGAGTATGTGAGAATCGAACTCACCCGGGAAGCTCCTAACCCCCCACAACGGTTTTGAAGACCGCAAGGCACACCAGCACCCATCTACTCCCATGCGCGGCAAAACAGCCGCTGATTATCTTAACACATCCGATACTGCTTTTGCAAGAGTAGAAAGTTCATCATCGGTAACAGTCCGCATATCCAGAAGGACCAGTCCGTCCTGGATGTGGCAGATCACGGGGACGCTCCAGTGCCTGAGCTTAGACGCCATCTCGTCGACGGTGATCTCTCTGGGGCTCACGGCCACCGCCCAGGTGTCGATGTTGAGCATGGGAGCGGAGCCTCCGCCTACCCTGCCGATCCCCTTTACCACGGAGAAATCCGCAACGAGGGGGTTCTCCTGGGCAAGCTTCAGGGCGAAGCGCTGGGCCTTGTACTTGATATCATCCGACGGCGCGGTGATCATCTGAAGGACCGGGATGTTCTTCATGGCCTGCGCGGGATCCCTGTACTGCCTGAAGGTCTCTTCGAGGCCCGCCAGGGTCATCTTGTCAAGGCGCATGACTCTGGCCAGGGGATGCTTCTTCATGGCGTCGATGAAGCACTTCCTGCCCGCGATGATGCCGGCCTGGGGGCCGCCCAGCAGCTTGTCGCCGCTGAACAGGACCAGATCCGCCCCATCCTTGATCGCCTGAGGCACCACCGGCTCGTCCAGTCCGTACCCTTTGAGGTCCACCATGAGGCCGCTGCCGATGTCGTAGATCATGGGAAGGCCGTTGTCGTGGGCCAGCTTCACCAGATCCCTGCAGCTGACGTCCTCGGTAAAGCCGGTGATCCTGTAGTTGCTGGTATGGACCTTGAGGATCGCTCCGGTGTTCTCGTTTATATGTCTTTCGTAGTCGTAGAGATGGGTCTTGTTGGTCGTACCGATCTCCTTGAGGGTCGCTCCGCTGATCCTCATGATGTCGGGGATCCTGAAGGCTCCGCCGATCTCCACCAGCTCGCCTCTTGAGACCAGGACCTCGGTCCTGAAGCAGATTGCGGAAAGGACCAGCAGAGTCGCCGCGGCGTTGTTGTTGACCGCGATGGCGTCCTCAGCCCCGGTGATTGCGCAGATAAGCTTGTTGATGTGGTCGTGGCGGCTTCCCCTCTTGCCCTCTTCGACGTCGTATTCCAGGGTGGAATAACCCATGGCGACGGACGAGATGACCTCGGTGGCGGACTCGGAAAGACGAGCCCTTCCGAGATTGGTATGAAGGATCACGCCGGTCCCGTTGATGACCCGGCGAAGGCTCCTGACCTCGGATCTTGTGAGCTTTGCGAGGGCTAGCTCCGCCGCCCTCTGGGCGCTGACCTCTATATCCTCTCCCCCGAGGACTGCCTTCCTCATGCCGTCGATGGCGTCCCTTACGGCGTCAACAACGGTCTCTCTGGGAGCAGGACCGGAATAGGCCGCTATCATGGGCATGGCGAGCACCTGGTCCACTTTGGGGAGCGATTTGAGTTTTGCTGATCTTTCTTTATCCATATGAATACAAACGACCTCTCAGCTTCAGATAAGTAAATACTATCATTATTTCCCGGTACGGTCAATTATGTACTTGCGGGTCCGCCACTTGCCGCTGACGTAATAGACAATGCCGATGACCCCGGGGACCAGTCCCGCGCAGGCGTCGCCCATCCAAAGGCCGGGGCAGCCCATGCCGAGAGTGAAGGCGAAAAGATAGGAAAAGCCGATGCGGGCGACGATGCCGTCGAGAAGCGCAACGGTGAGGTTGAGCTTGGAATTGCCGGATCCGTTGATCAGGGCAAAGGCGGCTCCTCTTGCCGAGGAACCGAAGAAATTGACCACCGCGGCGGGGATAAAGGTCGAAGCCAGGGCAATGACCGATGCGTCGCTGGTGAAGATCCCGATGATGGCCTCGGGCAGCAGGATGTAGGCCGCGGACATGACCACGGCGGCGGCTCCGGTGACTCCGAGAACGGTGAGGAGGATCCTGGGCACCCTTCTGTATTCCTCGGCTCCGATGTTCTGGCCGACCATGGTGCCTCCGGCGGTGTTGAAGGCGTTGGATACAAGCATGGCGATGACCTTGATCTTGTTGACCGCGCCGGTCATAGCGGACCAGACCAGGCCGAAGGAATTGATCCAGCGGGTCACGTAGAGCATGGAGAACTGGATGCTGGCGGACTGGATGGTGAGCGGGACTCCCAGCTTGAAGAGAGGCTTCATCATCTCAGGATCTATGCGAAAGCTGGAGAGCTTGAAATCGAACAGGAACTGGTCCTTTTTTCTTATGAGATAGACGATGGAAACTATAAAGCTCACACCCTGGGCGATGACGGTGGCAAGAGCGGCGCCGAAGGCCTGCATCCCGAGCCCCGCGACGAACCAAATGTCCAGGACGGTGTTGAGGACAGCCGCGATGGCGATGAACATGAAGGGCCTTCTGCTGTCCCCCATCCCCCTCAGGACCGCGCTGACAACGTTGTAACCGTATATGAAGACGATGCCCGCGATGCAGGTAACGGTGTACCTGATGGCCTCGGGATAGGCCTCGGCGGGTGTGTTGAGCCAGGTGAGTATGGCGTGGCGGAAGATGAAGCACAGAGCGCCCATGACCACCGATGCGAAGATCAAAAATGTGAACAGGGTCCCGATGACCTTTCTGACGTTATCCTTGAGCCCCGCCCCCATGAACTGGGAGATCACGATCTGGCCCGAGTTGGAAAAGCCCATGGAGATGAAGGTGAGCAGCCTCAGGACGTCTCCTCCGATGGCGACGGCGGACATCCCCGCGCTCCCGCACACGTTCCCGACAACTACCATGTCAACGATGTTGTAGACCGCCTGCAGCAGGTTGGACAGGAACAGGGGGAATGCGAAGTTTATCAGCGTCCGGGTCACGTTGCCCGTAGTCAGGTCTCTTGAAAGCGTCTTTTGCTCAACCATTGAGGTATCTCCTTCCGCGAACTCGAAAAGTGATTATATCACAAGATCGGTCAAATGTAAGAAAAAACTCCCGAAGATAACTTCGGGAGCCTTGATCATTTATAGTGCTTTGAGAGCTACTGAGCCATCTGCTTTGCGACTTCTTCTGCAAAGTTCTCCTGCTTCTTCTCGAGGCCTTCGCCTACTTCGAAGCGGACCATCTCGACGACTTCGATGCTCTTGCCGAGCTCCTTGGCTACGCTGTCGACGTACTGCTTTACGTTCATCTCGCCGTTCTTTACGAAGGCCTGATCAACGAGGCAGACTTCCTTGAGCTGCTTCTTGAGACGGCCCTGGATCATCTTCTCGACGATGGCCTGGGGCTTTCTCTTGTCCTCGGGGAGCTGGTTGTTCTCGTTGAGAGCCTGGGCGAGGATGACTTCCTTCTCGTGAGCCATGTATTCCTCATCGATGCCGGACTCGTCGACGAACTGGGGCCTCATGGAGCAGATCTGCATTGCGACGTCCTTGCCCACGGTGGTGACTTCCTCGACGGAAGCCTCGGTCTTCAGACCTACGATGACGCCGATGCGGCCGCCCTGATGGAGGTAACCGACATACTTGACGCCCGGGGTGTGGCACTTGGCGATGCGGCGGATGTTCATGTTCTCGCCGATGGTAGCGATCTTGTTGACCAGAACGGCCTCAACGGTCTCACCGTTGGCGAATTCGGCCTTCTTGAGGCAGTTCTCGCAGGAACCGTCTTCGAGGTTGAGGGTGATGTCGGCCAGCTTCTCGACGAACTCGATGAATTCGGGGTTCTTTGCGACGAAGTCGGACTCGGAGTTGACTTCGATGGCAGCGGCCTTGGTGCCGTCGGCGGTGAAGGCGAGTCTTACCAGACCTTCAGCGGCGATGCGGCCGGACTTCTTGGCGGCCTTGGACAGACCCTTTTCTCTCAGATAATCGATGGCCTTGTTCATGTCTCCGTCGGTCTCGACGAGAGCCTTCTTGCAGTCCATCATGCCGGCTCCGGTGGTCTCACGAAGCTCCTTAACGAGTGCTGCGGTAATAGCTGCCATAGCCTACTCCTCCTCTGCCTTTACTTCTTCCTCTGCGGGAGCCTCTTCAGCGGCCTGTTCGGTCTCTGCGGGAGCTTCTGCATAGGACTCGCCCTGCCTGCCTTCGATGACGGCGTCTGCCATCTTGCTCATGATGAGCTTGAC
Source organism: Bacillota bacterium (assembly GCA_017428655.1). GTDB lineage: Bacteria > Bacillota > Clostridia > Peptostreptococcales > Anaerovoracaceae > RGIG2707. The sequence goes on along the minus strand of JAFRQL010000069.1, from coordinate 487 downwards.
CGCTCTGATAGCGTCGTCGTTGGCGGGGATAACATAGTCAACGTCGTCGGGATCGCAGTTGGTGTCGCACATTCCTACGAGGGGGATGCCGAGGATCCTTGCTTCCTTGACGGCGATCTTTTCCTTCTTGGGATCAACGATGATCATGGCGCCGGGCATGCCCTTCATGTCCTTCATGCCGCCAAGGTACTTTTCGAGCTTTTCCTTTTCCTGGAGCAGCTTGAGGACTTCCTTCTTGGTCAGAGCCTCGAAGGTGCCGTCGGTCTCCATGGCCTTGATCTGGGCCAGTCTCTTGATCCTTTCGGAGATGGTCTTATAGTTTGTGAGCATTCCGCCCAGCCATCTCTCGTTTACGAAATACATGTCGCAGCGCAGAGCCTCGTCCTTGATGGCGGCCTGTGCCTGCTTCTTGGTCCCTACGAAGAGGATGGGCTTGCCTTCTGCGGCAACGCTCTTTACGAAATCATAGGCCTCGTCCATCTTGTAT
>JAFRQL010000068.1 GCA_017428655.1 Bacillota bacterium | reverse complement strand
TCTCTGCCTTCCCAGCGGCAAGATCTCCAAGGATGTCCTTTTCGGGGAGAACGGCGTCGCTTCCGGCCTGACAGCGGGAAAGCTGGTCTGTGACCACAGCTCGGTCACTCCCGACGAGAGCGCATACTGCCACGACGAGCTGGCAAAGCTGGGCGTCGGCTTTGTGGACGCTCCGATCTCCGGAGGAGAACCCGGCGCCGTGGCGGGCACCCTCGCCATCATGTGCGGAGGCTCCGAGGCCGATTTCGACAGCCTCAAATACGTATTCGACGTCTACGGCAGCAGCGCCGTCCTGATCGGAGGTCCCGGTTCGGGTTCGGTGACCAAGCTGGCCAACCAGATCATCGTGAACATGAACATAGCGGCTGTCTCCGAGGCTCTGGTCCTCGCCGAAAAGTGCGGCGCGGACCCGGAGAAGGTCTACCGCGCCATCAGGGGAGGCCTGGCGGGCTCGGCGGTCCTGGACGCCAAGGCTCCGATGATGTACGAGAGGAACTTCAAGGCCGGAGGCAAGATCAGCATCAATCACAAGGATCTTAAGAATGTCATGAACACCGCCATCGCCAACTCCGTGCCTCTTCCCATGACGGCGGAGCTCTACCAGGTCTATCAGACCATGATGGTCGCGGGCCTTCAGGACGAGGACCACAGCTCCATCGTAAAATACTTTGAAAAGCTGGCCGGCGTCACCGTAAAGAAGCACTGAGGTCATAGGATATGCTCTATTCCGACGTACTGAAAAAATACCCTCTTCCCGATGAAAAAAGGGTGGAGAGCCTCTACAGGCAGGCTCTCGCCAAAAATCCCTGCAAGATAGTCGTCCTGGACGACGATCCCACCGGCGTCCAGTCGGTCAACGGCATCTCGGTATACACTCAGTGGACCTTCGAAAGCATGCTCAAGGGCTTTGAGGAGCCCGGCAGCCTGTTCTACGTGCTGACCAATTCCAGGGGCATGACCCCGGCTGAGACCGAAAGGGTCCACGAGGACGCCGCGAGGGCCATCGCAAAGGCCTCCAAGGTCAGCGGCAAGCCCTACATCATCATGAGCAGGTCCGATTCGACCTTAAGAGGCCATTATCCTCTGGAGACCACGGTCCTTGAGCGGTGCATGAGAGAGGACGGCATCCTGGTCGACGGCGAGATCCTCTGTCCCTTCTTTAAGAACGGGGGCCGCTTCACCGTGGGGAACGTCCACTACGTGAAGCAGGGAGATGAGCTGGTCCCGGCGGCCGAGACCGAATTCGCCAGGGATCCCAGCTTCGGTTACACCCGCTCCGACATCCCGGGCTACATCGAAGAGAAGACCGGGGGCGTCTTCAGGGCCGGAGACGTGGTATGCATAAGCCTTGAAGAGCTGAGAAGCCTTGATATCTCTGGCATAAGGGCAAAGCTGGACGCGGTGTCCGGATTTGGCAAGGTCTGCGTCAACGCCCTGGACATCTGCGACATAAAGGTCTTCACCGCCGCTCTCTTTGAGTCCATGGCCGGCGGAAAGAGGTTCATGTTCAGGACCGCCGCCGATCTGGTCAAGGTCATGGGCGGCATCGGGGACAGGCCCCTTCTTTCAAGGGAAGAGATGGTCACAAGGGACGTTGCGGCAGGCGGCCTCGTGGTGGTAGGCTCTCACATGGCCAAGACCACCAGGCAGCTGGAGCTCCTTCTGACTCTCGAAAACACGGTCCCCATCGCCTTTGATTCCGATCTGGTGCTGAAGGGGGACGAGGCCCTGGAAAACGAGGTGAAGCGCTGCGTCGCCCTGGAGGAGGAAGCGATGAAGGCGGGAAAGACCGCCGTTTGCTACACCAGGAGAAAGCTCCTCGCTCTGGAGGGGGACACCCCGGAGGAGGCTCTCAGAAGGTCTGTAAGGATCTCCGACAGCGTTCAGAGGCTGGTCGCCGAGCTCTCGGTGGAGCCCTCGTTCATCATCGCCAAGGGGGGCATCACGTCCTCAGACATCGGGACCAAGGCCCTGGGAGTGAAGAGGGCCCTGGTGCTTGGCCAGATCCTTCCCGGCATCCCTGTCTGGCAGACCGACCCCGGCAGCAGGTTCCCCGGAATCCCCTATGTTATATTCCCCGGCAACGTGGGTGACGAGGACGGGCTCAAAAGGGCCGTGGAGATACTGGCAAAGTAGGGCGTTCTGTCAGGCCGCAGCAAGGCTCAAAGGGCCGCGGCCGGACCAAAGCATAATAAAGCATAATGAAAAAGCGTTCCGCTTGACGGCGGAACGCTTTTTAACGTTTTTATGGGCCCGGCGGGCCAAGGGCTACATCTTTTCGAAGTAGGTGACGTCGGTCACGAAGACCGTGGCGCCTCCGGTGGTCACGTGGACCAGTTCTCCGATCATTGGGCCGCTTCCTTCCATGAAGGTCCCCATGGGCTTGATCTCTGTCCTCTGGCTGCAGTGCTCTCTGATGCATTTCAGAGCGGGCTCGACCTTCTCATCCTCGATACACATGAGGAAGGTGTAGTTTCTCTTATCCAGAAGACCGCCCACGGTAGCTATCTTGGTGAAATATATCCCTTCGTTGCGCAGGGCTTCACCCATCATAAGCGAATCGCTCTTGCCTACGATGGCTATGATCAGTTTCATGGCAGTTCCTCCTTTACAAATAGCATTAAGGGTTATAATTAAAAATAATATACTATAACATGCGCATTTTTTCAATAAGTTCCTTGGATATCTCCATGCGTACGGTCTTGCAGGGGTTGACGATCTGGCAGACTATCATGTCGGCCGCCATGTCCATCAGCATGCAGGCGTCGTCCGGATCCAGGCCGCAGCACTTCACCAGGAAGAGGTGCAGCTGCTCCACGGATTTTCTCGCGGCTTCGTCCAGGTCGTCTCCGTAGGCGATGGTCATCCACTGGCTTTCGTTCTCGATCATGGGGAAGGTGAGACCCAGATCCTTTTCGACGTCCACCGTGACGGTGACCTTTCCCTCGATCTCGACGCCGCAGTTCCCGACCTCTCCCTCGCCCATGACGGCGTGAAGATCCCCCATGCTCAGTAGCCCTCCGGGGACCGAGACGGGCAGATATAAGGTCGCGCCTTCTTCGACTCTGGTGCAGTCCATGTTGCCGCCGTGATCCTTGGGCGTCCTGGTGCTCACCGGTTCGCCTGCGGGAGCGGTCCCGATGACCCCGATCATGGGGGAGACTGGCATGGTGACTCTGTCCTTGTAGATGCACATCCCGTCCCTAACCTTTATACGGTTGAGGACTCGGTGATCGAACATGC
>JAFRQL010000067.1 GCA_017428655.1 Bacillota bacterium | reverse complement strand
TCAGGAACAGGGCGAAGGGCATACCCCCGGTCAACTGCCCCGATTGCCACTGGCATACCAATGTGATATACAGACCTTAGTAAAGGAGGATCCCATGAAGCTCGTTACTTTTATCAAGTCCGGAGCGGAGCAGGTCGGCGTTGTGATCCCCGGAGAAAAGATCGTCCCTATAAAGGCCCTGGGCCTTGGTTTTACTACGATGAACGATCTCATCTGCAATTCGACGCCTGAGGACATGAAGCTCCTGAGCGGAGCCTGCCAATGCGGCGATACCGTTGATATCTCAGACGTTCAGATCATCTCACCGATCCCCAGGCCTCTTCAGGACGTTCTCTGCCTCGGCCTCAATTACACCGAGCATGCCAAGGAGGCTGGTGCATACTCTGACAATTTCACCGGAGGGAAGGAAAAGGCGATTTACTTTTCCAAGAGGGTGAATGAGGCGGTGCCCCACGGCGGAAAGGTATCATGCTATCAGGAGCTGACCTCCAAGGTCGATTATGAGGCGGAGCTCGCGGTGATCCTGGGCAAAGACGCTTACAACGTCAGGCCGGAAGACGTCAGGAACTACGTCTTCGGATATACCGTCCTCAACGACATGACATCAAGGGATCTTCAGACAGGCCACAAGCAATGGTACTTCGGAAAGAGCCTGGATGGTTTCTGCCCCATAGGACCCTGCATAGTCACCGCGGACGAGTTCGATTATCCTCCCAGGCTGAGGATCGGGTCCACGGTCAACGGCCAGCTGAGGCAGGACGGAAACACCGGGGACATGATCCACGATATCGACGAGATCGTCAGCGAGCTCTCCAGAGGGATGACCCTCAAGGCCGGGACCATCATCGCCACCGGGACTCCCAAGGGAGTTGCCATGGGGATGGGGGAGGACCACTTCCTCAAGCCCGGCGACGTTATAAACTGCTTCATCGAAGGGATCGGAGATCTCACGATAACGATGTATTGATCGACTGCCCGCAGCCTTTTGGTATCAAGGCCTGCGGGCTTTTTATATGCTGCGGGTTTCACGTGAAACATAGAATATGGAACTTAGAAGATATATGGAGAGCGACTGTCCCGAGCTTGCCCGTCTGTTTTATGAGACGGTCCACAGCGTATGCGTAGGGGACTATACCGAGGAGCAGGTACAGGCCTGGGCAAGCGGCGACGTCGATCTTGAAAGATGGAACAGAAAGTATCTGGACTCATATACAGTAGTGTGCGAAGAGAAAGATACGATCATAGGTTTCGGCAACATCACCGATACCGGCTATCTGGATATGCTCTTCGTCCACAAGGACCATCAGGGGAAGGGCGCCGCTTCCGCCATCTGCAGCGCTCTTGAGGAAAACTGCAGGGCGGAAAGGATAACGGTGAACGCTTCCATCACCGCAAAGCCCTTCTTTGAACGCAGGGGCTACCGGGTGGTAAGGGAGCAGCAGATCGAACGGAAAGGGGTCATCCTCACCAACTACGCGATGGAAAAGAACATGGGATAAGACCGGGGCAGGGAAGCATTGATCAGAAAGCCGCACAGCGATCTTGACCGTGATTTCCACAGCCTGTGGAAAACAATGTGAAAAAGCCGATGCCTTTCCTCCGAAGCTGTAGTGGATGCCGGGAGAGTTTTCCCCAACATGTTGATATTCCGGTGGAAAGTTAGCCGGACCTTTAACAGCCTGTTGAAAAGTCCGGGTTTTCCACAGACCGCTGTTGAAAAATCGCGATGCTGAAAATGTCAGAAGCTTAAAAACGTTGAAATATCAAGGCTCACGGCACCGGCAGATCCCGATGGTTTCACGTGAAACTGTGGAAATCTCAAAAGGGCCAGATTTGCGTGGATTTATGTCCCCGGCTGGTTTATAATGCTCTTGCGGGCTGCGCTCAAACGGGGCCTGCAAAGATATTCTAAAAATGTCGGCAAAGCCTGAAATATCAAGGCATACGGCATACCAACGGCTTTAAGGAGGGCCGGCTGTATAATGGGCAAATCCATCGCGATATTCAACCAGAAGGGCGGAGTGGGAAAGACGACCACCAACATCAATCTCGCCGCCTGCCTGGCTATGAAGAATAAAAAGATCCTGGTCCTGGACATAGACCCCCAGGGGAACACGACCAGCGGTCTCGGAGTCCAGAAAAAGAACCTCAAACTGACCAGCTACGACCTGCTGATCGAGGACGATCTGGATCCCGAAAACGTTATAATCTCAACGACTACGAAGAATCTGGACCTCATCCCCGCCAGCGTAGATCTGGCAGGAGCGGAGATCGAACTGGTCCAGCTGGATGGCAGGGAGAAGAGGCTCAAGAAGGCTCTGGACAAGGTCAGGAGCAAGTACGACTACATGTTCATAGACTGCCCGCCTTCTCTGGGGCTCCTCACCATCAACGCCCTGACCGCCGTGGACAGCGTCCTCATCCCCATCCAGTGCGAATTCTACGCCCTTGAAGGCGTGAGCCAGCTGATCAGCACCGTGGACCTGGTAAAGAGGCGCTTCAATCCTTCACTCAGGATCCAGGGCGTCATCCTGTCCATGTTCGACGGCAGGACCAACTTGTCGATCCAGGTGGTGGAGGAGGTCAAGCGGTTCTTCGGAGACAAGCTCTACAACACCGTGATCCCCAGAAATGTAAGGCTCGCCGAGGCTCCCAGCTACGGACTTCCGATCACCAGCTACGATCCCAGGTCCAAGGGCGCCAAGGCTTACAGGGCATTTGCGGAAGAATTCCTGGCAGGAGAGGAAAACAATGGCTAAGGCAAAGACCGGAGGCCTGGGAAGAGGCCTCGACTATCTGTTCGGAGATTCCAGGTTCGAACCGGATCCCGCCAGCGTGATCGACCCCAAAAAGAGCGGGGCGGTGGACGGGCAGGAGGGGGCGCAGAGCCCCGCTCAGGCAGCCGGACAGCAGGATCAGAACGGCGAAAGAGTCGTATATATCAAGCTCAATGACATAAAACCCAACAGCAGGCAGCCTCGAAAGGTCTTCAACGAAGAGGCCCTGGAGGAGCTCGCCTCATCCATCAGCGAGCACGGGGTCATCCAGCCGGTGCTCCTGAGGCCGGCAGCCGCGGGCTACGAGTTGGTGGCGGGAGAAAGGCGCTGGAGAGCGGCGAGAAAGGCGGGTCTCAAGGAGATCCCGGCCATCATCCGCGATCTGGACGACAGGCAGAACGCCTTCTACGCCCTGATCGAGAACATGCAGAGGGAGGATCTCAACGCCATTGAAGAGGCGGAGGGCCTTCAGCTGATGATGGACGAGTTCGGGCTGAGCCAGCAGGATGCGGCCAAGGCCGTTGGAAAATCAAGGCCTTACGTCAGCAACTCCCTTAGGCTTCTCGGGCTTCCCGAGGCGGTCAGGGAAAGGGTCAGCGCGGGGGAGCTCTCCGCGGGACACGCCAGGGCAATCGCGGGACTTCAGACCGAGGCTCTTCAGTTAGAAGCCGCCGAGAAGGCGGTCAGCGAGGGTTGGTCCGTAAGAAAGATCGAGAGCTACACGGGAGCGAAGGGCCCGACCTCCAGAAAGCAGAGCAGAAGAAAGAGGAAGAAGGCGAAGAGCGCCGAGATCACCGGCATCGAGCAGCAGCTGACCGAGAAGCTGGGCACCAGGGTGCGCCTAGACGGCAGCGAAAAGAAGGGCAGCCTGATCCTGGAGTATTACAGCAGGGACGAGCTGGAGCAGCTCATAGAGACTCTGCTGAAATAGCGGGAAAACCTTGATATCTCAAGGGCTTGCGGGATTTAGCATAACGGCGGGCAGCATCGCAGCGGGTATATTTGAGCCTGACGCGTCCCGGTAAAGCTCCCCGAAAACCGCGCCGAAGCAGACCGTGCTGAGCGAAGGGCAGCATAATAAATACAACCGATTCAGATCCAAAACTTAAAATAGACCGATCGACCGCACCACGATTCAAAAGAAAGGAAACAAAATGAAGAACGCATTCGGAATAATCGGCGGCATGGGTCCCATGGCGACCCAGGTCCTCTACAAGATGGTCACCGACTACACTCCCGCAGAGAAGGACAACGACCACCTCAACCTTATGATCCTCAGCGACGCGTCCATGCCCGACAGGACCGCCGCCATCCTCGGCACCCCCGAGCAGCGCAAGGCCTGCCACGACCAGCTGGAGGAAGACACCAGATTCCTTGAAAACGCAGGCGTCGTCGCCATCGCGGTCCCCTGCAACACCGCCCATTTCTTCATGCACCAGATCGAAAAGGACATGAAGGTGCCCCTCATCAGCATGATCAGGAGCGCGGCGGAGGAGCTGGGCAGGAGCTTCAAGGGACAGAAGGTCGCGATCCTCGCCACCGACGGGACCATCAAGGCCGGCATCTACCAGCCCGCCTTTGAAGCCAACGGCGTCGTCCCCTATATCGTCTCCCCCGAGACCCAGAAGCACGTGGTCCACCTGATCTTCGACTGCATCAAGGCCGGAAAGCCCGCTGATCCCCAGTCTCTGGCCGTCATCGACAAGGAGCTCAAGGAAAGCGGCTGCGCCGCGGCTCTGCTGGCCTGCACCGAGCTTTCGGTGATCCAGAACGACGGAGGCTTCCCCAAGGGCTTCTACATCGACGCCATGGACGTCCTGGCAAGGCGCATAGTCGAGTACATGGGCAAGACCCCCAACGTTAAATAGAAAAAACGACAGAGAGCATCCCTCAGCGGTCCGCCGGGGATGCTCTTTTTTAATATCAGTACATACAGGCAGCCTATATTTTGTCCCTGTCTGATCAAAACATAAGAAAAATCTTGTAAAAAAACGAGAATCAGATGACGGGGGAAAATAAGTATGCTACATTAAATTTACAAAAAAATAAGGAGCGGAAATATGCGTACCATGGCGGTCGTCCATCTGGACAGGCTCAAAAGAAACATAGAGCGCACCAGGGCGATGCTCCCTGAAAATACAAGGCTCATAGCGGTCCTCAAGGGCGACGCCTACGGCCACGGCATAGCCGGGGTCCTGCCGGTCTTTAAGGAATGCGGAGTGAACGACTTCGCGGTCTCGGTCTGGGAGGAGGGCAGAGCCCTAAGGGAAGCCGGAGCGGAGGACGCTTTTATACTGCTCCTGGGCGATACTCCGGACGATATGAAGGATGAGGTCGTAAGATACGGGCTCACCCAGACCCTGTTCGACGTAGATGCGGCAAGGCTCCTCAACGAAAAGGCCGAAAGAGCGAAAGTCATCCAGCCGGTACATATCAAGATCGACACGGGCATGAGCAGACTGGGATTTTCCCCCGAAGAGTGCCTTGAGCAGGTCAGGACCGTCGCCTCGATGAAGAATCTTAAGATCACCGGAGCCTTCACCCACTTCATGTGCGCCGACGATCTCAGCGACGAAAGGACAGAAAAGCAGCTTTCGCTGTTCCTTAAGACCGTTGAAATTCTAAGGGATAACGGTATCGAGATCCCCATGATCCACGCGGCCAACAGCGCGTCGGTGCTGCTGGGCCTGAGCGCGATAAAGCTGGACGCGGTCAGGGCTGGCGACATCCTCTACGGCCTCCCCCCGATCGATAGAGATGACTGGGAGAAGACCGGATTTGAAGAAGTCATGACCTGGGAGACCGTCTGCGCCATGGTCAAGACCGTCTCCGCGGGAAGGGACGTGGGCTACGGGGCGACCTATACCACTTCGGAAGAGACGGTCATCGCGACGGTCCCCGTGGGCTTTGCCGACGGTTACAGCAGGAGCCTTTCAAACAAAGGCTTCGTCGTCATAAACGGGGTCAGGTGTCCCATCATCGGAAGGGTCTGCATGGATCAGTTCATGGTCGACGCGACAGATGTGCCGGGCCTTAAGAGAGGAGACCGGATCGAGCTCCTGGGAGAGGGGATGACCATCCTCGACATGGCGGAGCTTCTGGGCGAAAACGTAGACGAGATAGTGTGCAGGATCGGAAAAAGGGTCCCGCGTATATATAAATATTAAGAAAGGCAGGGAAAGGCTATGCTCGATCAAAACAAGACCCCGCTGTTCGATGCCATCATGTATTACGACAGCAAGAGGCCTGCGTATTTCCGCATCCCGGGACACAGGTACGAAAAGGGGATCAATCCCAGGTGGAGAGAAGTCGTAGGCGACAAGATCTTCGGCTTTGATCTCACCGAGACTCCCATCGTGGACGACCTGCACAACGCATCCGGAGCCATCAAGGACGCTCAGGACCTGGCTGCGGAGCTTTGGGGGGCCGACTATACCCACTTCCTCGTCAACGGGAGCACCTGCGGCAACCAGGTGGCGGTCATCACCACCGCCGTCAACGGAGAAAAGGTCTGCATCCCCAGAAACGCCCACAAATCAGCCCTCATGGGCCTCATTCTGGGCGGAGCCAGGCCCGTCTACATCGCCCCGTATATCGAAGACGAGTGGGGACTTCAGGGGGGCATCACCGCGGAGCAGGCTGAGAAGATGTTCCAGGAGAACCCGGACTGCAAGGGCCTGATGGTGGTGAGCCCGTCCTACTACGGGATAACCTCCAACATCGCGGAGCTGGCCCGGGTCTGCCACAGCCACGGCGCCATCCTGATGGTCGACGAGGCCCACGGCGCCCACTGCTATTTCAGCGACAAGCTGCCCGGCGGCGCCATCGCCCAGGGGGCGGACATCGCGGTCCAGAGCATCCACAAGGTCACCGGATCCTTCACCCAGAGCTCCATGATCCACGTGAAGTCAGAGCTGGTGGACAAGGCCCAGCTGGAGGCCAATCTCCACCTGGTCCAGAGCACCAGCCCCAGCTACGTGCTCATGACGTCCTTGGACATGGCCCGCCACTACATGGCCACCGAGGGCGTGATGATGATCGACAGGGCCCTTGAGCTGGCAAGGGACGCGAGGGAAAGGATCAACTCCATCCCGGGCATGCGCTGCGCGACAAAAGAGGATCTTGAAGGCAAGGCCGGCATCTACAAGCTGGACGAGACCAGGCTCACCATCAGCGCCGCCAGACTGGGACTGACCGGCTTTGCCCTGAAGGAGATGCTCTTCAACGATTATAACGTCGATCTTGAGCTTGCCGACTACCGCAACGTCCTGGCCATCGTCACCTTCGCCAACGAGAAGGAGGATCTGGACAGGCTGGTGGAAGCCCTTGCGGACATCGCGAAGAAATACGAAAGCGGAAGCCCGCTTCCCCCGGCAAGGAGGCTCCCGGCCCAGCCGGAGTTCGTCATCACACCGAGAGAGGCATATTTTTCGAAAAACAAGAGAAGGATCGCCTGGAGCGACTGCAGAGGCCACGTTATGGCCGAATATATAGCTCCTTATCCCCCCGGGATACCCCTCATCTATCAGGGCGAGAGGATGTCCGACGACGTCTGGGAGTATCTGGAGGAGGTAAGGGCAAGAAAGGGGCACATCCACGGGCCTTCGGACGTGAGCCTTGAGACCGTGCTTGTAGTAGATTAAGAAAGGAAATTTCGCTATGGATCTTCTCGTTTCAATCAATGACGCCCTCAACGGGTTCGTCTGGGGCGTACCGGCCATAGTCCTCATCATGGGCGGCGGCCTGTACCTGACGATCAGGCTGGGCGGCCTCCAGTTCAGGAACTGGGGATTTCTGATCGACAGGACCTACAAGAAGGCCTTCCGCGAGGCGAAGGAAGAGGAAGCCTCCGGAGAGGTGAAGCAGGGCGAGATAACGCCCTTCCAGGCGGCGATGGCTTCAGTTTCAGCCGTCGTCGGGTCCGGAAACGTAGCCGGAGTCGCGACTGCCATCGCTGCGGGCGGTCCCGGAGCACTGTTCTGGATGATCGTCGCGGCCATCATCGGCATGGCGACCAAGTTCGCTGAGATCGCTCTGGGCATCAAGTACAGGCATCAGGCTGAAGACGGCACCTTCGTCGGCGGACCCATGTACTACGCGGCCAAGGGCCTCCACGCTCCCTGGCTCGGAAAGCTCATCGCCGTGCTGTTCCTCTTCTACAGCGTCGTCATCTCCGCTGTTGTCGACACCAACACCATCGCCGACGCCTTCAACGCAGAATTCGGCATAAATCCGATGGCCATCGGCGTGATCCTGGCTGTGGTCACCGGCGTCGTCATCTTCGGCGGCATCAAGAGGATCGGCGAGGTCTGCGGACTTCTCGCTCCCTTCATGGCCGGCGCCTATCTTCTGGCAGGCCTTCTGGTCATCATCCTGCACATCGGCCAGGTCCCTGCGGCCATCGGTCAGATCGTCTCCGCGGCCTTCGATCCGACGGCAGTTCTCGGCGGAGCGGCTGGTATAACCATCTCCACCGCCATCAGGATGGGTCTTGCCAGGGGGATATTCTCCAACGAAGCCGGTATCGGCTCCGCAGCTGTCACCCACTCCAGCGCCAGAGTCTCCCATCCGGGCGAGCAGGCTGTCTGGGGACCCCTTGAGGTCTTCGTGGACACCATCGTGGTCTGCACAGTGTCCGGTCTCACCATCGTACTCTCCGGTCTTTGGAACAGCGGCACCGACGGCGCGGCCCTCACCATGAGGGCGTTCCAGATCATGCTCCCCGGCAACTGGGGCCAGTACATCGTTCTGGGCGCTGTCCTGCTCTTCGGCTTCTCCTGCCTGATCACCTACTACAACTACATGGAGAAGGGCTGGATGGCTCTCTTCGGGGCCAAGGGCATCATCGTAGTCAAGTGCATCTGGCTGGTGTTTATACTGGTCGGCGCCTACAGCACCCTGGGCTTCGTCTGGGATCTGGCGGACACCTGCAACGGCCTGATCATCATCCCGAACATGATCGCTCTGATCATCATGGCCAAGGAGGTCGTCCAGATCAAGGACGATTACTGGAAGAAGGAGCTGCCCCTCTACCAGTCGGAAAAGGCCGCGAAGAAAGGCAGAAAGTAGGAGCTCTGCCCGGCTTCGCCCGCTGCGCATGGATGGCGCGGTGAGGTTTGAGGAAGGGATGACGCAGCGTAACAAATGTTATGTAACGTACGTTCTTGCAGCAAATGAAATAAAAGCGCCCCGGCGGATCCGTTGATCCTGTCGTGGCGTTTACGTAATCAGCATTATGTAGCGTTACATATCCGGATTATCGTCAACCGCTGCCGCAGCCTCCGTCGCCAGCTCGTCGCAGCGTCATGTCTTAAAATGCAGATAAATGCAAAGCGTCTTCAGGTGATATCCTGCAGGCGCTTTATTATGGCCTTAAGAGAGGGTGAACTAAATAAAAATCATATTCGACGTGGAAGGCAATAAATAGCTCAAAAGATAAATATTAAATATAATTACTAATAAGCAGTATATATTAAAATATGAAATTAAAAATAGCAACTATATTAATTAATTATACTAATCTCTATTTTGTTGACAATTAACTTTGTAAAGTCTAAATTTTGAATATAAAGGACCATATGCATGGAGGATCCGCATAAGGACATCGTACATATCAAAACTAAAATGCGCATGAAATGCCCTTAGGGTGGTTATTCTCCCGCAAGTCCTATAGGTTATTCAAATTATATTCGGAGGAATCAGTAAAATGAAAAAAATGAAATCTTCTTTATGCATCATTCTTTCACTGATCATGCTGCTTTCTCTCGCTGCCTGCGGACAGCAGAGCAGCACCCCTGCGGCATCCAAAGGGGAAAGCAGCACCTACACCAAGCCTCAGCGTTCATTTGACGGCCTGATCCTGGAAGGCATCGACATGAGCCTGCCCATCGACTACAAGGTAGAGACCGAGGGCCTGGATCTGGGAGGATACACTCCCGAAAAGCCCCTGAAGCTGAAGGCTGCGTCCTACAGCAAGAAGGACTCCGACATGCAGACCCTGGCTACCCAGTGGCTGGGAGCCGCTCTTGAGGATATCTCCGGCGGAGCGATCCAGGTAGACGTCTACACCGATAAGCAGATGGGCGCTGACAAGGAGATCCTGGACAACGTCACCACCGGCGTCCTGGACATCGGCATGAACAACTGTGCTATCATGTACAATGTTGAGCCCATGTACGGCCTGGTCGACATGGAGTATCTGTTCAAGGGCTGGGACCACGTCTACGCGTTCCTTAACAGCGACCTGAACGAAGAGTACAGCAACCTGCTCCAGGAGAAGTGCAACGCCATCTGCCTGGGCCTCGGCTGCAACGGCTTCCGCTGCTATTCCAATAACAAGAACGCTGTCTACAAGGTCAGCGACTGCAAGGGCCATCTGGTCCGCGTAATGGAGTCCGAGATGTTCCTCAAGGCCTTCAGCGCCTTCGGATGCAACCCCATCACCATGCCCGGCTCCGAAGTATCCTCCGCTCTGCAGCAGAAGACCATCGACGGCCAGGATAACAGCCCGATGATCACCTACACCGCAGGCTATTATGAGTATCAGCCTTACTTCTCCGAGATCGAGCACACCGCTCAGATCTACGGCTTCACCTTCACCAAGGACAAGTTCGAGAGCCTGACTCCCGATATGCAGAACCTGATCAGAAGAGTCGCCAAGGAGATCCTGGTCGCAGCTACCAAGAAGGCTCAGGAAAGACAGGGCGTCTACCTTGAGAAGCTCAAGGAGCCCTGCAAGACCGTAGTCCCCGCGTCTGAGATCGATAAGGAATCCTTCATTAAGGCTCTGGAAGATGCAGGCTACTATGACTACTGCAAGGGCCTCTTCGGCGAGGAACTGATCAATAAGATCGAAGATCTGGCTAAATAACGTTAATCTGCCGACCGGGAAGGCAGTCAGAGATGGCTGTCATCCCGGTCTTTCAAAATTTATTGAGAGAGAAAGACAATGAAGCAATATGAAAAGCTCCTGAGCGGGCTTTATAAGATCCTCAAGGTGCTGCTCACCGTGACCTTCATGGTCATGACGGCGGCGCTGACGATCCAGATCTTCGCCCGCTATCTGTTCAAGAAGGGGTGGCCGTGGACCGACGAGGTCGCAAGATACGGATGCTTCCTGTGCGTATATATCGGCGCATCCCTTGCTCTGTTCACCAACGACCACATCCACGTGAACTTCCTGGAGGGCATCACCCCTAAGGGCGTCCACCGCTGGCTCAGATTCGCCCGCATGCTCATCGTGACGGTCTATTCGGCCTTCATGGTAGCCTACGGCCCCAAGGTGATCGCCCTGGGAAGGACCTCGGTCTCGCCCAACATGGGGATCCCCATGCATCTGGTGTATATGATCTTCCCGGTGTCGTTCGCGCTGGTATTCCTTTACGCGCTGTTCAACACCCTGTGCTATCTGCTGGGCTATCCCCAGCCGTCCGATAAGGAAGATGCTCACAGCGAAGGAAAGGAGGCTGAGCAGAAATGAGCGTAGGTTTGTTTCTTCTGATACTGGCCGCCATGTTCATATTCGGCGTGCCTATCTTCACCGCTCTGGGATTCTCGTCCCTGCTGTTCTGCATCACCGGCGGCACCCCGGTGGAGATGGTCTTCCGCAGGATGTTCTCGGGCATCGACTCGACGACCCTTCTGTGCATACCCTTCTTCATCCTTGCAGGAAACATCATGGCCAAGGGAGGCATCGCAAAGAGACTGATCAACGTCTGCAGGATCTGCGTCGGCAGGTTCAGCGGAGGGCTTTCCTTCGTCTGCATACTCGCCTGCACCATATTTGCCGCCATCTCCGGTTCCAACGTCGCCTGCTGCGTCACTCTGGGAGCTATCCTGATCCCCGCCATGATCGAGAACGGTTACAGCAGGGAATTTTCCACCGCAGTCTGCGCCGGCGGCAGCATACTGGGCCCGATCATCCCGCCCAGCCTTACCATGGCCCTTTATTCAAGCCTTTCCGAGGCTCCGCTGCCCAAGCTCTATAGAGGCGGCGTCCCGGCCGGACTTATCATCGCAGCTGCTCTGTTCGTCGTCTGCGGCGTCATGTGCAAGAGAAGAGGTTACAAGCCCCTTGTCCTGACCGAAGAGGAGAAGACCACCAAGTATAAGGTCCACGCCTTTATCGACGGTATCTGGGCGCTGGGCGCTCCCATAATAATCCTGGGCGGCATCTTCGGCGGGCTCTGCACTCCTACCGAAGCGTCGGTGATCGCGGTGCTCTACAGCATGATCGTCTCCCTGTTCATCTACAAGGAGATGAAGTTCAAGGACATCCCCGGCATACTCTTTGACGGACTGATGACCAGCGCAAGGATCCTGATCATCGCATCCGCCGCGACCCTGTTCGCGACTCTGCTCACCTACGTCAACCTGCCTCAGACCATGCTCGAGGGCTTGCTGAAGATCACCCAGAGCCAGACCGTCATGATGCTGATAATGATGGGTATACTGCTGGTCATGGGAATGTTCCTGGAGGTCACCCCGATCATGTACGTGACTGTGCCCATGTTCCTGCCGATCTGCAACGCCATGGGGATCGATCCGGTCTACTTCGGCATCCTGCTCTCCATCAACCTGTCTCTGGGCTGCGCGACCCCGCCCTTCGGCAACCTGCTCTACGCAGCGTCGTATGTTGGCAAGGTCCCGGTCATGAAGCTGGGAAAAGAGCTGATGCCGTTCATCATTACGTATATCGCACTCATACTTCTGTTCGTTTTCTGTCCGCAGCTGATCACCTTCGCCTATTGACGGATGTTCGCGGAAAAAGGCGGAACGGGCCGGCTGCTGCGTAAAGCGCAGAAGATGAGGCTCCGGGTCCGCATGATATAAGTTTTAAGGAGGAAAAACACATGCTCAATGCAGTACATATGCCTGTACCCGATGCTGAACTGAGAAGACGCCAGGATCTGGCTCTTTCGGTGATGGAAAAGAACGGCGTGGACGCCGTGATCATGTTCACCTGGGGCGACATGGTGGCAGGACCCATCAAGTGGCTCTCCGGCGTCGCTCACTATTACTCCCTCGGCGCGGTAATGGACAAGGAGTGCTTTGCCATTTTCCGCAGCGGCGATGAATATCCCATCGACGCCGATATGCCCGTCGTAAAGAAGGGCGAGACCCAGCTGCCCCACAGGGTGTGGAGCTGCGCCTACGTTCCCGGCATGACCCACGCTGTGGAGAGCTTCGGAAAGGCGATGGAGATCTACATCCGCAAGAGAGGCTTCAAGAAGCTGGGCTGGTTCGGCCTCAACTATATCAACGCTGCGATCTACAAGTATCTGACCGAGAACCTGAAGGATCTGGAATTCGTGGATCTGACCGCTGCCATGGACGAGGTCAGGCTGGTCAAGGGCGAGTATGAGATGGAGCGCTATAAGCACGTCGTATATATCCACGACAGGCTCCTCGACTTCTGCTATGCCAGCTTAAGGCCCAATATGACCAACCGCATGCTGGACCGTGAGGTCCTGAACAAGGCCATGGAGATGGGCTGCGTCGAATTCAACACCTCGCTGATCCGCTCCTGGAGAGGCGACAGGGCTCTCGGCGTGGATGAGCAGTATCAGATCGGCGACTACGTCTACATGCTGATCGAGGTCGCGGGACCCAGCGGAGAGTGGGGCGAGATCGCAAGGCTCTTCCGCATCGGCATGGAGCCGGAGAAGATCTGGGTCGAGCGTTCCGACAAGCTGCTGGAGATGCAGAAGAAGGTCGCCAAGGCCTGCGTTCCCGGAGCGGTGGCAGAGGAGGTCTTCGAGTACTGCAAGAAGCTTCAGGCG
>JAFRQL010000066.1 GCA_017428655.1 Bacillota bacterium | reverse complement strand
TACCATGCTCCACTCCATCGCGGTGGGGAATATGACTCCGTCCTACAGGGTCACCGGGGACGGGACCGTCAGACCGGTGTATTTCTACTGCGTGGACGTTTCGGAATTCACCATCAACAAGCTGACCGACAGGGGGAGCCTGTCCTCCAGGGGCATCGTCACCAACGCCCAGGATTTCGTCGTGAAGCTGGCGGCGGGGCTGGGGCTTTAGGTCTTCAGGCCGGAACTCTCAGAAAACTTCCGTTTTATATATACAGATATTCGATAGATCGTATCAGATCAAGCAATTAAAAATATCTTTTTCTACATTTAGTTGTGCCTTTTTAGCGGCGTCCACAATATATCAGGGCGCCGTTTTATATTTGCCCGAGCATAAAGGAACGCCCGGCTGCGTATCCGGAGTTCCGCGTATATACGGGCTTGCATAAAAGCCCGCGATGCCTTAAAATGCAAGCGTTTTCGCCTTTGAAAATTTTTTAGAAAAATCTAAAAAAGTGCTTGCATTTCGAAGAGCCGCGATGTATATTTGTAGAGCTTGCTTAAGGAGGACTATGCCCTTAAGGCTTAGGCCTTCTATGGCCAGGAGGCAGAAAGTTGCTGCGCTATCAGGGAATTTCTGCTGAGAATTGTCCGCCCCGCGAGGCGGGCGAAGGAGTCCTCGCGTGTTTTTCGATGAGGGGAAATAAAGGAAACGCCCGAATGCGTGTACAGTGTCTCAGAGTTGCGGGACGGCGGCGCAAAGCGTTGAGACTTCAAGGAAGGACCGCTGAGGAACAACCTCGCACAGAATAGCGAAAATGTGCGCAAACCATGCGAAGATGACCTTCGCAGTAAAGCAAACACAGAAGGAGACAGAAAATGAGTAGTCAGAAGATCAGGATCAGGCTCAAGGCTTACGACCACAAGGCACTGGATCAGTCCGCAGCAAGGATCGTCGAGGCAGCCAAGAAGACCGGCGCCGAGGTATCCGGACCCATCCCCCTCCCCACCGAGAAAGAGGTCGTGACCATCCTCAGAGCAGTTCACAAGTACAAGGACAGCCGTGAACAGTTCGAGCAGAGGACTCACAAGAGACTGATCGATATCACCAACCCGACCGCCAAGACCATGGACACCCTCATGAAGCTTGACATGCCCGCGGGCGTTGATATCGCCATCAAACTGTAAGTACCCACGGTAACGATAGATTACTAACGTACTTAGTATGATTGCCCAAAGCAATCCGCTGTAAGAACTTAGGAGGAAAAAGAATGAAAGCGATTTTGGGAAAGAAGATCGGCATGACCCAGATCTTTTCCGAAGCGGGACAGATCATTCCCGTAACTGTCATCGAGGCCGGCCCCGCAGTGGTCACCCAGGTCAAGACAGTTGAAAATGACGGCTACTACGGCGTTCAGATCGGTTTCGAAGATCAGAAGGCCTGCAGAGTCAACAAGCCTGACAAGGGCCACTTCGACAAGGCCGGCGTCACCTACAAGAAGCACCTGGCAGAGTTCAGACCCGAAGAGGGCGAGAGCTACGAATTAGGACAGGTCATCACCGTGGATACATTCGAAGTCGGCACCCTGCTCGACATCACCGGCACCTCCAAGGGTAAGGGAACTCAGGGAAACATCAAGAGGAACCACCACAGAAGAGGCCCCATGAGCCACGGCTCCAAGCATAAGAGACTGCCCGGCGGCCTGGCCGCTGCAACTTATCCTTCCAGAGTCTTCAAGGGCAACAAGGCCCCCGGAAGAATGGGAAGAGATACTGTGACCGTGCAGAACCTCGAGCTGGTAAAAGTTATTGCAGACAGAAACCTGATGCTCGTTAAGGGCGCTGTTCCCGGAAACAAGGGCGGTATCCTCCGCATCCGGACAGCCGTCAAGGGACAGGGCAAATAGCGAGACTGAAAGGAGGTAGTCCCAATGGCAGAAGTAAAAGTGCTGACTATGGCAGGAGCCGAGGCCGGAACTCTCGAACTGAAGGATTCCGTCTTCGCCATCGAGCCTAATGAATACGCAGTACACGAAGTAGTAAAGAATTATCTGGCTAACCAGAGGCAGGGCACCCAGTCCGCAAAGACCAGGGGCGAGGTCCGCGGAGGCGGCCGCAAGCCTTTCAGACAGAAGGGCACCGGTCGTCACAGACAGGGAAGCTCCACCGATCCTACCCAGGTAGGCGGCGGCGTAGTATTCGCTCCCAAGCCCAGAAGCTACAGATACACCGTTCCCAGAAAGGTCAGAAGACTTGCGATGCTGTCCATGCTCTCCAGCAAGCTGGCCGACGGCGAGATGATCGTCGTTGACGCCATGAGCTTCGAGAAGCCCAGCACCAAGGAAATGATCAAGACTCTCGCAAACCTGGGCGCTGCTAAGAAGGCCCTCATCGTCACCGGAACCGTCGATGAGAACGTCATGAAGAGCGCAGCCAACATCCCCGGTGTGCAGGTATCCTGGGTCGGTCAGATGAACGTATATGAGATCATCAACCACACCAGCTTCATCCTCACCAAGGATGCGGCCCAGAAGATCGAGGAGGTTTACGCATAATGAAGACCGCTTATGACATCATCAAGTGCCCCCTGGTCTCTGAGAAGAGCATGGACGACGCACAGGAAAGAAAGTACACCTTCAAGGTCGACGTTAAGGCTACCAAGACCCAGATCAAGGCCGCTGTCGAAGAAGCCTTCGGCGTAGAGGTCGTAAGAGTCAACACCGTCAACTACGACGGCAAGATGAAGAGACAGGGCGTCACCCAGGGAAGAACTCCCGCTTACAAGAAGGCCATCGTATTCATCTCTGAGAACAGCAAGACCATCGAGTTCTTCGAAGGACTGTAAAGAGGAGGAGAAAAAATGGGAATCAAGAAATATAAGCCTACTACTCCGGGTCTGAGAGGCATGACCGTCTCCACCTTCGAAGAGATCACCGCGACCAGCCCTGAAAAGTCCCTGACCGTTTCTCTCAAGAAGAACGCAGGAAGAAACAACCGCGGCGCCATCACCGTCCGTCACAGAGGCGGCGGCAACAGGCGCAGGTACAGGATCATCGACTTCAAGAGAATGAAGGACGATATCCCCGCTACCGTCAAGACCATCGAGTATGATCCCAACCGCAGCGCCAACATCGCTCTCGTATGCTACGCTGACGGCGAGAAGAGATACATCATCGCTCCCGACGGGCTCAAGGTCGGCGACGTCATCTACAGCGGCGCCAACGCAGACATCAAGGTAGGAAACACCCTTCCCCTTGCAAACATCCCCCTCGGTACCCTGATCCACAACGTAGAGCTCAAGCCCGGCAAGGGCGCCCAGCTCTGCAGAGCCGCCGGCAACGCCGCCCAGCTCATGGCCAAGGAAGATGATTACGCCCAGGTAAGGCTCCCGTCCGGCGAAGTCCGCAGGATCAGCATGAACTGCAGAGCCACCATCGGCGAGGTCGGAAACATCGATCACGAGCTCGTATCCATCGGCAAGGCCGGACGCACCAGGCACATGGGCATCAGACCTACCGTCCGCGGTTCCGTCATGAACCCCAATGACCACCCCCACGGCGGCGGCGAAGGCAAAGCTCCTGTCGGCCGTCCCGGTCCTGTAACTCCCTGGGGCAAGCCTGCTCTCGGTTATAAGACCAGAAAGAAGAAGAAGGCCAGCGATCAGTTCATCGTAAAGAGAAGGAACCAGAAGTAATCAGGGAGGATAATTAAATGAGCAGATCATTAAAGAAAGGCCCGTTCGTCGATGAGAAGCTTCTGAAGGCCATCGAAGCAATGAACGCAGCCAATGACAAGAAGGTCATCAAGACCTGGTCCAGATCCTCTACGATTTTCCCGCAGATGATCGGCCACACCATCGCCGTCCACGACGGACGCAAGCACAACCCCGTATACATCACTGAAGATATGGTCGGGCACAAGCTCGGTGAGTTTGCTCCCACCAGAACTTTCAGAGGACACGCGAACTCCTCTAAGGTCAAGTAGGAAGGAGATATAACAATGGAAGCAAAAGCAGTTGCCAAATATGTGAGAATGTCTCCGTCCAAGCTCAAGCCGGTCGCCGACCTGGTGAGAGGCAAGGATCTTCAGGAGGCGCTGACCATCCTCAAGTTCACCCCCGGAAAGAGCGCTGAGCTTGTCGAGAAGGTCGTCCAGTCCGCAGGAGCCAATGCTGAGAACAACTTCGAGATGGACCCCGCAAAGTGCTATGTCGCTGAGATCTATGTGAACCAGGGCCCCACCATGAAGCGCTGGAGAGCAGGAGCTCAGGGCAGGGCAGGCAAGATCCTCAAGAGAAGCAGTCACATCGGCGTAGTTCTTAAGGAAAGGTAATCAGGAGGATATAAAATGGGTCAGAAAGTAAGTCCCCATGGATTCAGAGTAGGCGTCATTCAGGACTGGGATTCCAAGTGGTACGCCAATAAGAAGAACTTCTCTGATTACCTGGTAGAAGACAACAAGGTCAGAGAATTCGTCAAGAAGAGGCTCTTCGCTGCCGGCGTCTCCAAGGTCGTCATCGAGAGAGCAGCTGAGAACCAGATGAGAGTCTCCGTTCTCACCGCAAAGCCCGGTATGGTCATCGGACGCGGCGGCGACGGCATCGATCAGCTGAAGACCGAGCTTGAAAAGCTCACCGGCAAGAAGATCTCCGTCAACATCGTCGAGCTCAGACGTCCCGACGCGGACGCCCAGCTGACCGCCGAGAGCATCGCTCAGGCTCTTGAGAAGAGAACTTCCTTCAGAAGAGCCATGAAGCAGGCCATCCAGAGGGCCATGAAGGCCGGCGCCAAGGGTATCAAGGTCGTCATCAGCGGCCGTGTAGGCGGCGCCGAGATCGCCAGAAGCGAGAAGTACAGCGAAGGCAACGTTCCCCTTCACACTCTCCGTGCCAACATAGATTACGGTTTCACCGAAGCTGACACCCAGTACGGACGCATCGGCGTTAAGGTCTGGATCAACGTAGGCGAAGTCCTGGGCAAGGAACTGGTCCCCTCCATCGTCGAAGAGACCGAGAACAGAAGAGAGCGCGGCAACAGACGCGAAGGCCGCGGCAGAAGAGACGGCGAGAGAAGAGAGCGTCGTGACCGCGACGGCCGCGGCGACCGCAGAGGCGGAAGGTTCGAAGAGAAGGAAGTCAAGAAGTTCGAGAACCCCCGCAAGCGTCCCGTCAAGCCCCAGGCTCCCGTCGAGCCCCAGGAAACCGAAGCACCCGCAGAAACAGCCGAGACTGCTCCTGCAGAAGAATAACGGAAGGAGGAATTAAGCCATGTTAATGCCAAAGCGTGTGAAGTACAGAAGGCTTCACAGAGGCAGAATGAAGGGCATAGCCACCAAGGGCAACACCGTTACCTACGGAACCTACGGCCTGATGGCTACCGAGTGCGGCTGGATAACCGCCAACCAGATCGAGGCAGCCCGTATTGCCATGACCAGATATATCAAGAGAGGCGGACAGGTTTACATCAAGATCTTCCCCCACAAGTCCGTCACCAAGAAGCCCGCTGAAGTACGTATGGGTTCCGGAAAAGGTGCTCCCGAGTACTGGGTCGCAGTAGTCAAGCCCGGCAGGGTCATGTTCGAGATCGGCGGAGTCCCCGAGGCCGACGCCAAGGAAGCTATCCGTCTCGCATCCCACAAGCTGCCTGTCAAGTGCAAGTTCGTAGTCAAGGATGGTGAAGCCTAATGAAAATCGAAGCTATCAGAAAGATGAGCCAGACCGAGCTTGCCGCTGAAGAGACCAAGCTGAAGAAGGAACTGTTCAACCTCCGTTTCCAGCACGTCACCGGCCAGCTTGAGAACCCGCTCAAGATGAAGGAATTAAAGAAAGATATCGCCAGAGTGAAGACCGTCATGAGAGAGAACGCTCTCAAGGCCGCTGAGAAATAACTGAAAGGAGGATGCAGATATGTCAGAAGAAAGAAATCTGAGAAAAGTCAGAGTCGGTATCGTTACCAGCGACAAGATGGACAAGACCATCGTCGTGGCTACTGAAGAATCACGTCGTCATTCTCTTTACGGTAAGTCTCAGAAGATCACCAAGAAGTTCATGGCACACGATGAGAACAATGAGTGCCAGATCGGCGACAAGGTAAAGATCATGGAGACAAGGCCCCTGTCCAAGAACGTCAGGTGGAGACTTGTCGAGATCGTCGAAAAGGCTAAGTAAGGAGGCACCAGATGATCCAGAATGAAACAAGACTGAAGGTCGCTGACAACTCGGGCGCAAAGGAGCTCCTGTGCATCCGTATCCTCGGCGGCACCGGTCGCAAATATGCAAACATCGGCGACGTCATCGTGTGTGCCGTTAAGGATGCGACCCCCGGCGGTCAGGTCAAGAAGGGTGACGTCGTCAAGGCCGTCATCGTAAGATCTGCCACCGGCGCAAGAAGAGTAGACGGCAGCTACGTCAAGTTCGATCAGAACGCAGCCGTCATCATCAAGGACGACAAGACTCCTATCGGGACCCGTATCTTCGGGCCGGTAGCGAGAGAGCTGAGAGACAAGGGCTTCATGAAGATCGTATCCCTTGCTCCGGAAGTACTGTAGGAGGTGCGCGTAAATGAGAATCAGAAAAGATGACACCGTCCTCGTGATCGCCGGAAAAGACAAGGGCAAGAAGGGCAAGGTCCTTCGCGTCGACGCCAAGAACGAGCGCGTATACGTAGAAGGCTGCAACATCCAGACCAGACATGCAAAGGCCCAGCAGAACCAGCCCGCAGAGATCCGCAAGATCGAGGGACCCATCCACGTTTCCAACGTTATGTACTGGGACAACAAGGCCAAGGCCGCTACCCGCATCGGATACACTTACGAGAACGGTCACAAGAAGAGAGTATCCAAGAAGACCGGTCAGGTCATCGACTAATTGAAAGGAGAAAACACAGATGTCAGCAAGACTGAAAGAAAAGTATAAAGCTGAAGTTTTCCCCGCACTCAAGGAAAAGTTTCAGTACAAGAACGTTATGATGGTCCCCAAGCTCGAGAAGATCACCCTGAACATGGGTCTGGGCGACTGCAAGGACAACCCCAAGCTCCAGGAGCTTGCGGTCAAGGAAATGGCCAATATCTCCGGACAGGCTCCGGTCGTCACCAAGTCCAGAAAGTCCATCGCTAACTTCAAGGTAAGAGAAGGCATGACCGTCGGATGCAAGGTCACCCTCCGCGGAGACAGGATGTATGAGTTCGCAGACAAGCTGTTCAACATCGCTCTCCCCAGAGTAAGAGACTTCAAGGGCGTGAACAGAAACTCCTTCGACGGACGCGGAAACTACTCCATGGGCGTCAAGGAACAGCTGATCTTCCCCGAGATCGTCTATGACGAAGTCGAGAAGGTCAGAGGCATGGATATCGTATTCACCACCACGGCAAAGACCGACGAGGAAGCAAGAGCCCTGCTCGAGCTCCTGGGCATGCCGTTCGAGAAGTAGGAGGTCAGGCATGGCAAAAACATCTCTTAAGGTAAAGCAGAAGAGAGCACCCAAGTACTCCACTCAGGCGTACAACCGCTGCAAGATCTGCGGAAGACCTCATGCTTATTTAAGAAAGTACGGTATCTGCCGTATTTGCTTCAGAGAGCTGGCTTACAAGGGTGAGATCCCCGGCGTAAAGAAGGCCAGCTGGTAGTCAGAGGAAGGAGGTACTTATCGATGACTATGACAGATCCGGTAGCAGATATGCTCACCAGAATCAGAAACGCCAACACTGCAGGTCATGCTACTGTTGACATCCCCTCTTCTAAGATCAAGAAGAACATCGCGGAGATCCTTCTTAAGGAAGGCTACATAAAGGGTTTTGAAGTCGTTGAAGGCGAAGTCCAGGACACC
>JAFRQL010000065.1 GCA_017428655.1 Bacillota bacterium | reverse complement strand
CGATCTTCTCCTGAGTGGTGACGGTGGACCATATGCCCTCCCCGGCGAGGACCACCTCGCTGAGCTCGGTATACTTGCCGTGGGGATAGGCGAAGACGCCCTGCTGCTCTCCCATCGAGAGGAGGATCCTCTTCATGGTCCGGGCATCCTCCTTGAGGAAGTCCACGTACTCGGTCTCGGTCTCGCCCTCCCTGGGAAGGACGCCGATCCTTATCGGGTCGGGATCCAGTCCCTCCACCTCGTGGACATCATACCCGTGGCTCTGGACCCTGAACAAGCCCCTTGAGATCATTTCCATGGCCTCGTCGGCGCTGAAGTGGGGATTCATCTTCCTGCCGGTATCCTTGTAGGAATCCTTTCCCACCGAAACGCCTATGGCAAAGACCGTTGCCTTGAACCCGTACTTCTCAAGCACCGGGCCGGCCTGGTCGAAATTGCACTTGTAGCCGTCGTCGAAGGTTATCAGGACCGGCCTCTCGGGAAGCTCCTTCCCGTGCAGGACGTAATCCCTGAGATCGTCGAGATCGATGGCGGTGCAGCCCGCCTCGTGAAGAGCCTTCATGTGCTCCTCGAACAGGGCGGTGGTTATGCCGTACTCAGCCTGATGCTCGTAGGTCTCGTGATAGGTGATGATGGGGACCTTGGCGGTGTATTCCTCCTCGGGAAGAGGCGCCGCGGCGAATTCCGCCTCAAGGGCCGCCTGAGCGGTCTCCTGCCTTATGTAATAACCGAAGTCATCGGCAATGTAGGAGTCCCCGCCGTAGATCCTGGCAAGGGCCATGGAGCCCAGGCAGTTGCGGAAGTGGGTCTCATCGTAAAAATAGCGGGGCTCGTAGCTGGCGCTGCTCATGGTGAAGTCCCAGAAATCGGTGATCTTCGAGAGCTCGACCCCGAACCTTATCAGGTCCTCGTGGCGGTAATACTTGAGATACTCGGAATACATGGGCGGGCAGATGACGGTCATCTTCACCCCGTTGTCGTCGCAGAGGGCCTTGATGTTCCTCAGACTCTCCATGCACCGGTCGATGCAGGAGATATTGTAATTGTAGTGGGGATAGGCGGCAAAGATCTTATAATCGTCTCTGGTCACGTATTCGGCCAGATCCGATATGCCTTCCACGTCCCTCTTGCTCTTGTCGTAGGCTCCGGTCGCGGGATCGAAGCAGTCGTAGGCGGCCTGAAGATACCCGCTCTCTTTGTCGAGCCTAAGGTCCTTGAGCTTTGCCCAGCCGTAGCGCCAGTCGCAGAAAAGATACCTTGCGTAGAACTTCAGGGGATCCGAGCCGTCGGCCTTGCAGTGCATTATGTCCGTCAGCTTTCCGCTGTTCACGTCGTACTGCATGGCGTCGTGGGTCTGAACGCAGAGGATCAGGTTCTTCACCTCGCAGTTCTCCACGAGCCAGCGGGCGGTCTGCTCCACGTCCAGCATGTCGGAGCCGTACATGATCATGTTGAAGAACCGGGCGTCCGCGTACTCGTTGAGCTCGTCGATGGGAAAGGAGCTCGACGCGGAGCTGCCTCTGATGTAGGAGTCGTACTCGTCCTTGTGCTGCTCCAGATATGAGATCTTGGACACCCTGGGATTCTGGGTCATATCGTAGCTCCACCAGTGCAGGAACCTGTCCCCGAAGGCCCCGAAGGGGTCGGTGACGAAGTTGAAGCCCGCATAGACGGCTGCCAGCAGTATGACGGTGAAGGCGAAGAGCGCCAGCCACTTTTTTGAACTGAGTCTTTCTCTGTGCATCTCTTAGAATTGTTTGTATATGAACTCGGGGGCGATGTAGTCGCTTCTGTCTATGGCAAGGAAGTACATGAGCACCAGCGGCACCACTATGAACAGCCACTGGACGAAGGGGGATCTTTCCTCGAGCCACTCCCTGAAGGAGCCCCTTCTTTCCTGATAGGTCTCGATGATGAGGAGGACCAGCACCCCGGCCCCTATAATGACGTGATCCTTAAGCTGAAGGCCTAGGCTGAGCCAGCCGGCCCTGAGGCTTTCGGTCTCAAAGAGCAGGATGCTCCTCTTGAGCATGGAAAGAGCCGCCATCAGGTCATTTGCCCTGGTGAAGTACCTTCCGATGAATACCAGCAGGAAGGTCCTGACCGTCCGAAACGCGATGAGCAGCGGGTTCTTCTCCGAGATATGAAGGGCCCTCTTGATATCCGAGTATGTCCCCTCAAGGAGCTGGGAGGAGGTTATGATGCAGCCGTTCCAAAGGCCGAAGACCAGGTATTTGAGTCCCGTTCCGTGCCAGATCCCGATGATGAAATATACGATGAAGGTTGCCAGAGCGGTGGGGATGACCTTGCCGAGCCTTCCCCTGACGTGCTTTCTCGCAGCGCCTCCCAGCTTTATGAAGGGCCTGCTGAGGATCAGCGGATAGAAGACGTAGTCCTTCATCCAGGCTCCCAGGCTGATGTGCCAGCGCCTCCAGTATTCGGCAAGGCTCTGGGCAAAGACGGGCCTTCTGAAGTTCTCGGTCATTTCGACGCCCATCATTTGGGCCGCGCCTCTTGCGATGTCGATCCCTCCGGAAAAGTCGAAGTAGATCTGGATCGTATACATGAGAGCGGCGAGGACGGAGATGCTTCCGGTATATGACAGGTTGTCGGAAAATACGGCGGCAGCGACGACCCCCGCCCTGTCTGCGACGATCATCTTTTTCATATATCCCCAGAGGGCGAGCTGGATGCCGAATTTGACGTTTCTCGCGTCGAACTTCCGCTCCGCGAGGAGCTGGGGAGCCAGCTGGCCGTAGCGGCTGACCGGTCCCTGGACCATCTGCGGGAAGAACGAGACGAAGAGAGCGTATTTAAGAAGATTTTTCTCAGGCGCCTGCTTCCTTCTGCTGCAGTCGATCACATATCCCACCGACTGGAAGGTGTAAAAGGATATGCCGAGGGGCATGATGAGCCCAAGATCCGCGTATTTGACCAGGGCGAGCAGTCCGAAGCACACCACGCAGACCGCCGCCACCGCCATGTGGCGCTGCTTCTTTTCCGGCAGCCTTTCCATGACGAGGCCGGCAGCCCAGGTGATCAGGATGGTTCCCCCCAGATAGCAGGCGGCAGAGGCTCCCGCGGCAGCGTAAAAGCAGCAGCTGGCAGCAAGGAGCGCCAGCCACTGGATCTTCTTCGGGACTATATAATAGAGGACCGTGGTCCCCCCTATGAGGGCGAGAAACCGCAGCGACGTGAAGCTCATCGGGCCTTCGGGCTATTCTCCGAGCCTGCTCTCGACCAGCTCGGTGATAGAGTCAAGATCGTTGAAATTCTCGGGCATGATGTCGTCCACGTCCAGCTCTATGCTGAAGCGGTACATGAGCTCCGATACGATGGTTATGATGTCAAGGGACGCGAGGATCTCGTCGTCGACCAGGGCCTTCTCATTTTCAAAATCGATGCCCGGGCAGGTCTCCCTGAGCAGGGCAAGCACTTTTTCTCTCATTTGTTTCCTTTCGGTGTAGTCGTGTTTTTCAGTTTCTTTCATATACGAGGGACAGCATGCCGTCGTATTCCAGATGCAGCCTGTCGTAGAGCCTCAGGGCAGAGGTGTTCCCGTCGTTGACCCAGAGCCTCAGGACGCCGGTCTTCGTCTCCTTCATGGCGGCCGCCATGAGCCTTCCCGCTATCCCCTGACCTCTTAAGGCCGGCCTCACTATCAGATGGGTGGCGTCGAAGACCCTGCTGTCCGGAAGGTAGTGGACCAGGGCCGTGATCTCTTCACCGCTTTTCAGGATGAACAGGCCGTTTTTCGCCAGGAGCCTGAGCTCGCTGATCACCGGGACGCATCCGGTGTAATTGTCGTAGGTCTCAAGGAGCATCGACGAGACCTGAGCCAGATCTTCTTCGGATGGCCTTTGGATATCCACCGGGGCGAAGCTTTGCGGGTCTATGGGACCGCTCATCCTGCGCCTTACGACCTTCTTCTCAAAGCCCAGCTTTTCCAGGACGTCCGCGGCTGCCGCAAGGCCCCTTGGGGACCCGTCAGGCTTAAAGACCGCTTCGAATACCGCACGCTCCGAGGAGTTCTCGGCGACGAATCCCGCGGTCTCTTCCTCCATACCTGCTGGAACCCAGAACCTTAAGAGCTCGTAGCCCGGGCGCTTTTCCGAGACCAGCAGCATCCCGTCCTTTTCGGCATAAAGGAGCCTTCCCTCCTCGATGGCCAGCCTGTAAGAGGCCGGGCTCATCCTGCCGTTGGTGGAAGGCCTTCGCCTGAGCGCTGCGGTTATGAGGCTTCCCAGCTGTTTTTCACAGTTCACCCTGTCCATCGATATACCTCTTCTTCAGGGCCGGTCTGTCCGGCTTTCCGCTCATGGTCTCGGGCATCCGGTCGATCCTCACGTATTCGTTGGGGCACATGTATCTGGGGATCAGGGCCGCCAGCTTCTCCGCGGCTTCGTCCTTTTCGATGGAGCCGCAGTAAACGCAGACGATCCTGTCCCTGCCGCCGTCGAAGAGGCAAACCGCCCGGTCTATCCCTCCGATGCTCATGAGGGCGGTCTCGGTCTCCCCCAGCTCGATCCGGTAGCCCATGTGCTTTATCTGGCTGTCTCTGCGGGAAAGGAAGTACAAAAGCCCGTCCTCTCCCTGCTTTACCATATCACCTGTACGGTAAACTCTGTCGTGATACCAGGGGTTAAGGGGATCCTGAACGAAGCTCTCCTCGCTCTTTTCGAAATCTCCGTAGTATCCGAGGGAGACTCCCCTGCCCCTTACGCAGAGCTCTCCCGCTTCGCCCTTCTTTACCGGTCTTCCGTCATCATCCAGGACCATCAGCTGCATGTTGGCGCAGGCCTTTCCGATGGGAACGGGCTCTTCGTCCCTGAAGGTCCGGTCCACCCGGTAGAAGCAGCAGTCGACGGTGGTCTCGGTGGGCCCGTAGACGTTGACGATCTCGGCGTCCGGCGCCGCCTTCTTCCAAAGGTTGATCTGCCTTGCGTGGAGAGCCTCCCCTCCCAGGACGATCCTTTTAAGATAGAGGGGCTGATGCTTTTCCAGCACCCTGCTGTTTGCCACCAGATCGAAGGCGGAGGTGGCCCAGTTGAGCACGTTGATCCGGTTGTCGTTGAGATATCTTATGAGCAGGGCCGGGAACATGAAGAGCTTTCTGGGAAGGATGTGTATGGTGCCGCCGGTCCTGAGACACGGGAAGAGATCCCTTCCCGAGGCGTCGAAGTAAAAAGGCGGCTGGTTGCCGCAGATATCATCCGCGCTGCTATCGAACTCCTCGCAGTACCACTCGGTAAAATCTATGAGATTGCCGTGGGACACCGCAATTCCCTTGGGATCTCCGGTGGAGCCCGACGTGAAGAACACGTAGGCCGGATCGACGTCCAGGACCAAGCTCCTTCTGAAGGAGAGAAGGTCAGCGTCGATATCGCCTGCCTCCGCGTCCTCTATGGCAAGGAAGGGCGCCCCGTTCTCAAGGCCTTCGGCGGTCTCCCGGTCTTCCCTTCTTCCGATGACCAGGGCAGGCGAAACGGTATTAAAGACCTTCTCCATCCGGGCCCTGGGCATGGTCCTGTCGACGGGAACGTAAAAGCAGCCCGCCGCCATGGCGCCCATGAAGCCCTTGATGCTGTCCGCGTCCCTTCCGGTCATGACGCATACCGGCCTTGCGAAGGGAGGATCCTCCGGAACAGGGATCATCGCAGCGGCTGCGGTCCCTATGGAAAGGGCGGCGGTCAAAAGCGCGGCAAAACTGACGCTGCCCTTATCATCGACCAGCGCCGTCTTGTCCGGATACCTTTCCGCGGTATTCTCAAGGTAACTGAATATATTGGTCTGCATCCCGCTCTAAAGGATCTCGTAGCTCCCGTCGGCTGTGAGCCTGAGGCTCGAAGAGAAGGTCTGCCTGATCAGGGCGACCATGGCCTCTACGTCGCAGGCTCCCACGGTCTCATAGGGAGAATGCATCGCCAGCTGGGCAGCGCCGATATCCGCAGTCAGGAAGGGGATCTGGTGCTGGGAGAGATTGCCCAGGGTAGAGCCTCCGACGATGTCGGAATGGTTGGTGAACACCTGGACGGGAGCTCCCGCCTTCTCCGCCATGGCCCTGACGATGCCGCAGCTTATCGCGTCGGTGGTGTACTTCTGGCTGGCGCTGAACTTGAGCAGCACGCCGCCGCCCAGTCTGGGCTGGTTCACGGGATCGCATTTTTCCTCTCTGTTGGGATGGAGGGCGTGGCCGTTGTCGCCGGAGAGCATGAAGCTGGAGGCGATCTTCGCCGAATATGCCCCGTATCCCAGGCCGAGGGACTCGCAGATCCTCATGAGGACGTCCTTAAGGAAGGTGGAGCAGGCGCCCTGCCTGCTGGAGGATCCGACCTCCTCGTTGTCGTAGATCACGTGGACGGGGATGCTGTCCTTGGGACTGCTCTCCAGGAATCCCATGAGGGAGCAGTATCCGCAGAGCACGTCGTCCAGCTTGGGAGCGGAGAGGAACTCGTTCTCGGCACCCCAGAATGAAGCCTTCTGGCGGTTGTAAAGGAAGAGATCCCCGCTGACCACCAGGTCCTTATCGACGCCGCATTCCTCGCAGATAAGTTCCATCAGAGGCTTCTTTCCCAGGGAATACAGGGGCAGCATGTCCTTTTGGACCTTGTACTCGTAGCCCTTGTTGACGTCCCTGTTCATATGGATCGCAAGGCTGGGGATCATGACCAGATCACGGTCTACCTTGACGTTGACGGTCCTGATGCCCTTATCGGTCTTAACGCAGAGCCTTCCCGCGACGGAGAGAGGTCTGTCGAACCAGGGCGCGAACAGAGCCCCGCCGTAGCCTTCTACGTTGAGCTTGGTGTAGATCCCCTTGACGTTCATCTCGGGGTTCTCCTTGATCTTGAAGGTCGGGGAATCGCAATGGCTGGCCATGACCATGAAGCCTGTGAAATCCTTCTTTTCGGGCATCCTGAAGGCTATGACCGACGAACCGTTGCGGGTGACATAATATCCTTTACCGGCATCCAGCTTCCACTCGCTGCCTTCGCTCAGCAGCTGGTAGCCTGCCTGGGCAAGAAGCTTCGCCTGTCCCTCCACCACATGAAAGCACGAGGGATTCTCCTCAATGAAGGCCGCAAGGCCCTCCGCGTAATTCTTTTTCATGTTTCCTCCTTAGATCAGCGGACTGTATTTTGAGCGACCCCTTTGTTGGGGTTCCATTTTTCGCTTTTGAATCTGATATACATCGGGATGCCGGTGACGACCCAGCTGATCGGGTAGCACCAGCAGAGGCAGGCCAGAGTTGGCTTGATCCTGAAAATGGTGAAGACCCAGACCACGCGCAGAAGACAGGTGAAGATGCCGGTGATGATGACCGGGACCCTGGCGTCCCCCGCCCCTCTGAGAGCTCCGGAGTAGATCTCGATACAGGTCCAGATCACGTAGAACGGGACGAAGTACCTGAGGATGTAGGCCGTGGTGTCGATGAGCTCAAGATCGTTGGTGAAGAGATGCAGCAGCAGTCTTCCGAAGCCCAGGAATATGACCATTATTATGATCGTGAAGACCATGAATATCTTAAGGCTCACCTTGACCGAGACCTTGATCCGGTCGTAATCGCCGGCTCCGAAGTTCTGGCCGACGAAGTTGATGACCGAGGTGCCGACGGCGGTCATGATTGCCCAGTAGAAGCCGTCCAGCTTTCCGGTGAGGGACCAGGCCGCGACGACGAGAGGCCCCAGGGAATTGATGCCTACCTGGATTAGCATGTTGGAGATGCTGTACATGCTGCTCTGAAGTCCCGAGGGGATGCCGATGTCGAGCATCTTTTTAAGGATCATCCTGTCGATGTAAAAGGGCTTGAAGACCAGCCTGTAGCGCTCCCTTGCGGTGTACATGCGAAGGAGCACCAGCCCCGCGCTGACGAACTGGGAGATGGCGGTGGCAAGAGCGGCCCCGTAGACGCCCATGTGAAGGGCCACGACGAACAGAAGGTCAAGGACGATATTGGTGACGCAGCTGCAGGCAAGGTAGAAGAATGGCCTTCTGGAATCCCCGGAAGCCCTGAGCACGCCGGCGCCCATGTTGTAGACCATTACTGCCCAGGCGGCCGCGAAGCAGGTCTTGAGATACACCGTGGAGTCGTCGATGGTGACCGAAGGGGTGTTCATCAGCTCAAGGAGCTGCCTTGAGAACACGAAGCCCAGGCCCGAAACGATGACGCCGATGATGTTGCAGATGCTGAAGCCGGTGCGGGTGGCGGTGCCTACCCTGTCCTGATCGCCGGACCCGTAAAAATGGGCGACGATGACCGCGGAGCCGGAGGTCATGGCGATGAAGAAGCCCACCATGACGTTCAGGATGTGGCCGACGCTGCCTCCTACCGAGGCCAGAGCGTTGGTCCCGACGAACTTGCCGACGATCGCCGCATCAACTGCATTATAAAGCTGCTGGAACAGGGTTCCGGCAGCTACAGGTATAAAGAACAATATCAACTTTTTCCAGATCAGACCCTGGGTGAGGTCATTTCTCGAACCGCTTATTTTCTCGTACCACCCTTTCCGATGATACTATACCACTATTCCCCCTTATTGTCATCAGGGCTTTCGACGGTCGAAGGGTCCTGAGGACCGTATTTCGCGGCCATCTTCGCCTGCTTCTTAGCTTCCTTTCTGGCCCTTCTCTCGGCCCTTCTGGCCTCGGCCTTCTCTCCGGTCACGGGGGCGAAGAGCCTGCTCAGGAGCCTGAACTTGAAGACCAGTATCAGGATGATGAGGATTATGATGATGGTGAACATGTTGTAGATGAGCCAGATCACGAAGTCCTCGCAGCCGGTGACGAAATCGCTGCAGGCGTTCTTGAAGCTCCTGGCGATCCTGGTGCCGAAGCTGGGATCCTCGATTATCAGGTCGGTCTCCCTTACGACCTCGCTGAGCTGCAGATTGACGGTGGAGTACCCGATCAGACTGTTGTAGCGGTTGAGGGTCGAGGAGTAGGACTCCAGCTCGTACTCGCAGTTGGAGAGAGCGTTCTCAAGCTCGATGATGTCGGTCATCTCCTTGGCGTCGGCCAGGAGCTCCTGGAGCCTCTTCTGCTTGATCTTAAGGGTCTCGATGTGGCCCTCCGTCTCAGCGTACTGAAGACCTATATCCTGGACGCTCTCGTTCTGGTCCACCACGTGAAAGCCGCTGCCTATGGAGCCTATGAAGTCCGAGTAGGACGAGGACGGGACTCTAATGGTGTAACTGGCGTTCCTTAAGTTATACCTGGCGTTGGAGTTGTACTGACCGTTGTAGGTATATACGTTCTCGAAATATCCGCCGTACTGGGCGACCAGATCCCTGATGCCCTTGACGCTCTCATCGAATTCGGTGGTCTGGATCGTCATGTTGGCGGTGTAAATGAGCTTTACGTCGGGCCTTGCCAGAGGATCGGCGAGGCTTCCGCCCTCAGCTGCTTCAGGCTCCGGTGAAGGCATCTCCATGGGCATCGCGGCCTCGGTCTTGAACTCATCCGCCGCGTAGAAACCGTTGTAGGATGAGCTTGCCGCGGACTGAGGTGCGGCAGGCGTCGACACGTAGGATGAGCTCTTGCTGGAGCCTCCGCAGGCCGCCATGGACAGCAGTACCGCCAGCGTGAGCGCCAGAGCGGCAGTTCTTTTAACAAAAGTCTTCATTTCCGACCTCCTTTTGAACAAAGTCTGAAACTATTTAAGATGATTGACGACCCCGGTGAACAGGGGAAGTCCCTCAGAGCTTATGATCTCGAATATGAAGGGCCTGTCGACGGTGAACTCTATGGGTTCCTCCGGCATTGCCGAGGTCGCCTTGACCATGATCACCGTGTAGGCCGCGGCCTCCACTCCGTCCTCGTCGGCCTTGACCCTTACCGCGTGCTCGATCTGGTCGACGCAGAGAGGATCGTCGGAAAGGGGCGTGAAGTCGGCCCTGTCGTCAAACACGTCGGTGACGCCCAGCTCCCGGAGACCTTCGATAAGATCCTTTGAGGAATCCACGTCGAACCTGGGAAGCCTCAGATGGACCCTGGCGGAGGAGCCTTCGGCTCCGGGAGCCATGGCGAGATAATCGTAGAGCGCGTCCGAAGCCAGGACGTCCGCTGCGGTCCTTCCCTCGTCGGGCAGGACGATCCTCATCTGATCGCCTCCGTTGAGGCCCAGGGAGACGGCCTTGAAACCTTCTCCGTCGAAGTAGGCGTTCCGTGCGGTCCTTTCCATGAAGTCTGCCTGTTCATCCCCGGCAAAGCCGTGGAAGGTGTCCTCCCTTGTTGCGGAGGCATTGAAGCTATCGGTCCAGGAGGCCTTGTAATACAGGGTCGACGCCAGTATGGTCCGCAGCTGGTCGCTGAACTGAAGGCTGTCTATGTGCTCGTCCAGAAGGCCCTTGGTCATCTCGCTGAGCCAGTCCCTGAAGGCCTGGCGCACGGCGTCCGCCTGAAGGTCGCCCACGAAGGACGAGGCGTGGTAGTTTTCCGCCAGCCTGTCCAGGATATCGGTCTTTACGTTCAGCTGATCGTCCAGCCAGACCGAGGTGCCGGGCAGGATGGTCTTCCTGCCGTCGTCGTTATATGAGGCGAGCCAGATCTTCTGAGCCTGAGCCCTCAGAGCCTCGATATCCTTGAAGCCCAGAAGGGAGAGGATCTGCGCCCTGCTATCGCCGTCTGTGGTCTCGGCCAGCATGGACAGGGCCATGTGGACGTTGACCGGCGAATACAGCAGGTTTTTCCCCTCATCGGTCTTTAGGAAGACCCTCATGGTCTTCTCGGCGAAGACGTCCAGACCTTCGGAAGCGCCCGCGATGAGCCCTTCCTTTTCGGAGCGTTCCTTCTGCCAGAGCTCCATCTGCTCGTTTCTTTCCTTGTAATATTTATCCCAGTCGAAGCCGGGCTGGTATGCCTCATCGCCGGGCTCCTTGGGATACTGGGTCTGATCGGGATATTCCGCACTGGCGGTATAGAGGAGCTCTCCGCTGCCCGAAGGAACGGTCACGCTTCCCTCATTCTCCGCGTTCGCGCTCTCCCCCGGGACCGCGTCCGCGGGAGCGGGAGCAGGCGCTTCAGGCTCGGCCTTTGCGTCACCGGGATCGTCAGCCATCTTGAGTTCTCCTATCACTTCCGACGCCGCGGCCTTGGACTCTTCTATGGCGTCCGTCACAGCCTCCGCGGCCTGAGGAGGCGCAAGATTAGGTGTGGAAGGCGCCTGCGAGGCGCTCTTTCCCATCATTCCGCCAGTTGATGCGATCCCCAGCCCCAGCACCAGGGCTGCCGCGATCGCGGATCCGATCCTGATCATCTTCCTGTTCCTCCAGATATTAGGCGCTTCCGTCTTCCTTTCGGGAAGACCGGGGCCCTCCGCTTTAATTTCAGGCTTGACGGGCCCCGCATCCTCTGCGGTATCCTGCCCCTCCGCCTGAGCGTCCGAGTCGGCGGCAGTCCCCTCTGCCGCCTCCTCTATGTACTTCTCATCGACAAAGCTGAGCGCTCTCAGCAGCTCTTCGCTTTTCATATTTCAAACCCCTCTTTCGACAGTACGTCTTTGAGCTGCTGCCTCAGCCTGTAAAGGATGACCTTTACATTGCTCTCTGTAAGGCCGTACAGCCGGGCGATCTCGCTGATGCCGTCCATGTACCAGTAGCGCCTCATGAAGACCTTCCTCTTTTCGGCCTCAAGCCCTGCGAGAAAGTCGTTGAGCGCCTCGGTGAGCCTTTGATCCTCCAGTTCCTGCACCGGGTCTGAGCCTCCGGAGACCACCTCCGCCAGCTCGTCCAGCACCGCGGCGGACTCTCCCCCTCCCCGCTTTTCCGCGGAAAGGAAGCGAAGCCTGTCCAGTGAAAGGTTCCTGCATATCCTGCCGAGAAAGGCCTTAAGGCTCAAAGGCCTCGCGGGCGGCATGGCGTTCCACGCCCTGAGATAGGTGTCGTTTTCGGCCTCCTCCGCCTCGAGCCTGTCCCTGAGGATCCCGAAGGCCACCGCCCTGCAGTACGTCCCGTACCTGGCAGAGCTTTCCCCTATGGCGGCCTCGGACCGGTCCCAGTAAAGCTGCACTATATAGCTGTCGTCGCGGCATTTTTCCATAAGATCGTTTTCCTTTTGTAAGTCCTTACACCTGTAAAGACGCAAAAGAGAAAGAAAGGTTACGTTTTATTTTAAAATATTATGCAGCATAATTCAAAGGTTTTAACAAAATCAAAGATCCCGGCCGTTTTGGCGCCGCAGGGTCGCGGCAAACGACAGGATGATATATAATAATGGCGTGACCGCGCTTTCAATGCGCGGGAGGAGGATCCGATGCTCGACGTGATATCCATAGGCGAAGCCCTTATAGACCTGACCCAGTCGGGGGTAAGCGAACGGGGGGTCCCGGTCTACGACGCAAATCCCGGAGGAGCCCCGGCAAATCTTGCGGCAGCGGCGGCAAAGCTGGGCGCAGGGACCGCCTTCATCGGAAAGGTCGGAGAAGACGCCTTCGGCGATCTTCTTATGAGGACCCTGGAGGGCTGTGGTATCGACGTCAGCGGGATGATAAAGGATCCCGCGGTAAGGACCACCCTTGCCATCGCCAGCGTGGACGGGAAGGGAGAACGGTCCTTTGCCTTCTACAGAAAGCCCGGAGCGGACATCATGCTGACGAAGGAGGAAGCCCTCAGCGCCCTGAAGCCTTCGAAGATCCTTCACTTCGGTTCCCTGAGCCTTACGGACGAGCCCTCCCGGACCGCGGTGACCGACACCGTCAAAGCCGCGAAGGATCTGGGCGCACTGATCAGTTACGATCCCAACTACCGCGCCGCCCTCTGGCCAAATGAAAAAGAAGCGGTCGAAGCGATGAAAGCCCCGCTGCCCCTCGTGGACATCATAAAAGTCGCGGAGGACGAGCTTTCCCTGCTCACCGGGACCTCCGATCCGGAAAAAGGGAGCCTGATCCTCGCCCAGGCCGGCCCGCGCCTGGTATTCGTGACCCTGGGTGAGAACGGAGCCCTCTGCCGCCTGGGAGATACCATCGTCAAGGCCGCCGGCATCCCCGTAAAGGTCGCCGATACCATCGGCGCGGGGGACGCCTTCCTCGGCGCCGCCCTCAGCAGGCTCGTCAAATACAAGGGCCTGGATGAACTGACCGCAGACGATCTTAAGAGCATCACCGCCTTCGCGAACAAAGCCGCGTCGATGACCGTCGCCAGGCCAGGCGCCATCCCCGCCATGCCGGCGATGGAAGATCTTGAATGATCACCGGAACGGCAGGTCCCGGACTGGCCCGGGCAAGCGATCTATAAATGTTCAAAAGCACCTCAAGCCTTATATCATCGGGCTTGAGGGGCCTTTTTCTGCGGTTTCTCATGTCTTTCTCCGGGCTACCTGGCCTTCGGATACTCAAAGCACAGCAGCCTGTAGGGAGCCTCGTCCTCTTCGATCTTCGGGAAACGTCCCATAGGAGGCTCGAACCGGTTGTCATTCTCGTCGTCGTTGCACATGCTGACCTCGCCCAAAAGGACCGGTCCTGCGCCCTTCTCGACCTCAAAATCGTGGTACATGAGAGGATATATCGTTATGCTCTCCCCAGGGCAGAGCCTGATCCGGGTCCCCGCGGGCACGGTCATGGTCCTGCCGTCGCAGTGGACGGTGACGTCGGAGATCCGGTCGATCCCTTCGTCGGGGAGGGAACCGAAGACCCGGATCAGCACATTGCCTCCGCCCCTGTTTATGATGTCCTCCATCTTGGACCAGTGAAAATGCATGGGAGCGTACTGCCCCTCTTTAAGATACAGGAGCTTTTCAGCGTAGGTCTTGGGGTATTTCTGCGGCGTCTTTACATTGCCGTTGCGCAGGGTGATCAGCGAAAAGCCCACCCGGTCGAAGTCGCCGAGGCCGTAGTCGGTGATGTCCCAGCCCAGCATGTTGTCCCGGATCTCGTCGAACTCATGGCCTTTGCCTTCCCATTCCTCAGGGGCAAAGGAGCAGAACGCCGGCAGCGGGAATCCGCACCTTTTTGTCATCTCCTCAAGTTCTCTCAATGCCCTGTTGATCTCGCTGCGCTTCATGACCGCACCTCCCGCTGAAATGAGTTTTCCATACCACGATGATAACACAAAAGCGGCCCCGATGAAGGGCCGCCTTGCTTTTATCAGTTATTCATCTCTGCCTCGGTCTCTTTGAGCCTGACCAGATATTTCTCGGAAGCTCTCTTCAGCTCGTCCAGATACTGCTGGTTCTCGCCCTCATGGAGCTGCAGGATGTACATGTGATGCATCTCGTTGATCACTGGATCGAAAAGTCCCATGGTGGCAAGTCCGATGTTGGAGCATTGGTCGGAGATGCGCTCGATGTTGGTCAGCATCTCCATGAACACGAAGCCGGAGTCCACGTTGCAGGTGCCGTTCCTAAGACGCTTGAGGTGGAAGTCCTTCAGCTGCTCGACCATGTCGTCAACGACCTCTTCGATAGGCTCGATGTGGCTGGCCTCCTCGTAGCTCCCGTTGATGAACGCGATCCTGGAATGCTCCATGATGTCGGTCACGGCGTCCTTGAGGACCTTGAGCTCGCTGACTGCCATGGGCGAGAAGGATACTCCCCTGTCAACCAGGGTCTGTGCGTTCTCCGTCAGGTTCACGGCCAGGTCGGAGATCCTCTCGAACTCGCTGACGCACTTCAGGTAATAGTTTACGAGGACGCTGTCGCGGCTGAGGGTGATGTGATCGGACAGCCTGGTGAGATAATCACTGGCGCGGTCGGTCATCCGGTCGACGAACTGTTCTTCCCTGTTTACAAGGGCGATCTTTTCGGGATC
Source organism: Bacillota bacterium (assembly GCA_017428655.1). Lineage (GTDB taxonomy): Bacteria > Bacillota > Clostridia > Peptostreptococcales > Anaerovoracaceae > RGIG2707. The sequence goes on along the minus strand of JAFRQL010000065.1, from coordinate 17,697 downwards.
GTATTCGGTCATCACGTCGATGGCGATGAGAACATTGTTGATGGCGACCTCGACAGCTGCGGATATCGCTTTGAAGGCTTCAGACAGCGCGACTCCGGGGGACTTGAAGAAGGCCTCGTCCAGATAGGCGAATTCCTTCGAGTGCTCGTCCTCGATAGAAGGCTCGTCCTTGACGATCATGCGGCTGAGCTTGGCGAACTGCTTGGTGAAGGGAAGCAGCGCGACGGCGCATCCCAGCTTGAAGATGGTGTGGGTGTCCGCGATGCCGCCGGAATGGAGGGACTTGCTCCAGAGGGAGTCCAAAGCTCCGCTCATGTGGAGGATAGTCACCACCGTGAAGACCAGTATCACCTGAGAGATGTTGATCAGCACGTGGACGATGCCCGTCCTTCTGGCGTCGGCCTTGGCGCCGATCCAGCAGACGATGGCGGTGGTGACGCAGTCGCCCATATATATACCGAGGATTATAGGATAGACGGTCTCAAAGCTCAGAACGCCCGTCATGGAGATCGCCTGCAGGATACCGACGCTGGCAGAGGAGCTCTGCAGCATGAAGGCCACCGCAAATCCGGAGAGGAAGCCCAGAAGAGGCATCCTGCCCAGGGTGGTGAACATCCTGACGAAGGTCTCGCTGCCGGAAAGGTCGCTGACCGCGGCGGTCATGCTGAGAAGTCCGGTGAAGAGGATGGCAAAGCCCATGGCGATCTGTCCCGCGGTGTTGGAGTTCTTGAACTTGAACACCATGATGAACAGTATGCCCAGGATGGCTGCCAGAGGCGCCAGAGTGGAAGGTGTGAACAACTGAAGGATGGAAGAGCTGCTGGAGTCAACATCCAGAAGCCTGATGATCTGGCCGGTAACGGTGGTACCGACGTTGGCTCCCAGGATGATGCCCAAAGACTGGTCGAGACTTAAGACTCCCGCGCCCACAAGACCGGACGTGATGACGATGGTCGCGGTGGAGCTCTGGATTATGGCTGTGACGAGAAGGCCCAAAAGAAAGGCCCTGACGGGGCCCTTGGTGACCCTTGCCATGGCATTTTTGAAGGCGTTGCCGGAACTGCTGCGCAGTCCGTCTCCCATGAGCCTCATTCCGTAGAGGAACAGAGAGAGGCCTCCGAATAAGGATATTAAATTGAATACTGACATATTTTCTCCCGGTTAATTAACCCTTTAATTAACAAATATGTTTTTACACGCATCTTTTCTCGATTATCACATTAGCATACAGTTGGATACATTTCAACCCTGTTTTTGATAAAAACCGCGCGGAACGTTATCCTGCGAAAATCCTCAATTTCTTCACCAATTATAAAAATGTTGTGATATAATCGAAAAGCTTATGCAAAATAATCAGTCAGGAGACAGAAAGATGAAAAAGAATATAAGAATCATTGCACTGATGCTCGCTGCTGTCCTCATGCTCAGCGCCTGCGGTCAGACCGAGCTTCCCTTAAGGAGCCGCGCCCTGGACGCCGACGGCTACGTCGCCGGAGTCAAGGCCCTGGACTATGTAGACCTCTGCGACATCAGTTCGATCCCCGTCGCTGAGACCGACATCCAGACCATGATCGACGATCTGCTCAACGCCTACCCCGTCGAGACCCAGGTCCAGGACAGGCCCCTCGCCCAGGGAGAGACCGCCAGCATCGACTACACCGGATACATCGACGGAGTCGCCTTCGAGGGCGGCACCGCTACCAACTATGAGATCACCGTCGGCGAGACCGTCTTCATCGACACCTTCATCAACGACCTGATCGGCATGATGCCCGGAGACAAGAGGACCATCACCGAGACCTTCCCCAGCTACTACCCCGCCAACGAGAGTCTGCAGAACAAGGAAGCGACCTTCGACGTCACCCTCAACTACCTGATCGACAGGACCCCCGGCGAGTTCACCGACGAGTATATCGCCAACAACCTTCAGGCTGACTACGGCTGGACAACCACCCAGGAGATGCGCGACGGAATAATCCAGGAGCTCTGCTACAAGTACGTCACCGACAACTCCGAGATCAAGGAGATCCCCGAAGCGGTACTCAACGCCCAGAAGGATTCCCTCCACGCCTACTACCAGTCCTACGCCGAGTACTACCAGATGGAGCTCGAAGACTTCCTGAGCCAGTACGTAGGCATAAACTCCATGGAAGAGGTCATGGAGATGTCCGATGAATACATCAGGCAGGGAGCCGAGCAGGCCATGTACTTTCAGGCCATCTCCGAGAAGGAGGACCTGACCAAGATCACCCGCAAGGAGATCCGCGAATACTTCAAGGAGACCGTCGGCACCAGCGACTTCTCCAGCCTGAGAAAGCTCTACGGCATGCCCTATCTCAAGCAGATGACCAGAAATCACAAAGTCTTCAGTCTGCTCACCGAAAGAGCTTCCATTAACTAAAAAAATCTGCTAATATCAATATATCAACCCGGAACGGAGGAACAAAAGATGGCAACCAAGGACAAGATCGAAGAGTTTGAAGACGAGGCCGATATCATCACCCTCGAGTTTGAGGACGGCAAGGAGATCGAAGCTGAGATCATGGGCGTTTTCGAATGCGACGGCAAGGAATACATCGCTCTGATCCCCGATGATGACACCGATGACGTATATCTTTACGGATACAAGGAAGTCTCCGACGAAGAGTTCGAGCTCATCGACATCGAGGACGACGACGAGTTTGACAGGGTCGCGAAGGAATTCGACAAGATCACTGCTGAAGAAGAGTAATCTATAGCATAAAGGGATAACAGAATATGGAGAACTACGACATAATCATCGTAGGTGCCGGTGCGGCCGGAGTTTTCATGTCATATGAACTGACGAAGGCGGACAGCAGCAAAAAGGTCCTGATGATCGACAAGGGCGCTCCCATCGAAGAGCGTCAGTGCCCCATCAAGCGGGGCCTCACCGAGCGCTGCATCCGCTGCAATCCTTGTCATATCATGAACGGTTACGGCGGCGCGGGCACGCTCTCCGACGGAAAGTACAATATCACCACCGACTTCGGTGGTGATTTGCATGTCTACGTGGGAGAAGACAAAGCGATGGAACTGATGGAATACGTGGATCAGGTGCTCTGCAGCTTCGGAGGCTCCGAAGCCAAGCTCTACTCCACCGCCTCATCGGATCTCAGGACCCTCGCCCTCAGGAACGACCTGCATCTGCTCAGCGCCAAGGTTCGCCATCTGGGCACCGACAGGAACGTGGAGATCCTGAAGAAGATCTTCGAATACACCTCCAAGAAGGTGGAGATGCGGTTCAGGACCACGGCTGCCTCGGTCGAAAAGACGGACGGCGGCTTCAAGCTGACCACGGAAAAGGGAGAAGAGCTCTTCTGCAGGGATCTGGTCCTTGCCACCGGACGCAGCGGCTCCCGCTGGATCGCCAGGACCTGCGAGCAGCTGGGCATCAAGACAAAGAGCAACCGGGTGGACATCGGCCTCAGAGTCGAACTTCCCGCCGACGTGTTCAAGCACATCACCGACGAGGTCTACGAGAGCAAGCTGGTCTACCGGACCAAGCAGTACGGAGACCTGGTCAGGACCTTCTGCATGAACCCCTACGGCGAGGTTGTGTCCGAGAACACCAACGGCATAGTCACCGTCAACGGCCACAGCTACGCCGACCCCGCCCTCTTCACCAGGAATACCAACTTCGCTCTGCTGGTGGCCAACCGGTTCACCGAGCCCTTCCACAACAGCAACGAGTACGGCGAGTCCATCGCCAGGCTCTCCAACATGCTGGGCGGAGGCGTCCTGGTCCAGAGGTTCGGAGACCTTATCAAGGGCCGCAGGACCAACGAGCACAGGATGGCCAAGTGCTTCACTGCTCCCACCCTCAAGGCCACCCCGGGAGACCTGAGCCTGGTCATGCCCAAGCGCCAGCTGGACGATATCATCGAGATGGTCTACGCTTTGGATAAGATCGCTCCGGGCACCGCCAACGAGGACACCCTGCTCTACGGAGTCGAGGTCAAGTTCTACAATTCCACCGTGCCCGTGGACGAAAGGCTGGAGACCGAGGTCAAGGGCCTCTACGTCCTGGGAGACGGTTCGGGAGTAACCCACAGCCTTTCCCAGGCCAGCGCCTCAGGCGTCCACGTGGCAAGGCTCCTTGCGTGACGCCCGATATTCAGGATCATTTGACCGCTTTACCGACCTCCCCGGCCGCCGGGGAGGTCTTGCCATAAAAAAACGCCGGATAAAATGCTGACAAAATCGATATTTTTCTTTATTCGGTGAGTGATTGATGATATATTTAACTTGTATTTTTATGTAATAGAAAGGAGTTCTCCTTATGGATCTTACAAGTTTATTAGAAGAGTCGCTGCTTCAGGACGATACAGTCGAAGAGATCGCCAATGAGACCGGAGCAAGCTCCGCCGAGACCCGTTCGGTCATCAGCGCAGCCCTTCCCGCCCTTCTGGGATCCGCCATGGGCGGCCAGCAGAGCCAGCAGACCAGCCTTCTGGGTTCTCTCCTTGGCGGCGGTCAGCAGACCCAGCAGACTTCCCAGGCGGACATGCTCGCCGCGCTTCTCGGAGGCGGACAGCAGCAGGTCCAGCAGCAGAGCAACACCAGCCTGCTCAACGCCCTGATGGGAGGAAGCAACCAGAGCAGCTCTCTCATCTCCAACGTCAGCGCCAACACCGGCGTGAGCAAGAAGTCCAGCAACGCCATACTTCTCGCCCTCGCTCCCATCCTTATCAAGATGCTCCTTAAGAACCTGACCTCTGACAATTCAAGCAGTCAGAGCAGCGGAGGCGGCGGACTTCTCTCCGCCCTTCTCGGAGCAGTCTCCACCAACAACATGGGAAGCAGCAAGCCCCAGAGCAGCCAGATCAGTGGAAGCGACAGCCTCCTGGGCTCCCTCTTCGGCGGATCTTCCCAGAGCAGCAAGCCTCAGAGCAGCCAGGTAAGCGGAAGCGACAGCCTGCTCTCTGCCCTTCTGGGAGGCGGCAGCACCCAGCAGTCCAAGCCCACTCAGAGCAAACCGCAAAACAACGAGCAGGACCTCCTCTCCGCGCTTCTCGGTGCTCAGAGCCAGCAGCAGACCCAGCAGAGCTCCCAGATAAACGACGGCGGCCTGATGGGATCCCTCCTGGGCTCCATGGGCGGCCAGACCCAATCCAAGCCCCAGCAGAGCTCATCCCTTGGAGGCGGCCTCCTCGGCGCCCTCCTGGGAATGAAGTCCGCGCCCGAAGAGACCGAAAGGGCCTCCTCTTCCGCAAAGAAGACCACCACTGCCAAGAAGACCACAACCGGCGGCAAGAAGACCACTTCCGCCAAGACCGGCAGCACCAGCACCGGCAAAAAGGACACCAGCAGTGCTAAGAAGACCGTGAAAAAGTGATAAGGAGTTAAAAATGGCAGTTGAAAAGAAACCTGTAAAGCAGCCCGTTGAAAAGACCGTGGTAAAGGTCAGCTCGGGCGAGTCCACCACCATGAAGACCAAGGACGAGCGCAGAGGCGCGGCCAAGGGCAAGAGGATCGCGGCAGTCGTATTCTGGCTCCTCGCCATCGTCTGCGAAGTCCTCGCCATCATGGTCCTCTCCGGATACATGTACGTCTCCAACCCCCTGCTCTGGCTCTGCATCTTCATAGTCGCCGACCTGGCCCTGGTCATCACCGGTTCCCAGTTCTGGAAGAGAGCCAACGACGTGGATCCGGTCAGCAAGCAGAACAAGGTCAAGTTCTTCCTCTGGAACCAGATGGGCCTGATCGTAAGCGTCATCGCCTTCTTCCCCCTGGTGATCCTGCTCCTCAGGGACAAGGATCTCGATCCTAAGACCAAGAAGATCGTCAGCATCGTCGCCATCGCCGCCCTGGTACTGGCATCCGCCTTCTCCATCGACTACAACCCCGTCTCCCAGGAGGAGTACGAGGAAGCCCAGCAGGAATACGAAGGCCAGACCATCTACTGGACCCGCTACGGCAAGTCCTATCACACTACCCTGGACTGCCCGTCCCTTTCCCGCAGCAGCACAGTCTATGAGGGCACCATCGAGGACGCCTTCGAAGCCAACAGGAACGATCCCTGCGATTTCTGCGTTGCGCAGTAGCAGGCAAAGCTGGACACAGTATAACAGACCAGACACAGCTCACCGGCCATCAGGCCGGTGAGCTCATTCGCAGAGGACTTTTGGGCACATCACGCCCTTTGTCCTGACCACTTAACTCCCATGATCAAGATCGCAACATTCATCGTAGACAAGAGAAATCTCGTCTTCCTTCTGATCGGCTTATCGATCATATTCTCGATATTTTCAAGCAGCTGGGTAGAAGTCGAGAACGACCTGACCTATTACCTTCCCAAGACCTCGGAGACCAGGAAGGGACTGGACCTTATGGAGGAACAGTTCACTACCTTCGGTTCCGCGAGGCTGATGATCGCCAACCTTTCCTACGAAAGAGCATGCGGGATCGCGGATGAGATCGCGGATATCCCCGGCGTCCAGTCCGTGGCCTTCGACGGGACCACCGATCACTTCAGCAGCGGCTGCGCCCTTTACGACGTCACCTTCGACTATCCCGAAGAGGATCCTGCCTGCCTCGAAGCACTGGATCTGGTGACCGGAAGATACAGTGCCATGGACTGCTATCTGGATACGTCGCTGGGGAACCAGCTGGCCGAGATCATCCAGTCCGAGGTCAACGTGATCATGGTCATCGTCGCCATCATCGTCGTGACCGTGCTCTTCTTCACCAGCCAGACCTACGCTGAGGTCCCGGTGCTGCTCCTGACCTTCGTCACCGCGATGATCCTCAACACCGGGACAAACTTTCTTCTCGGAAAGATATCATTTGTTTCCAACTCGGTGACCAGCATACTCCAGCTGGCCCTGTCCCTGGACTACGCGGTCATACTGTGCAACCGATTTAAAGAGGAGCACCAGACCCTTCCCGTGAGAGAAGCGGTCATCAACGCTCTGGCCAAAGGCATCCCAGAGATCGGAGCCAGCAGCCTGACCACCATCGGAGGCCTGGTCGCAATGATATTCATGCAGTTCAGGCTCGGTCCCGACATGGGGATCTGCCTGATCAAGGCCATCTTCTTTGCCCTCTTCTCGGTCTTCATCTTCATGCCCGGGCTCCTCATGCTCTTCGGACCTCTCATCGACAAGACCGGGCACAGGAACTTCGTGCCGAAGATCCCCTTCGTCGGAAGGTTCGCCTACGCAACGAGAAAGATCGTTCCAGTGCTCTTCATCGTCCTGGTCGCCGCCGGCTGCATCGTATCCCAGAGATGCCCCTACGTCTACGGTTACGACACCATAGTGACTCCGAAGCTCAACGAGCAGCAGATCGCCAAGAACATGATAAAGGAGAACTTCACCTCGTCCAATCTGGTCGCTCTGGTAGTCCCTTCGGGGGATTACGAGGCGGAGCGGGAGATCCTCGACGAGCTCTCCTCCATGCCTCAGGTGGATCATACCCAGGGGCTCAGCAACACCGACGCCCTGGGAGGCTACAAGCTGACCGACAGGCTGACTCCCCGCCAGTTCGCGGAGCTGGCCGACATCGACTACGAGCTGAGCAGGCTGGTCTACACCGCCTACGCCGCCGAGGATTCCGACTACGGCAGGGTCATCGGAGGGATATCCTCCTACAGCGTCCCCCTGATCGACATGTTCCTGTTCGTCAGCGACCGGGTGGACGAGGGCTACGTATCCCTGGACCAGGAGACGACGGACATGCTGACGGACGCCGCTCAGAAGATGAGGAACGGAATGCTCCAGCTCCAGGGCGAGGATTACAGCAGGCTCCTGGTGTATCTGGACCTTCCGGAGAGCGGAGACGAGACCTACGCCTTCACCGACACCATCGCGGCCGTCGCAAGGCAGCACTATCCCGAGGGAAAGATCTACGTGGTGGGCAATTCCACCAACGCCTACGAATTCCAGAAATCCTTCGCGAGAGACATCATAGTGGTCGGGGTCATGAGCATCCTGATCGTTCTTGTCGTGCTCCTCTTCACCTTCAAGTCCGTGGCGATGCCCATCCTGCTGATACTGGTCATACAGGGGGCCATCTGGATCAACTTCTCGGTCCCGGTATTCACCCACGTGGACCTCTTCTTCATCGCCTACCTGATCGTCTCCTCGATACAGATGGGCGCCAACATCGATTACGCCATCGTCATCGCCAGCAGGTTCACCGAGCTGAGAAAGACCATGGATAAGAAGGAAGCGGTCATCGAGACCATGAACTTCGCCTTCCCCACCATACTGACCTCCGGTTCCATCCTCGCCGCGTCGGGCTTCATCCTGGGCAGGATCAGTTCCGAGGGCACCATCGTCGGCATCGGCGAGAGCCTCGGAAGAGGCACGCTGATATCCATCGCTTTAGTCATGTTCACCCTTCCCCAGATACTCCTCATCGGCGAGAGATTCATCGAGAAGACCTCCTTCTCCATGCAGGCACCCCTTAAGAAGAAGCAGGGCTCCGGCATCTTTACCGTCGACGGACTGGTGCGGGGCGAGATCAGAGGCAGAGTGACCGGGCTGGTCAAGGCCACCGTCGAGGGCGATATCGACCTGACCATGGTCTCCGGCCCATCCGAAGCGGAAGACCGGACAGGCACCGGCGAAAAGGAGGAAAGCGATGAGAAATAAGATACTTAAGACTGCGGCGCTGATCCTTACCGCCGCCTTGGCAGCCGCCCTCCCTTTTCTACGGTCTTCGCGGAGGACGGGGTCGTACACATACTGAACGCCGAAGATCTTAAAGAGCTGGCCGAAAACTGCTCCTACGACGCCTGGTCCATGGGCAGGACCGTCTCTCTGGACAGGGACATCTCCCTGGGCGGAGACGCCTTCAGCCCGATCCCCGGCTTCGAGGGGACCTTCCTTGGCAACGGCCATACCATTTCGGGCCTCTCGATCACCGGCAGCGGATCCCCTGCTGGGCTTTTCGCTGTCCTGGGCGAGAACGCCGAGGTAAAGGACCTCAACGTCGAAGGGACCGTCTCCCCTGCCGGAGACTGCCGGCGCACCGGGGGCATCGCGGGGAAAAACAGCGGGACCATCTCAAACTGCACCTTTACGGGGACCGTCAACGGAAGGTCCATGACCGGCGGGATCGCGGGCGAGAACACTTCCAGGGGGACCATCATCTCATGTAGGGCCTCAGGCGGAGCCTTCGGAAGATCCATGACCGGAGGGATCTGCGGAAAGAACAGCGGTCTCGTATCGTCCTGCACCGGCAGCGCCTTCGTCAACACCAGGCCATCGGACCCTTCATTCTCGGTGACTGAAGCCGGCGCCGACATGATCCTGGGGCTCAAGAGCCTCGTCAGCCCGGATACCTATGACATACCTACCGACTGCGGCGGCATCGCCGGATTTTCCGACGGCAGCATCGAGAGCTGCAGGAATGAAGGCACCGTAGGCTACCAGAGCATCGGATACAACACCGGAGGCATAGCCGGAAGGACCTCAGGAGTCATCCTGAACTGCAAGAACTCCGGCCCGGTATCCGGACGAAGGAACGCGGGAGGCATAGCGGGCCTCGCGGAGCCCTATATCTCCGTGGTCATGACCCCGGACAGGCTGGACGCATTAAGGTCTGAGCTTGACGGCCTTGACCGCATGATACAGTCCGCCCTGGACGACGCCTCTGACACCTCAGATTCGGTCTCCGAAAGGCTCTCCGCCCTCCGCGCCGCAGTGAACGGCGCGGCAAAGACCGCGGACGACATCGGGAAAAAGGCCGGAAGCTACGCGGACGACGCTGCCTCTGAGCTGGAAAGTGCAGAGGACGTCATCAAAAACAGCCTGGACCTGCTCTCCCGAGCCGACGAAGACATGATAAAGGCCTCTTCGGAGCTGGGAAGATCCCTCAGGGACCTGAGCAGAGCCGCGGATTCCCTTGACAGCGATGTGGCAGACGAGATCAGGAGCGGAGTTTCCGACATAGACAGGGCGTCCGACATATTGGATGCCGCTACGGAAGAGTTTAAAAAAGCTGACAGTCTTATCAGATCTGCCGTATCATCCCCTGAAAGCACCACCGCCGAAGACCTTAAACTGATACCGCAGGCCATCGCTTCCGGCATCGGTATCATCAAAAACGGCAGACCTGAAGACGATGGCGGAGCACTGGCATACGCTCAGCGGGGGATCCAGGCCCTGGAAAGAGGGATCGAGAACTCCGACGCCCCGGTCCCGGATCTTGAAGACGCCCTGGACGAAGCATCCGCCGCGTCCTCGGGCCTCACCGCGTCCCTTAAGGACCTGGAGGCCGTCCTCACCTATCTGGAAAGCAGGCAGGCTCCAGACATAAAAGCGCCTGAGATCGGCGAGGACACGGACAGGCTCTACGATTCCATGACCAGGATATCGGATCAGCTGGCTCTCCTGGATCAGGAGGTCGGTCCTTCTTCGGAAAAACTCATCGAAGACGTGAGAAAGATCGAAGAGCGCTTCAGAGCGGTCACCCAGACCCTGCTGGGCGCCGCTGATGACGTCATGGGCGCGTCGGCGGAGGATATCGCAGACGACGTTTCCCAGGTGGACCCGATGACGGTAACCGACGGAAAGACCGCCCTCTGCGAGAACGAGGGGCAGATCTCCTGCGACGTGAACGGAGGAGGAATTGCCGGCTCCATGTCCGTTTTCGATCCTCTGGATCCCGAGAGCGACTCCCCCGTAACCATCTCCTCCGCCCTCCACAGGACTTATCAATACAGATGCGTGATCTTAAGATGCACGGACACCGGCGCGGTCACGGTGAAGAAGTCCTGCGCCGGAGGGATCTGCGGAGACCAGAGCCTGGGACTGATCACCGAATGCACCGCGGCGTCCGACGTGAGCTGCGAGAGCGGCGATCTGGCCGGAGGCATAGCCGGAAGGAGCGGTTCGGTCATAAGAGGCTGCTGGAGCAAAAGCAGCGTCTCGGCGAGGCGGTATTCCGGCGGCATCACCGGAGGCTCAGACGATGAGGACTCACGGCTCCTGGTCGAGGACTGCAGGGCCCTCTGCGAGGGAGACCGGTCCCAGGACGCATGCGGAGCGATCTCAGGGGGCAGCAGCGGAAGCTTCAAAAACAACTTCTTCTGCTCGGACAGCCTGGGCGGCATAAACGGTCTGAGCATAAAAGGCGCCGCAGAGCCTGTATCCTACGAGGAGCTGGTGAAAGGCGGCAGCGTCCCGCAGCAGATGCGAAGCCTCACCCTGAGCTTCACCGCCGATGGCGCCCAAGTCAAGACCATAGGCTTTAATTACGGCGACAGCTTCGGGCCGGACATCTTCCCCCAGGTCCCCCAAAAGGACGGAGAATACGGCCGCTGGGACAGGGACGAGCTCACTGACCTTCATTTCGATACTGAGGTCAGAGCAGTATACAGACCATATATAAGATCCATAGCCAGCGGCATCGAAAGAAAGGACGGCAGGCCGGTATTCATCGCGGTGGGGAGCTTCACCGAGGATGACGTCCTCGCTCCGGTCCCCGCAGCCCTGGATTTCGACCCCGGCCGCGAGAGCCTTGCCGACAGGATAAGATCCTACAGCAGGGCCCTGGTCGAACAGTGGACCGTAGAGATCCCCGAGAGCTTCGGGGACGGTGCAGTCTTAAGATATCTTCCCCCCTCAGGCTCCGGCGCCGTCGACCTGTACAGGCTCACCGATGGCGGATGGGAGAAGATCCAGGCGGAGCCCTTCGGTTCCTACCTAAGCTTTGAAGCGGAGCCCGGCAGATGCTCCGTCTCAGCGGTCTCTGCCGAAGCGCCCTGGTGGCTCAAGGCTGCCGTCGCCGCCTTCGCGGTAATGCTCCTGTCGGTGACCGCAGCCGCGTTCATAAGGATCAAGGAAAAAGACCGGACCGAGGACGCCCGAAAGAAGGCAGCCGCCGTCAAAAAGCGGATCGTATGCGTCCTGCTGATCCTTGCCCTGATCTTCGCCGCCATCATCGCCGCGGCGGTCATGCTCAAACCGGAGATCAGATCCCTTGAACTGTACGGCCTTCTCAAGAACATGGCCGAAAGGACCGGCACTGCAGGGGAACTGACGGTGACCATCCGGGACGGAGGCTCGACCCTGGGCTTCAACGCCCGGGTCAGCAACATGACTGCAGGAGAAAAGCGCGTCAGCTGCGTCCAGTGGCACGGCATCCCCTTCTGGCTCTGCGACAACGCGGTGATCCTTGAAAACGGCAGGATCATAAGGGTCGGAACGGTCCCGGATCACAGAAAGCTCCTGGAATACGCCGCCTCGGCCTTCACCGGCCTCGACGTGAGAAGCGAGACCGTCAACGATACCTGCATTTACCAGGCGTCTCTCGACGGAAAGGCAGCCTCCGACCTGCTCGGAGCCTTCGCGCCTGCGGGCGTCGAACTTTCGGGCCTTTCGGAGCGGGCTGAGCTCCTTTTGGAGGTCACCGACGGGGAACCCCGGGATCTTAGGCTGGAATTTGCCGGCGAGGACAAGGACATTTCGGTGAAGCTGGCCTTCGGCAAAGGCAGCTGGGACGTTCCCCTCACCAGAGAGGCTGAGGCAGCAATAGCCTCGGACGTACTGAAAAACGCCGCCCCTGCGGACGAAGAGGATATCAGGGCTGCCGTCTCGCTGATGAAGGCCCTCTCCCTTTACGGAAACACCGCCAGGATCACCGTCAGCGCCGACTGCGGGCCGGTAAAGACCGATTCCTCCTGCAGCTGGCAGAGGATCGGAGGCTTCGCTCCCGATCTCAGCCTTGCGGACATAGGAGGCACGGTCCTGTGGTCCGCCGGGGGCAGGACATGCACCGGCGCTGGCAGACTGCTGGAAGGCTCCGGGACGACCTTCAGAGACCCGGACGGTCTGATCATGACCGCAATGAGGGCTCTTCTGAACGCCGAAGAAGGGAAAAACGCAGGCTCCGTCCCCCTCACCGACAGCGGTATGTACGACCTTGCCCGCCTGGCCGCTCCCCAGACCGCCTCAATGCCCCTTGACCTCTCCGGCGGGAGCCTTATCTGCTCCATGTCGGCTGACGGCGAGATCAAAGAGATGGTCCTAAGGAGCGAAGGCGTGCTCAGGATGGGAACGGAAGACATAGACGCATCATTTTATGCTAAAATACTGTTCACAGGGGCAGGCACGTTCGAGGCGCCGGACGAAGAGGTGACGAAAGCCCTGCAGGTCGAAGAGACCGGGAGGTAAAGATGGCAAAGGACACGAGGATAGACAGGCTCTTCTCAAATCTCGGACTTATGACGAGAAACCAGTGCAAGAAGGCCGTAAAGGGCGGCGGGATCGCGGTCAACGGCGAGGTCTGCCGCTCCGAAGCGGAAAAGGTGGATCCGGACGCCGATAAGGTGACCTGGGACGGCCGGCCTGTCGATACCAGACGCTTCGTGTACTACATGCTGAACAAGCCCGCCGGGGTCATAACCGCCGCCAGGGATCCCAAGAGCCCGACGGTCATGGACTATATCTTTGATCTCAGGACCGATCTTTTCGCCGTCGGAAGGCTGGACAAGGATACCACAGGGCTCCTTCTGATCACCAACGACGGCCAGCTGGGCCACAGGCTCCTTTCGCCCCGCTACCACGTGGCGAAGACCTACGAGGCGGGGATATCCGGCGTACTGACCGAAAACGATATCGCTGCCCTTGAGGCAGGCGTGGACATCGGCGATGACAGCCCCACCCTGCCCGCCAAGGTAAGGCCGCTGAACGCCGGCGGGCCGCAGTCCTCCTGCGACGATGCTTCGGGCGCTGCCCAGAAGGTCCTGCTGACCATCACCGAAGGCCGCTACCACCAGGTAAAGAGGATGTTCGAGGCCGTCGGAAAGCCCGTCCTGACCCTGCACCGCAGCTCCTTCGGACCTCTTGAACTGGACCCGGCCCTGAATCCGGGCGAGTACAGAGAGATCACGGAGGATGAACTGAAACAATTGAAAAAGTGTGCACAATGAAACCGCGGCCCAAAGCCGCGGCTCTTCTTTCTACAGCAGTCCCTTGACCTCTTCTGTGAGCTTCGCGCAAAGGGCGTCAATTATTACCGATCAGTGATCAACCAGTCGATGAGGTCCCTCGACTTGATGCCTTCGAAACTGGTCTGTAAGCCTGGATCGAGGGACAGGATCAATTTCTCATAGTTGTCCCGGACCTTTTGCAGCGGAGCCAGTTCACGCCGGCGCACCTCCTCGTTGTTCATCGACTCTGTAACTTGAATGTACAGTTTCCCCTCTGTGTTAGACGCGATAAAATCGATCTCACCATTATCGATCTTGCCAATGGCAACATCATAGCCGCGGCGCAGGAGTTCAAAGTAGACGATATTCTCCAGCACATGGCCGGTATCCCGATCCCGGAAGCCCAGCAGATTATTACGTAGACCGATGTCGGCAATATAGTATTTGCCAAGGGTGCGCAGGTATTCCTTACCCTTGATATCAAAACGCTTGACCTCATAGAAGATGTAGGATTCAAGAAGAGCTCCTACATATGCCTGCACTGTATGGACACTGGGGGCATTCTTCCGTGTGCCTCCATCCAGGAGTCCCTCATTCACCAACGTATTGCCTATCGAGTTCGCGGACACAGTGCTCCCTATGCTGTCAGCAAGGAACAGGATTATTTTCCTGAGCAATACTGGGTCGGTGATCTGCCGTTGTCCGCGGCGCTTCTCCCGTTCCAGGATGTCGCGCACCACAACTGTGGAGTAGATCCCGTCCAGCAGCGTCAGAGCCCGCTCTTGGTCGAGTCCCACATCGGCAACTCCCGGCATTCCGCCAACGCGCAGATAGGCATCAAAAACCTCCCGAAGCTCATAGCGTTCACCGCTTTGATCAACCGCCTGCTTTTTTGTTCCACCCAGGGCGCTTGTCGACTCCCGGAGCTGAAATCCGTGGAAATACAAAAACTCCCGAAAAGATAGCGGCAGCATCTTGATCTCGACACAACGGCCCGAAAGATAGGTGGCATATTCCGATGAGAGCAGATAGGCGTTAGACCCGGTGATATAGATATCGCAGTCCAGATCCACGCGGAAGGAATTGACCGCTTCCTCCCATGCGGGAACACGCTGGATCTCATCGAAAAACAGATACATACGTTTTCCCGGCTTCGAGAGCCCCTGCACGTGACGGTAAAGACTTTCCGCAGTCATGTCCTTAAATTCGTGGGACTCAAAATTCATCTCCACGATCTGCTCCTTGGCCACGCCTGTCTCCATAAGGTGTTGGATCATCAGCTTCAGCAGACTGGACTTTCCGCAGCGCCGTATACCAGTAACTACCTTGACTGGCTCTGTGTCCTGAAAGGCGATCAGTTTATTCAAATAGAGGTCGCGTTTTTTATAGACACGGTAATAAGACATCGTACTCACTCCCTTGCACACAAAGCATAGCAAAAGAAAAATGTGAAGTCAAGTTTTTGCAATCGATTGCAAATTTATTTTAGAACTCGATAATTTTTGCAGCGTTAAAGGACGCCCAAGTAGGATTGCCCATAATAAATGCAAAAGTCTGTTTCATGAATTTCCCGATTATTGATCGAAAGCCCTTGTCCGGAACTGGATGAGGGCTTTACGCGGTCCAGTTTTGACTTTTGGCCTGTTTTTAGGGAAAAAGTCAATGGAAGATGAGCACAGCGTCTTCTTAATAGATGGATTATACTGCACATGGAGACGCGGATATCACAGACAGATATTAATACATATATTATTTCAATATTTGCATGCCTATGCTGAGCGTGATCACCAGCTTACACAAGGAAACGGTTCATCGACGCCCGGGATCGTGCCGATCTTTATTGACTTTCTTCTAAGAAAAGACTGTAAAAGACAAGAATCGTTTGTATCGTCCCTCCGCGATCAGCAACTCGGGACGACATCATCCAGTGATGTTTTCCTGAAGCGGAATCATTACAGTTTAATTGAGTTTTATCCCAATGACCTGCCTTGTTTCGGCCTCAGCTCACCTGGATCTGATCCATATCTTTTGCGGATGCTTTGATCCTCGGCTCAGTCTTGACCGGCATTTCGTCTAGCTGCAATTAAATACCCGCACAGGAAATCCCATGCGGGGTATTGCCAGAGATCCCAAACCACAGGCAGGATGAGCGCCTGTCACACCAGATATCAGGCCTACAGCAGTCCCTTGACCTCTTCTGTGAGCTTAACGCAAAGGGCGTCGGCCTGTTCAGCCAGCTCCTTCGCTTTGGCAAGGTATGCCGCGCTCTTTTCCTCATCGAGGCCGGGAGCGTTGATCATGACGTTCAGATGAGCACCCTGAACGCAGGCGTGAAGTCCCAGGACGCCGCATCCCACGTCGCTGGCACAGGCAGTATTGAAGCTGCCCATGAGCTCTTCGGCGGTCAGGAGGCCCTCCACTGCCAGCCTCATGGTCTCGAGGGGGACCTGAGTGGCATACTCGGTCGCATCCTTTATCGCTGTTCTGCGTGCCTTCTTGTTCTCATCGGTGTCCTTGGGGAGCTTGAAGGCGGAAGCGATCCTGCCGTAAGCCTCGGTATCGGTATCGATCTGACCGGTCAGGGCGGAAGCGATGGAGTCGGCCTTTTCCGCGACCTTGCGGCATACCGGATGGAAAGCCTCGAGCTTGGCCTTCCCCAAAGTGAGCTTTGCGACCATCGAGATCAGGCCGATCCCCTGGGCGCCGCAAAGAGCGGAGGCAGACCCACCCCCGGGAGCAGGTGCGTCCGACGCGACAAGATCCAGATAATCATTAACATTCATTTCAACGAGTTTCACTTTTATCTATGCGCCGGATGGCCCAGCGCTCTCCTTTCGTGATTCAATATATTTAAATATACACTTATATCATTACTATTTCCATAGAGAACTATTCATCTATGACATATATCAAAAGGTCCTGTTAATGACTTTGGGACCCTGATCTTCAGAGTATAGACACCATTTACGACTTGACTGATACCTATGTCACAGACAGCACTCATCAGCCTGTATGAATCAGGGAAACTCATATCAAGCTTCTCGCTGAGCAGATCTGTCATTCTTGTACATGCAGCCTTTACGGCGTCCTCAAAAGTCTTCGCTGTAGATATCAGATATATGTGGTCCAAGGTCTCCAATACAGGTGCACTAATGCTTGATCCTTTCAGAACTTTAACTGTAAGCCTGACGGTCCCTGCCGTTTCAATGCCAGTCCCGCTCAATTCTCCGTCTCCCATACATGCATGAAGATCTGCAACTGCCAGTCCCGCACCATCTATAAATACGGGAAGGAAGACCTTTGTTCCGACCTTTACCTCCTTTGTATCCATGTTTCCGCCAAAATCTCCAGGTACTGTAGCCGGGAATATACCTTTTTCCGGAAGAACACCTATAACACCTACCATAGGAGTCAGCGGAAGTAATAGATCTTCTGAAAAGAAGGCTTTACCCTCTTTGATCTTTATGACCTTTGTGTTGGGTTCAGTGATCCTTTCTCCCAGCGTGCCAAGCCCACAGTTTGTCATCATCACACCCTGATCCGCCAGCATGATATCCAAAACTTCTATACATAATACATCACCCTTCCGGGCACCTTTAACTCTAATGGGTCCAACTGCCGCGTCCAATTTACTCTCGTCCAACATCGGACGCAGATCCTTTTCGGTTTTTATCTTACCGCCATAGCAGTCATCAGTTTCCAAAAGGAATTCCTCACCATCATCGACCTCATAAGCAAAAGGATGATCCGGCGAAAAAGTATATATTACCTCATCCTTATGTATAATCCGCACT